>JAFAUH010000096.1 GCA_019243445.1 Streptomycetaceae bacterium | reverse complement strand
CTTGTGTCCGCAGAGGCCGTGTGCGGTGGACGGATGTTGCGATTGAGCTGGGCCGGGACGAAGGCCGGGATTCGCGACGTAGATCGTCTGGAGTGTTGCATTGGACGGATCTTCTTGTGATGGAGATCACTCTGGCCTCGTGGATGTCCTTGAGTCGGCTTCCGCCGTGGCCCCGGCGACGTCAGACACGATGGGCCCATGCTCGTCATCATCTGTGGCCTGCCAGCGACGGGAAAAACGACTCTGGCACGAGCCCTCGCTCGGCGGATCGACGCCGTCCACCTGCGCGTGGACACCATCGAGCAGGCAATCGTCCGTTCCGGGCTGGCTGCCCAGCCTCTTGGCCCGGTCGGATACGTCGTCGCATACGCCTTGGCCGAGGAGCATTTGCGGCAGGGGCTCACAGTGATCGCCGAGTCCGTCAGCCCTATCGCCGTCACCCGCGATGCTTGGCGGGACGTCGCCGGGCGAGCCGGTGTCCCCGTGGTCGAGGCCGAGATTGTCTGCTCCGATGCCATCGAGCATCGCCGCCGGGCCGAGCATCGCATCGTCGACATCCCGGACCTCGCCTTGCCGAGCTGGGACGCCATTGTCAATCGTGAGTACGAGCCCTGGCACCGAGAGCGCCTTGTGGTGGATACCGCAGGTCGCGATGTCGCCGTGTGCGTCGCCGACCTCTGGCGCGCGTTCAACCGTGCCGTCCGGCAGGAAGCCCCGTCACCCACCCCATGACCGTTTCCGGCCTGCATCTCTTTGAGGGTGTTCAACTGCAGGTGCCGATCACAGTGGTGCGAGCGGCAGGTAGTCGTGTGACGGACGCTCGTGCGGTGGCGGCTTCGCGGAGTCGGACGATCTCCTCGTGCTGGGCGGCGAGCTGGGCCAGGGCCTGGTTGCGGAAGTCGGTGAGATCGTTGGTCGTCTGTTCCGACTGGGTAAGTCGTTCCCGGAGCTTGGCGTTCTCTGCCTTGAGCCGGGCGATCTGGGCCTCGCGAGGATCGGGGATCTCGCCGGCCTCGCGCATGGCGTTCAGTCGTCGTTCGAACTCGACACGGAGGTGAGAGTAGGGGCGGGTGCCGTAGAACGCGGTGCGGTCCACCGCCGCTTCGTTGGCGAGGGTCTTGATGTCGCACTTCCCGCCGGGCGGGATCTCGCCGCGAAGGAGCCGGTCCATGGCGGCCCGGATGCGGTTCTCGTTTTCGGTCCGCTGGGCTGCGGAGATTCTCATGCGGACTCCTCGTCCTTGGTGTTGGCGGCGTCGATCTCGGCGACGACGCGGAGGGCTCGGTCGTAGTCGGCCTGGAGCCGGGTGCGTTCGGTCTTGCGTGTGGTGCCGAGCTGGCCGAGGAAGATCTCGGTGCGTTCGGTGTGCTCGGCCCAGACAGGCCGGTGGCAGGGGTGATGGGTGGCCTGCGGACAGCGGGCGGAGTCACACATCCCGACCAGCGGACGGTCGGCCGTCGGGGTGCCGGCCAGCTTGAGGCAGAGTGCCCGGGACGGGTCGGTGAACCAGCAGTAGTTCGCCGGTCCGAGGTGCAGGACGTTGGCGCGTTTGGTCAGGAGGTTGAGGACGTCTCGGTCGTTGCGCTGGGTTTTCGGGGCCGTGGCCGAGGCGGCATTGAGCTGGGTGTCGATGCCGGCGAAGAACTCGGTGAGGCTGCGGGCGCCGGGACCGGCGGGCAGAACGCCGTCCTGGTAGTTTCGGAACTCTTCCAGTACCAGCTGGAGATTGCGCTCGCTCTCGTGCTTGTTGACCTCAGCCAACAGCTCGGCCTGGGCCCCGCCAGGGCGCGAGGCATAGCCCTCCGTTGTGGCCACGGCGATATGTTTCATGTGGATCTTGGTGGCCAGGACGCCGCCGGGCCGGTAGGCCATTTCCAGGGACAAAGTCCTCCGCAGCATCCGCAAGTTGACTGGTCCCTCGGGGATCGTCGCCAGGCCAAGTCGTTGGCCGGCTTCGGAGTTGGCCCAGTTCTTGAACCACTTGAAGCGGACGTTGAAGGAGAACCTGCCGATCAGCAGGGCTCCTTCTGCCGGGGCGTCGTGCAGTTGCTCGAGGAGCTCGATCGCGCGATAGACCGGCTCGATGACGACCCACTCGTCGGCGGTGCCGCCCAGCGGCTGCCCTTTGACGATCTTGCTGGCGATCCGGTAGCGCGGAAGGCCCGGGACGGACTCTTCGGGCGGTCGTCGGCAGCCGATGCGCAATTCCATCAGCTCACTCGCGCGCATGCCTGAGACGGCGGCAGCGGTAATGATCGCGGCAGTGCGGACGATGCCGACCAGGGCGACGGCCTGGAGTCGGGATAGTGGCAGGGTCCAGGGCACTGACGATGTTCCGTCGACTGCGCGGGCCGGGTCCGCGTCGCGGCCGAACGGTCTCTCGACGCCGACCCGTGCGTGGACAGCTTCCAACGCCGGCCTCATGGTGGGCAGCCACGGGTGGCAGAACTGGCTCAGCCCGGCCCGGCGGGCGAGGGTGCCCATGGCCACCGGGAGAAGAGGATCGTCCTCGGCCCAGCCCTTTTCCAGGCGTTTCGCGATGTAATGGTCCTCCAACATGGGCAGGGCTGTGCACGTTCGCGTGTACTCGGCGAGGATTTCGTTGAGTTCTCGGACCGGGACGCGGTTCTTGGGGCCGACGCGCCGGAGTCCTTGGGCTCGCCGTGCCGAGTGAAGGTCGGATTCGCGGATCTTGTGTGCCAGGTCGACGGCGTGCGGGCCCAGTGTGGACATCAGATAGAGCGAGGCCGCGAGCATCGGCTGCATGATGTCGTCCGCGACCGGTTGGGTCTTATTCTCATCTCGGCCGCTGGGCATCTCGGCGACGGCGGAGGCGGTGGCGCCGCCCCAGGGCCGCAGCTCGGCGGAAACGCGGTCGGCGGTGAACAGGTCGCGGTAGTTCACCAGGTCGACAACGACCTGGGCGGCGGATCTCCTGGTCGCGTGGCTGTTCTCGCCGATCACGGCTCCGTCCTCATCGAGCACGTAGCGGCGGTGGGCCAGGTATGCCTCGCAGTCCCGGGTGGTGATCTGTTGCAGGCCGCCGGCCGCCCGTTCGCCCAACCAGTTGAAGAAGCGGACGAGTTCGTCGAGACGGCCGCGGCAACTGGTGACATGGAGCGGGTTGCGGAAGGCGCGGGGCAGGATGGCGACCGTCCGGTGACGGGGTGCGAGCATCGCCAGGACCAGTTCCTTGGCCACCAGTCGCCAACGCGAGTCCTTGATCAGGGTGAAGTCGAAGCGCCTCAGCGAGGGGCTCAACTGGGTCGGCAAGCCTATGACGTGGGTGAAGTCCCAGATGTCGTCCTCGAACGCGGGGCGAGCGGCGTTGTCCGGAAGGGCCAGGCCAGCTTCGTCGCAGACATCGGCGCCCGCAAAGACGGCAGAGTGTCCGTCAAAGGCGGGTGCGAGAGCGGTGTTCATGCGGTCATCTCCTCGGGTCGCAGGGGAAGTTCGTCGTCCCGGTCGGTGACGTGTGCGGCGGCCGAGGTGACCACGGCCGGATCGAAGCGGTCCAGGACCTGCTGGATGCGGGCGGCGTAGGGGCCGAAGACCGCCATGAAGTGGGCGGCGGGCATCTGCTGCCACTGCCGGGAGAAGAACGCCTTCAGCCGCAGCAGGCTGACTGCATGCCGTGGTGCGAACACCGCCAGGGGACACAACAGGCAGACCCAGGGGCGGGCCGGACAGGGCTTGCCCTTCGGGCCGTGAAGTCCGGACAGCTGATCGCCGCATGCGGCGGTGAACACATCCCGCTGTCCGCTCACGAGTTCGGCGATCACCTCGTCGTCGAGAGCAAGGTCCGCCACGAGCTGCGGATAGCCTTCGGCTAGGACGGCGGCCTCTTCCTCGGTGATCACCGTCGGCGGATGCGACCTGCGCAGCAGGTCATGCTGGGCATCTTCAATCACGGCCTCGACCGCCCGTTGCTGGGCGGGGGTCGCGGCCGTCAGATAGTGGTCGCCCTCGACAGCGGGGGTGTGGTTCGGGTCGATGGTGGCCCGGCCGCTGCCGGTCCACGAGCTCTTATCCCGCATCGCCTCGTGCGTGGTGCGGATCCGGGACCGGTGGATCTTCAAGGGTTGCCCGTCGTCTCCGACCTGCTGGTGCCGCTTCACCCACCGCTGGATGGCGACGCGGTCGAACTGCCTCACCCGGCGGTCACCGCCAGCCCGGCTCAGCCCCAACCACAGTTTGCGGCCCTCGTCCGGCGGAACGAAGCTCCGCAGCAGCGTGGAGTGGGCCAGCCACTGCTCCAGCAGGCGCACGGCCCTGCGCGGCAGATTCAGGCTCTCGGCCGCGGTGCGGCCCTTGATGTAGGAAAGCAGGATCGTGGAGTCCCCGGCCCAGTCGACGTCCTGCGTGACCAGGTCCTCGATGCCGTCGGGGACGATGCCAGAGTAGATGCCGAACAACAGCCGGTAGGCGATGAGCACCTCCAAGTGCGGGAACAGAGCCTGCGTCGCGTCATGGAAGCCGCCGCGGCGGTGAACGAGAGCGGCCGAGATGCCGACGTTGCGGCCGAACGTGGAGATGTTCACCGGCCCGATGGTGGCCAGCAGCCAGCGAAGATTTCGGGGAGTCCATCCGCCCTCGGCGGGGTGTTGGCCGTGAGCAACAGCGGTCAGGGCCTTCCGGTGGGCCGTGTACGACTCCTCGACGAGTCGTCGGCAGAGGTCTCCCAGCCGCTGCCACTCGGTCTCGGAGTAGGGAGGCAGGGTGTGGTGGTTCGGCTGAACGTTGAAGTTCCGTCCGGCCGCGAGCTCCAGCACGCCGTCCCTCAGCGAGCCGCCGGCCTGACCGAACGCCTCGATCATCGCGCGGGTGCATGCCTCCCGGCCGCCCGAGCATCCCATCAAATACTCGGCCAGCCTGCCCCGTCTGAGCTGGTCGAGGCCGCCTGTGACGCCCTGCGCGGCCAGGGTCCGCACCATGCCCCGGATCGCCTGGGCGTAATGGTTGACCGTACCCGCGGAATCCGCAGTGCCGTGCGGGTGGATCAGGTCCACCAGGCCGGTGGCCAACTGCCGGGCCAGCAACGGGTTCGGCAGGCCGTCCAGCGAGAACGCCGCACGGCTTCCGTCGCTGAACACGCAGGTTATTCCCTGGGGTTGGTCGATCAGCATGGTCGGCATCAAGCAGCCCCGTCCTCGATGTCGTCGTCGAACTCGGCGGCGGCTTCCTGATCGGCACTCGCGTCGTCGGTCAGTCCGGCTGCGGCACCGGCGCCTTCGTATGCCTCCCGGAAGATGCGCGTTGTGTCCAAGCGCCGGAGGTATTTTTCCGTGGTGAGGACGGTGGAATGTCCTAGAAGATCACGAAGTACCAGCAGCGGGTCGGCCTTGCTGAGGTAGAAGACCAGGGCGGCGTCGGCATCGGTGTCCCGCACGAGCTTCGCGGCCTGCCGGTAGTGCCCGGTGACCAGGTATTCCAAAGTCCTCATCGAGAAGGTGTGACGGCATCGGTGGGGCCAGACGTGCGGGAATCGGGGCTCGAACCGGGCCCGGATCCGGTCGGATGTGCGCTCGAAAACCGTGGCCCAGGCAGTGAACGGGCCACCGCCGTTCTTCACCGCCAGCAGGCACGAGCCTCCGTCCGGGGCGACCAAGCGACGCCGCTCGGCTGGCGTCAGCGACTCCCAGGGCCGCCGGACCCCGTTGATCAGCCCTCCCCAGGGACCGGGCTCGGTCACCATCAGCGGTTCGCCCCACCGCCGTGGCGGCCGCCAGAGTGAGCCGTCCGTCGTGGCGGCCCGGTCCAGCTCGACATAGTCGTGCAGCCCGGCCAGGGCCTCGTAGGAGATCCACGTGGTGCGGAACTTCTTGCCCTTGGTGATCCCGGCCGGCACCGGGAACGGGATCGGGACCGCTGTGGGCTCCGGCGGCAGGGCGGGGATCTCCCAGGGAAGCAGGTAGGTGAACTCCTGCAGCCGCAGCCCCGTGACCAGCGCGAGATCGCCGACGGCCCCGTTGCGGGCCAGTTCCCGCCCGTGGAAGCCGGTGTCCTGCGAGCCGTCCGGTGCCAGTCCGCGCAGTCCGTTGCGGAACAGCTCGGTGAAGTCCGGCTCCAGGTACTTGATCGTCACGTGCGGCTTCGGGGTGCGGCGGACCGCCAAGTTCACCTTCACCTCCCGGCCGGTCCCGGCGAACAGGGCCCGCGCGGCGCGGTAGGTGAAGGGCTCGGCCTTCGCATACTCCTCGTGCATTGCCCACCGGTAGAACAGCGACAGGATGCTCATGTGCTGACCCCACGTCGTCGCCGCGAACCGGACCTTCAGCGGGCCCGCGGCTCGGTGCTCGGCGTACCGGCTCAGGCCCGCCTTCAACCGTTCCCGCGAGTCGAACAGCCCCACCCCGTGCACGGCCAGGAACTCCATCCACTCTTTGACCGCCCGCGCGTAGTTCTCCCATGAGCTCGGAGCGGGCGCCCCGCTGGCCGGGAGCTCGCGCAACCACCGGTTCACGACCGCTGTCGCACGCGGCACGGCCGGACCGTCCTCGAAGCGTAGGTCGTCGTCGACGAGCACGGGCATTCCCTCGGGGATCAACGGCCGATGCTCGATGTCCCAGGACTCCCAGCCCTGGGACGAGAAGAAAATCAGGATCATGGGTGGCGACAGTAGGAACACCACACGCCTCAGCGCAAAGCACAAACTCCCTGGCCAACGGCACAGGAGGAGGTAATCACCACACGAAAACTAAGCAGAGACAA
>JAFAUH010000306.1 GCA_019243445.1 Streptomycetaceae bacterium | reverse complement strand
AACTTCCCGCCGTACGCGCCGAAATACCCCTCGGCAGTGGGGACCCGACCCTCGGGGTCCGGGATGAAGAAGTCGGTGGACATCCGGTCTGCCTTTGCTCTTGTGCAGTGCTCCGCCCTTCAGGGCGGAGGTGAAGCGCATCCTTCGCTTTTGCGACGCGGAGCGTCGCGGCACCTGCTAAGAGGCCGCGCGGATAGAGCCCGCAGTGTCGCGTGCCAGGGGGGATCTCCCGTCGAAGGCAGGGGGAGGCTTTCTCCTCCTGGCCTTCGGCCGGGGGGACCTCCGGGCCGCTTCTTCACCCGCGCTCCCTGTCCGCGCGGCCTCTAAAGTGCGAACACCCGCCAGCAATAACCAAGTTGACGAAACTCGGCAGATCACTGACCTGCCCGGCGGTCGGAAGGATCGTCGTACGGGGACGGACGTAAGGGCCGTCAAACCCTCCGGAGCGATCCAGGAGGGAATCCCCGCCCGCGGGCGGAAGAGCTTCACTCCTCGACAGAGCGCTGGCATGCTCCGCACGTCGTCATGATACGGGGCGGGAACGTCAGTCCCTGCCGTGGCGCAGGGCCGGGTGGGCACCCGCGGCGACGAGATCGGCGACGGCAGTCTTCGGATCCCGGCCGGTGACCAAGGACTCGCCGACCAGGACCGCGTCGGCACCATCGTTCGCGTACGCGATCAGGTCGTGCGGCCCACGTACGCCCGACTCGGCGACCTTGACGATATGGTCAGGGATCTCCGGCGCGACGCGCGCAAACGTACGCCGGTCGACTTCCAGGGTCTTCAAGTTGCGTGCATTGACGCCGATGACCTTCGCACCGGCCTCCACCGCCCGCTCGGCCTCCTCCTCGTCGTGCACCTCGACGAGCGGGGTCAGGCCAATCGATTCGGCGCGCTCGACGAGCGAGACCAGCGCCTCCTGGTCGAGGGCGGAGACGATCAGCAGCGCGAGATCGGCACCGTAGGCGCGTGCCTCCCACAGCTGGTAGGAGGTGACGATGAAGTCCTTGCGCAACACGGGAATGTCGACCTTGGCGCGTACCGCTTCCAGGTCGGCGAGCGAGCCCCCGAAGCGCCGCTGCTCGGTCAGCACGCTGATGACGGCCGCGCCGCCCGCCTCGTAGTCGGCGGCGAGCCCGGCCGGGTCCGCGATTGCGGCAAGCGCACCCTTGCTCGGGCTGGACCGCTTGACCTCGCAGATCACCTTGACGCCCTCGCCGCGCAGCGCCGCGACGCCGTCCTTGGCCTCGGGCACCTTGACGGCCCGCTCCTTGAGCTCGTCGAGGGATACGCGCGCCTGCCGCTCGGCGAGGTCAGCGCGGACCCCGTCGATGATCTCGTCGAGCACACTCACGCGAACGGTCCCCTTCCAGGCTGGTGGTGACGGGTGGATCTGTGCTGCTCAGGTAATGCGATGGTATCCGCTGGAGCGTTCCGGCAAGCAACGACAATCACATAGAAGTACATCCAATACAGCCGACCACGGCCACTTGGACCGGCGCGCAGCAACCCCGGACCCCTCTACGGTGCCAGAGCTGCGCCGAACGGCAAATTCCGCACGACGGTGAAGATCAGCACAAGCACGCCGAGCCCCCACCACACGGCCCGTGGTACCCGGATCCGCTGCGGGCGGCCACGCACCTCCCGGGAAAGCCAGAGCGCCCACAGCACCGGAGCAATGCCGTACCCGGCGACGGCGAGTACGTTGTCGTGGAGCGCGGTGCCGAACTGGCCGTGTGCGACGGCGTAGGCGCTGCGCAGCCCACCGCAGGCGGGGCAGTACCAGCCTGTCACATACAGGAATGGGCAGACCGGGTAGTGGCCCGGGTGATTCGGGTTGACCGCGGCGACGTACGCCCACGCCGCCGCCACCCCGGCGAGCGAGCACAGCGGGGTGGCCGCCCGCCGCAGCGCCGAGCCGCGCGGCGGCTCCGGTGGCGCTCCGGCGGATGCAGGCCCAGGATCGAGCGACGTCGGCGACACGTATCGATTCTCCCCCTGATCGAACTGATGGAATGCGCTTGGCAGGTGCCGGCGGTTCAGTTGCCGCCGGCCGTACCGGTCGCACCGGCCTTCTCGGGCAGCGGCTGGCCGAGGCCCATCTGCCGCATGACCGTGCCGACAACGCCGCCGAGGGCAACCACGACAAGCCCGGCCCAAAAGCCGACCGGCTGCGCCATGACCACGAAGACCGACGAGATGCAAAAGCCGATGAACGCGATGGTCACGCCGGTCCAGGCGGCCGGGGTGTGTCCGTGGTGGTTTCCCGCCATGAGTGCTCCTTGAAAATTCTGCTCTGCGCCGACTGGGTGGCGCGCAACACTGCCCCCCATTGTCACCCGGCGGCGGAACCGCCCGTCCCCGGGGCCCTGAGATCTTGGCCTCAGAGGCAGTCGGTGGGGTCCTCGCCGCGGTCGAGAGCCTTCCACATTTCCTCGGGCCGCTCGGGGTCGGGCGCCCTCTGGAAGCGCTGGGGCCGACGGGCGGGGTCGGCGCCCCGTTCGTAGCGCCCGGACATCGCGGGCCACAGGGTGCCACGTGCGACGGCGAGCAGCCCGGCGGCGAGCAGCAATGCACCGCCGAGAAGTGCAGCCCAGGCCCAACCGGTGTGTGCGACGTGCTGGACGGTCGTACCACTCAAGCCACTCGCCTTGGCGGCGGCGGCATCAAGTGCGTTGGTGTCGGCCGCTCCTGCTGCTGCGGCAGCGATGGTGCCCGCCCCACAAAGCGCGAGCAGGAGGGACACCACCACACGCCCCGTGCGGCGCACGGCGAAGACAGCGACGAGTGCGGCGAGGCCGACGAGGGCGAGTGCATCGGGTAGTCCGGTGACGGCCTGGCCGGTCGCGGCGACCGGCAGCTGTCCGCCGGCCGAAGCGGTGGTGCCGGTCGACCAGGGCTTACCCGCGGCGAGGAATACGAGTGCGGAGCCTGCGGCGCCGAGCAGCAGCGCCGCAGCGAGGCTTCGGCGACCGGAGACGTGACGGGGCGATCCGGCTGCCGGCGGGGCGGCGGAACAGGGCGGGGGGACAGCAGCGGCACTCACGCCCTCCACTATCGCAACCTGGTGAGCTGCTCCGGCGTGCGGGGCCCTTGGAGCCCCTGAGGGCCCTCGGCCGGATAGGGCAAGAGTCGGCTTCCCCAGGAATCCGGTAGCGGCTGAACGGGATCGGCCGGTGGTCAGGGCGCCTCCGGCAAGGAATTGGCGCCGAGTCGGTTCGCAGCGGCTACCGCCCGCAGCACCGCCGCCGCCTTGTTGCGGCATTCGATGTCCTCGGCCACGGGATCGGAGTCCGCGACGATGCCGGCGCCCGCCTGGACGTACGCTGTGCCGTTCCGCAGCAGCGCGGTGCGGATCGCGATTGCGGTGTCGGAGTCGCCGGCGAAGTCCAGATAGCCGACGGCACCGCCGTACACGCCGCGCCGCGTCGGCTCCAGCTCGTCGATGATCTGCATCGCCCGTGGCTTGGGCGCACCCGACAAGGTGCCGGCCGGGAAGCAGGCGGTCAGCACATCGAAGGCGGTACGGCCACCGCCGACCGTGCCCGTGACCGTTGAGACGATGTGCATCACGTGGCTGTAGCGCTCGATGGACATGAAGTCCACAACCTCGACACTGCCCGGTTCGCACACTCGGCCCAGATCGTTGCGGCCGAGGTCGACGAGCATCAGGTGCTCGGCACGTTCCTTGGGGTCGGCGAGCAGTTCCTCGGCGAGAGCCTGGTCCTCTTGGGGGGTGGCGCCACGCGGCCGAGTCCCGGCAATGGGGTGCACCATGGCGCGGCCGTCCTCGACCTTCACCAGCGCTTCGGGAGAGGACCCGACGACGTCGAAAACCTCCCCGTCCTCACAGGGGAAGCGCAGCAGGTACATATACGGGCTGGGGTTGGTGGCCCGCAGCACCCGGTACACGTCGAGAGCGCTCGCCGGGCAGGGAGTCTCGAACCGCTGCGAAGGCACCACCTGGAACGCCTCACCCGCCCGGATCCGCTCCTTGATGTCCTCCACCGCGTCCTGGAAGGCCGGGCCGCCCCACAGCGGGCTGTACTCCGGCAGCCGGGGCGGGGGCAGCTCGCACGCCGCGGTGTCGAGCGGCCGAGCCAGGTCGGCGGCCATCGCGTCGAGCCGGGCGACGGCATCGGCGTAGGCCTCGTCGACGCCGGCATCCAGGTCGTTGTGGTTGATCGCGTTGGCGATCAGCAGCACAGTGCCGTCCCAGTGGTCGAGCACTGCGAGGTCGGAGGTGAGCAGCATCGTCAGTTCCGGCAGGTGCAGATCATCCTTGCCGTGCTCGCCGATGCGTTCGAGACGGAGTACGACGTCGTAGCCGAGGTAGCCGACCATGCCGCCGGTGAACGGCGGCATGGCGCCGTCGGAGTGCAGATCGCGCGGGGTGTGCAGGGCCTCGACGGTGGCGCGCAGCGCCTGCAGCGGATCGCCGTCGGTCGGCACGCCGATCGGGGGGGTGCCGAGCCAGTGCGCCTTTCCGTCCCGCTCGGTGAGCACAGCGGCACTGCGCACCCCGACGAAGGAGTAGCGCGACCAGGAACGGCCGTTCTCTGCGGATTCCAGCAGAAAGGTGCCCGGCCGCTCGGCGGCGAGTTTACGGTAGAGCCCGACCGGGGTGTCACCGTCGGCAAGCAGCCGCCGGGTGACAGGGATGACCCGGCGGTCCCCGGCGAGGGCACGGAATCCTGCGAGGTCAGGGGATGCGGTTCCCGTCGTCATGACAGCGAAGCCTAGTCGTAATTACTGGTCACTGGTCCAGGTGTACTACTGATCGCCGAGTGGCAGCTGGTCGGCATCGAAGCAGGTGCGCTCGCCGGTGTGGCATGCGGCCCCGATCTGGTCGACCTTGACGAGCACGGTGTCGCCGTCGCAGTCGAGGGCCACGGACTTCACATGCTGCACATGGCCGGAGGTGTCGCCCTTGACCCAGTACTCCTGGCGGCTACGGCTCCAGTACGTGCAGCGGCCGCTGGTCAGGGTGCGGTGCAGTGCCTCATCGTCCATCCAGCCGAGCATGAGCACCTCACCGGTGTCGTACTGCTGGGCGATGGCGGGGAGCAGGCCGTCGGCGTTCCGCTTAAGACGGACAGCAACGGCAGGATCAAGGCGTGAGGCATCCGGCATGAGCCCCATTGTGGACCGTCCGAGGCCCGATCCGGAAAAGGCGCTCTGCTCACCATCGGCAGCTGTGGCCATGCGGCACACTGCGCACGGGACGTAAGCTGACGCTATGTCGACTCATGCTCAGCGTGAACGTCTTCTCCTCGCCGATCTCCTCGAAAGCCTCGGCCCCGACGCGCCGACGCTGTGCGAGAACTGGACCACGCGCGACCTCGCCGCCCACCTGGTGGTACGCGAACGGCGCGCCGAAGCCGCGGGTCTGGTCATCCCCCAGCTGGCGGGGCGCCTTGAGAAGGCGCACCGGGAATTCACGGGCAAACCGTACGAGGAGCTGGTCCAGCTCATCCGCACCGGTCCGCCGCGGATGTCGCCGTTCTCCCTCAAGCAGGTCGACGAAGCGGCCAACACTGTCGAGTTCTATATCCACGCCGAGGATGTCAGGCGCGCCCAGCCCGACTGGTCCCCGCGCCAGCTCGACCCGGTCTTCTCCGACGCGTTGTGGACGCGGCTGGAGAAGACGGCACGAGTGCTGGGGCGCAAGTCACCGGTCGGCCTGGTGCTGCGCCGCCCGAGCGGGCAGACCGTGGTCGCCCATCGCGGAACGCCCGTGGTCACCGTCACCGGGGAGCCGGGTGAGCTCATGCTCTTCGCCTTCGGCCGCCAGTCCGCCGCCCATGTCGAACTGGACGGCGACAAGGAAACGGTCGAGCGGGCCAAGGAGGCGAAGCTCGGCATCTGAGGGCATCTGAGGGGGTAGCCCGGCCTCGCCAGGCCCTGGCTGGGCCTAGCGGATAGGGTGGCCGGCCTCGCGGAGGGTCTGTTTGACCTCGGCGATACGCAGATCGCCGAAGTGGAAAACGCTCGCCGCGAGCACCGCGTCCGCACCCGCCGCGATCGCGGGCGGGAAGTCGGCGAGCTTTCCTGCGCCGCCGCTGGCGATGACGGGGACCGTGACGTGCTTGCGCACGGCGTCGATCATTTCGGTGTCGTAGCCGTCCTTGGTGCCATCGGCGTCCATGGAGTTCAGTAGGACCTCGCCCGCACCGAGCTCGACCGCGCGGTGCGCCCACTCGACCGCGTCGATGCCCGTGCCGCGGCGGCCGCCGTGCGTGGTGACTTCGAAACCCGAAGGGGTGAGCGTGCCTTCCGGACAGCGCCGGGCATCGACTGAGAGCACCAACACCTGGCTGCCGAACCGCTCCGAGATCTCACGGATCAGCTCGGGGTGGGCGATCGCGGCGGTGTTGACCCCGACCTTGTCGGCGCCGGCCCGCAGCAGCCGGTCGACGTCCTTTGCGCTGCGCACTCCGCCGCCGACGGTGAGGGGGATGAAGACCTGCTCGGCGGTGCGGCGCACCACATCGTACGTGGTCTCCCGGTTGCCGGAGGAGGCAGTGATGTCAAGGAAGGTGAGCTCGTCGGCGCCTTCCGCGTCGTAGATCTTCGCCATCTCGACGGGGTCGCCGGCATCCCGCAGGTTCTGGAAGTTCACGCCCTTGACGACACGGCCCTCCGTGACGTCAAGGCACGGGATCACCCGTACTGCCACACTCATTGCGCTGCTCCTCCGTAAGCTTCCAGTTCGACCTCCACCAGCACGCGCGAGTCGACGAAGCCGGAGACCACGACGAGGGTCGCGGCCGGGCGTACGGAGTCGAACAGCTCCTTATGCGCGCGGCCCACGGCGTCCACATCGCGGGCGTGCGTGAGGTACATGCGGGTGCGGATGACGTCGGCGGGCCCGAGCCCGAATTCCTCCAGGGCGGCGAGCGCGTTACGGAAGGCCGCCTTGGCCTGCTCGAAAGGGTCACCCTCGCCGTGGAGCACACCACCCACCAGCGGCATGGTCCCCGACACCAGGACCCGGTCGCCGACCGCTACCGCGCGGGCGAAGCCTATGGTCTCCTCCCATGGGCTGTCGGTGCACAGGCGCCGGACCTTTGAAGGCGCGGCTGGCGCAGTGGACGCGGCTGATGCGGGAGCGGACGGCTGGACGGGCCCGGATGCGGTCATGGCTGGGATGCCTCCGACGCGATCGACACGGTCTGCAACGCTTCTTCCAGGGTGAATGCCTTGGCGTAGAGCGCTTTGCCCACAATGGCGCCTTCGACACCTTCTGGTACCAGCCTGGCGATAGCGCGCAGGTCGTCAAGGGATGAAACGCCGCCGGATGCGACCACAGGCCTGTCGGTGGCAGCGCACACGTTCTTCAGCAGATCGAGATTGGGGCCCTGCAAGGTACCGTCCTTGGCGATGTCGGTGACGACATAGCGGGCGCAGCCCTCGGAGTCGAGGCGGGCGAGGGTCTCATACAACTCGCCGCCGTCGCGAGTCCAGCCACGACCACGCAGCGTGGTGCCGCGGACGTCGAGGCCGACGGCGATCCGGTCGCCGTGCTCGGCGATGGCCCGCGCGCACCAGTCGGGAGACTCCAGCGCGGCCGTACCCAGGTTGACCCTCCTGCAGCCGGTGGCCAGCGCCGCCTCCAGCGACTCGTCGTCGCGGATGCCGCCGGAGAGCTCGGCGTCGACGTCCAGCTCCCACACC
>JAFAUH010000294.1 GCA_019243445.1 Streptomycetaceae bacterium | reverse complement strand
CCTCGGCGTCTTCCGGCGTGAGGTGCTGGAACGCCAAGGCGGCTACAACGAGGAGTTCATCCGTGCGCAGGACTGGGAGCTGAATTACCGCATCCGCGAGGCGGGCGGGCTGATCTGGTTCTCACCCGAATTGAAGGTCTCCTACCGGCCGCGGCCGAACGTGCGCGAACTCGCCAAGCAGTATCGCAACTATGGGCGCTGGCGGCACGTCGTCGCCCGCTACCACTCCGGTTCGATCAATCTGCGCTATCTCGCGCCGCCTGCGGCCGTGCTCGGCATCGCGGCGGGTGCGATGGTCGGGGCACTGGTGCACCCGGTCGGCTGGATCGTACCTGGGGGGTATGTCGCGGGGATCGTCCTCGGCTCGCTGCCTGCAGGGAAAGGGCTGGACGCGGAGGCACGGCTGCGGATCCCGGTCGCGTTGGCGACCATGCACATGTCGTGGGGCTGGGGCTTCCTCACCAGCCCGCGGGCGCTCGCGAAGAAGGTCATCGCAAGTCGCCGATAACGATCTGGGGAGCTCCGCGTCAGCAGTGCGGTGAGGACGCCGCGGGCGTCGGTGCCGGTGCCGGCGTGCTGAACGGCTGGTCCGGAGCGGTGAAGTCTTGGCCCAGAGTGAGGGTCATCGGCTGTCGGAATGCCGCTGCCTTGGTGCCCTCCTTCAGCGCGGAGGCGGGAAGGCTCATCATCTTCGCCAGGCGCCGGGCCTGGTCGGCCTGATTGGGGGCGTAGTCGAGCGTCGTGGTGGCGACGGGGTTCGCGGCGGGACCGGCGTTGGTGGAGCGGGTGACGCCATTGCTGTTCTGCAGCCAGCTCAGGACGGCTTGGGAGGCGCCGAACCTGCCAGTTCCGTCGAAAATGTTGACGCGTACATCGATCGGCGCAGCCATCGGGCCGCGCAGCGCGTTGGCCGTGGCCCGCGTGTTCGACGGCGGGATTACCGTCTGCGCGGCGGTGGGCGAGGCCATCGACGGCGACGCGATAGTACAGGCGGCAGTGGGGCGTCCATAGAGCAGATAGCTGCCGATGCCGCCACCGATGATGACCAGCGTGGCCGTGCAGCCGAGCCAGACGGGAATCCGTCCCTTCGGCGCTCTGCGCTGTTCGGCGCGGCGCCGACCGCGCATGGCCGCGCGACCTTGCGGGCCCGCGGGGGGGCGTATCTCCTCAGCGGGGGCGGGCTCGTACGGCAGTGGGACAGCGTTCCCGCCGTTGAGCCGCAGCTGGTAAGTGCCCGTCGCAGGATCGAAGGCCCACTGGTCGGCGGGGTCGATCCCGCTTTGTTGATCCATGGTTCCTCAAGCCCTCCCTCACCGTCGCGGTCACTCTAGCGGCTCGGCTCACGGCAAATATCGTGGTCCGCAGTGGTTCCTCGATAGGTGGGCCCGGCACCGCCCGGCGGTGGAGCGGTGACGGAGGGTGGGGCGGAGGGCGGCCGGGGTTCCGGTCCGAGCGACTCCACCGTCACCTGGCGGTCGTCCCGCAGCGCTGCGAAGAGCAGCGTTGCGCCCGGCTGCACCAGTTGGTCGCGGTTGACGTCGTACGGATACGGCTCGCGTGGCACAGTAAGGAACCGCACTTTGCTCATCGGAATGTCCTGCAGGCCGTTCACCAGGGCGTACAGCTTGGTCAGCGAGTTCAGACCGGGGTCTGCGCTCAGCGATGAGGTCGCGGCGTCGAGCACCGGGTAGAGCTTGGTGGGATTGAGCAGCACTCCCTGGCTTTCTGTCTTTCGCACCAACGAGGCGAGGAAGATTTGCTGCCGGTCCATCCGCTCGGTGTCGCTGCCGTCGCCAAACCCGTGCCGTGCCCGCACATACCCCAGCGCTTTCTCGCCGCCCAGTATCTGCCGTCCCGCGGGTAGGTCGAGACGTGCGTCCTTGTCATGGACCGGATACGGCATGCACACCTCCACCCCGCCGAGCGCATCCACCATCCGCTTGAAGCCGATGAAATCCACGGTCAGGTGGTGGTTGACGCGCACGCTGGTGAGCTGTTCGACCGTACGGATGGTGCAGGCTGTACCGCCCCAGGCGAACGCCCAATTGAACTGGGCGAGCTTCGCCCTCGTCCGGCTGCCGTCCGGCCGGGTGCAGCTGGGAACATGGACCATCAGGTCACGCGGGATACTCACCGCCGTCACGCTGCGGCGGCCCGCCGCCAGATGCAGCAGGATGACGGTGTCCGAGCGCGCGGTGCCGCTGTCCCTACCGTATGCCTGGCCGGAGCCGCTGCGGTTGTCCGTGCCGATCAACAGCACGTTTTCCGCGCCTGTCTTCGACGGATCAGGCCGCCCCTTCATGTACTTGCGCAGCTCGGCCTCCACACCGGTGTCGGTGTGGATGTTGCCGTCGAGCCGCTGCCACAAGAACCAGACAATGCCGGTGGTGGAGAGCAATAGACCAGCGAGGCAGAGCGCGGCCATACGCAGCCACCGACGCTGCCGTCGTCGTGATGTGGGCGTCCGAGCGCTGTCGGCCACGTCTGGCCCCCATCCCTGACTGTGCGGTGGTCACGGTGGTCTCTTCGATCGTTGCCCAGTCCGGCTCGTAAGGCCCGAGGGCGCGGGCCGTACGGGTGGTTGTCGTGGGAAGCCAACGGCTTGGTTAGCTTTTGCCCCCTCTGGGTGATAAGGGGGCAGGCGGTTACAACGGACATTCTGGGATGTGGCCTTCGCACCCGGGGCCTGAGGAAGGCTGATATCGCCGTCGGTCCATAGCGGCCAACAAGCACGACAGATGGTCAGAGCGCTATGTGCGTGATCTTCTCGCTCGCCCGGCGATGCGCGAGCTGGTCAGGAGCGAGCCGTTCCAGATGGCGGCAGAGCACGACGGAGCCGCCCACTGCCAGCGGCGCGAGCAGGCCCGCGGCCAGACCATCCCAGCTGTCGAACGGAAGACCCGACAGCAGTCGTGATCCCGGACCGAGCTCCAGCGCCTCGGCGCTGCGCCGGGAACACTCGACGACCTCGGCGCCGGTGAGCTCACTGCCGTCGGGGAGCGCGAGCGCCGGCGCCTGCGGGTCGACGGGCGCGTACGGAACGAAGCGGTCGCCCTGGGCCGGCACCTCGACGGCATAGTCGAGGAAACCTTCCGGGGCCTGCGGGAAGCGTGCCCCGAGCGGGCGCAGTGCCAGCGCGACACGCTCCCCGCCGCACGCCCGCGCTGTCTCCAGATCCTCCGGACCGCTGACGGCGAGGTCGGCCGTGGCAGGGTCGGCGCCGGGGGCTGCGATGACACCGGCGGAGAAGCAGGCGATCAGCCAGGCAGCGGTCTGCCAGTGTGCGGGCAGCAGCAGGGCGACTCGCTCGCCTGGCGCTGCCGCGAGGTCGTCCTGGAGGAGGTTTGCCGTCTTCGCCACCCAGTTGGCGAAGGTGGCCACTGACAGCTCGACGCGCTCGCCGGTGGCGTCATCGTAGTAGGTGAGCAGCGGCCGCGCCGGGTCGGTGGCGAGCGCAGCGGTCAGCAAGTCGGCAGGGGTCAAGTCGGCAGGAGTACGGGCGGAGTCGTTCACAAGGGAAAGGCTAAGAGGAAGCACTGACATTGCGTCGGGTGGCGAAGCTCCGATGCCGGACAAAGATGCCGCACAAGGATGCCGGACAAAGATGCCGCACGAGTACGCATCGTGCCCGCGGCCGCGTCACCGTACGGTGATGAACTTCAACGGATCACGCTGCGGTCGCGGCTTCGGTGCGACCGCCGGGCGGCCGATCGCGACGGTGCCCATCGGATCCCAGTCCTGTGCCAGCCCGAGCACATCCCGGACGACATCGCGACAGAACATCGTCGACGACACCCATGCCGATCCCAACTGCTCCCCGGCGAGCGCCACGAGAAAATTTTGCACGGCCGCGCCTGCCGCGATCACGAACATCTCCCTTTCCGCCGCGGCGCGCCGCTCGTCGGGGTAGGCGTGGGCACCCTCCAGGACAAGGCATGGAACAACGAGATACGGCGCCCGCCGCAGCACGTCCCCGCGCTGCACGCGCCGTGCGATTGCGTCCTCGAGGAAGCCGTCGGCTCGCAGATCCGCGATCCAGCGCTCGCACATTGCGTCCAGCAGCCGCTCCCGCACCTGTGCTGACTCCAGCAACACGAACCGCCACGGCGTAGTGTGATGCGGCGCGGGCGCGGTCACCGCGGCTGTCACCGCCCGCCGCACGGCGCCCCCGTCGACCGGCTCATCCGCGAACTCCCGTACCGTGCGCCGCAGCGTCACTGCCTGGCGGAGCGCCTCTGAGGTGCCGAGACGGAACATGTCGTCAGCTGCGCTGCGCGTCAGCGCCCGCGCCCCAGGACCGTCCGCCCCCTCGGCCTCCAGCAGATGCGCCAACCCGCGCATCACGGCGACCGGAACCCCGCTCGCCTTGCCCTTGACGAGCTCGCCCGCAGCGGCCAGTTCGTCGGCGGTGGCGACGACCGTCGCGTCGAGCGCGTTGTCCTGCGCGTCCCGGCTGCCGCGCAGGTCGTCCAGCACGCGCAGCCCGGCAGCGCCGATGGCGACGTCGGTCAGCCCGTTGCGCCACGGGCGGCCGAAGGTATCGGTGAGGATGACGGCGACCTCCACGCCCAGTACCTCACGTAGCCCGGCGCGGATGCGGCGTGCGGACGCGTCCGGGTCCTCGGGGAGCAACAGCACGGTGCCGGCAGGGGTGTTGGATGCATCCACTCCGGCCGCGGCCATCACCAGACCCTGTCTGTTCTCGACGATGCGCAGCGGCCCGCGCCGCGCGACGACTCTGACCGTCTCAGCATCGATCGCCGACTCCCTGTCAGCGGCCTCGATGATGCGGCCCTCGGCCTTGCTGACGATCTTCGATGTGACCAGGAGGATGTCCCCATCAGCGAGATCCGGGCTCGCCTCCGCGATCAGCTTGGCGAGATCGTCGCCCGGCTGCACCTCGGGGATCCCCGGGACTCCCCACACCTGATAGGAGTGTGCATTCATGCGCCAACCCCGCTTCGCCCGCTCACGCGCGCACCTCCGAGGCGAACGCGAGCGCCTCGCGTGCCATCTGCGCGGCTGCCTCCACGTCGGTCATCATCAGCGGCACCGCACGGCAGCCGATCCCGGCCTCCTCCACCTTGCCGACGGCGGCGGCGTCCACTGTGTCGACGAGCCAGCCGTCGAGTAGCGCCGAGCTGTAGTGCGCGGCCACGGCTGCCGCCGTGGCCTCCACGCCGACCGCGGTGAGCATCTTGTCGGCCATGCCGCGTACGGGCGCGTTGCCGACAATGGGGGAGAGGCCGATAACGGGGACACCGGCGGCTGTAATTGCCTCTCTTATCCCCGGCACCGCCAGGATGGTGCCGACGCTGACGACCGGGTTGGAGGGCGGGAAGAGGATGACGTCGGCCTTGGCGATCGCTTCGAGAACTCCGGGCGCCGGCTTGGACTGCTCGGCGCCGACCGGTAGCACGGCGTGTGCGGGCACGGAGGCGTGCAGCCGTACCCAATACTCCTGGAGGTGCACTGCCTTGCGGCCCCTGTCGTCGGGCCCCGCGGCGGAGCCGCTATCGGACGCTGAGATGACGACGTGCGTCTCGACGCGGTCGTCGGTCATCGGGATCAGCCGTACGCCGGGTTGCCAGCGCGCGCACAGCGCCTCGGTGATGGCGCTGAGCGGATAGCCTGCTGCGATCATCTGGGTGCGGATGATGTGGGTGGCGAAATCCCGGTCCCCGAGGCTGAACCACTCGGGGCCGACACCGTATGCCGTCAACTCCTCCTTCACTGCGAACGTTTCCTCGGCGCGACCCCAGCCCTGTTCCTCGTGGACGCCGCCGCCGAGGGTGTACATCACGGTGTCCAGGTCGGGGCAGACCTTCAAGCCGAAGAGATGGATGTCGTCACCGGTGTTGCCGATGACGGTGATGTCCGCGTCAGGTGCCGCTGACTTGAGGCCGCGCAGAAACCGCGCCCCCCCGATGCCACCGGCCAGTACCACGATTCGCATATAGACAGTGTGTCAGCCGAAGGCTGATCGTTTGAGGGTGGTGGTGGGTGACGGGTGGGGGTGTCAGCCGAAGGCTGATCGTTTGAGGGTGGTGAGCGCATAACGTGTCATCTCTGTCAGGCCTGGGAAGTAGATGTGCAGGCTGACCGTGGGTTCGAGGGAGTCGTTGATGACCTCGTGGACATATCCGGGGGCGAAGACGCGCTGGTCGTCTGCGGTGAGCGTGCGCCGGGTATTGCCGTTGGCGCCGAGCGTACGCTCGGTCAACTCGCCCTGCAGGACGGTCAGTACACCGGAGGACTGCCCGTGGTCGTGGAGGCCGGTGCTCTGCCCCGGTAGCCAGCTGAGCAGCCAGACCTCGTAGCCGGGGCCGGTGGTGAGCCGTGCGTACCAGCGGGTGGTGGCGTCGTAGTCGACGAGCGGCGCCCAGCGGTCGCGGTCGGCGGCGATCGTACGGGCGAGACCGGAGAAGTCTGCGATGGTCGCCGGGTGCTCTGCGACTGGCGGCAGTAGGTGGGGGATGGCGAGTGGGTCGCCGGCGATGGAGATGTCGGAGTGAGCGCGGTTCACGGTGGTCCCAGAGGGCAGGAGCAGACGGTGGAGAGCGCAGACGTGGCGTGCTGCGTCGCGGAGAGTGGCCGGGGTCGGCGGCATCAGCGGATCGATCTGATCGAGCAGGGTCGACCAGATCGAGCAGGATCAGCGACAACAGCAACAGGAGAGAGCGCCGACGACCGGCACAGCGCAGCCGAACTCGCGTGTGCGAGTCCTGGAGGGCGCGTGGGTGTCGTTCGGCATGCTCCTAAGGAGACCGGGTGTTCGGTCCTTCTGTCAACTGGGCACCTGGACTGCCCGGGATGTTTCACCTGATCCGGTTGAGCGTTCTGGCGAAAGGTTTGTCCTGCCGACGTCGCGGATACATGCCGCACCAACCACCCCCGGAAACTTCGTTATGCTTCCGTGATTAGACCGTGATCCGGGCTGCTCCAGGGCGAGAAGTGGAGCGTTGCGGCGATCTGTGGCGCCTCATTCGGCGTGTACGGCGAGCTGGTCGAACTTCACGATTCTGCTGTCATGGTTTGGGCTGATTTGAACACTTTCTGCTCACCCTTGGTTCCGCGGAGTGAATAAACGGCCCAATAGCAGACCTCGGCTTGACTCGTCTGGATCCGCGCACTTGTAATTTCACTCGTGTCGTTAGCTACAGCAAGTCACGGTTGCGGCAGGTCACGGCTACAGCAGGTCACAACGGCATCACGGGGAAGCGACGGACGGACGAGGGGCGCGCATGACCGAGCAGTTCCAGCTGTTGCTGGGCGAGGAGGCGGAAGAGGAGCTCGGGTGGCAGGAGCGTGCATTGTGTGCGCAGACCGATCCTGAATCTTTCTTCCCGGAGAAGGGCGGCTCCACGCGCGAGGCGAAGAAGGTCTGCCTCGCCTGTGAGGTCCGTTCCGAATGTCTCGAATACGCGCTCGCTAACGACGAGCGGTTCGGCATCTGGGGCGGGCTGTCGGAGCGAGAGCGGCGCCGACTGAAGAAAGCTGCCATCTGATATTGATAGTAACCGATTTATAATCGGACAAATACTGTGGCCTGTCTGCCGAGTGACCAGTCGGCAGACAGGCCACCGTTCCCATTGAGCCGTTAGTGTGGGTGGCCGTCCGAGACACACGGCGCCGTACCACGTCAGTACGCGCGCCGCGTGTCCACCGCATTCCAGCGAACCGGGGCCCGCACCTCGATGTCCGTGTACAGCCAGCAGGGCGCGTACTCCGCTCCCACCCCTCCGGCGGGGTTTGTTTCCCCCCACTCCGCGGAGTTTGCTCCCACCCGCCCTCCCGACTTCCCGCGTCACATCGTGACCGCTGTGCTCGTCGCCCACGACGGTGCCCGCTGGTTGCCTGACGCGCTCGCCGGGCTGTGCGGTCAGGAGCGCCCGGTCCAGAGCGTCATCGCCGCCGACACTGGCAGCGCCGACGACACCGCGCGGCTGCTCACCGAATCACTCGGTGCCGAACGCGTCGTCCACCTCGCCCGGCGCACCGGCTTCGGCACCGCGGTGGCCGAAGCCGTCCGCGCTGCCGCCCCCGTCCTCCCTGAAGATCTGCCCTACCTGCAGCGGCACAGCGGCTGGGACCCGGCCTCCCGCACCTGGAATGATGACTCCGAGTCACACGGCGACCCCGAGCCCGAACCCGTGCAGTGGCTGTGGCTGCTGCACGATGACTGCGAGCCCGCCCCGAATGCGCTCGCCGAACTCCTGCGCGTCGCTGATTCCTCCCCGTCCGCTGCTGTCATCGGCCCCAAGCTGCGCAGCTGGTACGACCGCCGGGCATTGCTCGAAGTCGGCGTCACCATCGCCCGCAGCGGACGGCGCTGGACCGGCCTCGAACGCGGCGAACAAGATCAGGGCCAGCACGACCAGATCCGCCGGGTTCTCTCCGTCTCCTCCGCAGGCATGCTCGTGCGCCGCGACGTATGGGAAGCGCTCGGCGGATTCGACCGGCGGCTACCACTCATGCGTGACGACGTCGACTTCTGCTGGCGCGTACAGGCCGCGGGCCACGGTGTGCTGATTGCTCCCGAAGCAGTGCTGCGCCACGCAGAGGCCGCGTCCCGCGAGCGCCGTGCCGTCGACTGTGCCGGACGCACAGCCACCACCCCGCACCGGGTTGACAAGGCCGGAGCCGTCTACACGTTGCTCGCCAACAGCCAGGGCACCCTGCTGCCGTACGTCGCAGGCCGCATCGTCGTCTCCACCCTGCTGCGCACTCTCGCCTACCTCGTCGGCAAAGTGCCGGGACAAGCACTCGACGAGATCACCGGACTCCTCGCCATTCTGTTGCGACCCGGCCGCATCTTCAGCGCACGCCTGCGCAGAGGCCGCCCGGCCGTGCCCCCCTCCGAGCTTCGGTCTCTTTTCCCACCGCCCGGCGCAACGCTGCGCGCCACCCTTGAGGGCATCTACAGCAACTTCTCCGGGCGCTCCGCTCCTGACTCCTCGTCGGCTGGACGGCACGGCGGTGCCGTCGAGTCCGGGCCTGGCGACGACGACGCCGATTACCTCGAGATCGAACAGTTCGCGCGGTTGCGGCGGATCGCCCATAAGCCGGGCCCCATGCTCTTCGCCGTCCTGCTCCTCGTCTCGCTCATCGCCTGCCGCGGTCTGCTCGGCAGCGGCTCGCTCGCCGGGGGCGCGCTGCTGCCCGCCCCCTCGGACTCCTCCCACCTGTGGGGGGTGTACACCGCAGCGTGGCATGCCATCTCCACCGGCAGCACGCAGGCTGCGCCGCCCTACCTGGCGATCGTCGCGCTCGCCTCATCCCTCCTCTTCGGCAGCACCGGCCTCGCATTGACGCTGCTGCTCGTCGGCTCAGTGCCGCTCGCAGGGCTCAGCTCTTACTTCGCCTCCCGGCCGCTCGTCAAATCCCGGCTGCTGCGCGCCTGGGGCGCGGTCGCCTACGCCTTCCTGCCCGCCGCGACCGGCGCACTCGCCGGAGGCCGCCTTGGCACCGCCGTTCTCGCGATCCTGCTGCCGCTGATGGCACGTGCCGCCGTCGCCGCGGGAGGACTGCAGCTGAGCGACTCTGCCGTGGCCCGGGGCGTACGCCCCAGCTGGCGTGCCACCTGGGCGTTTGCGCTGCTGCTCATCGTCACTACGGCGTTCACCCCGGTCGTATGGCTGATCGCCGTCGCGCTGTGCGTCATGGTGGCCATGCTGCGCATCGCACGCCATCACAGGGACCTGCTCGTCCCGCACGTGCTGCGCAGCCTCGTGCTGATCGGCACGCCGTTGCTGATCCTCGCGCCCTGGTCGCTGACGCTCCTCGCCCACCCGTCGCTCTTCCTACGCGAGGCCGGGGTCACCTACCGCGGGGGCACCGCCTCCGCATTCGATCTACTGATGCTCAGCCCCGGTGGCCCGAAGGCCTCGGCCGGGCTGCTGCTCATCGGCATCGTGGCCGCCGGACTTGCCGCCCTGTTGCGCAGCAAGCGGCGGCTCGCGGTGCTCACCGCCTGGACTGTGGCGCTCACCGGACTGCTCGCCGCCGCAATTCAGAACGACATCGCATGGGCTGGGCCCACCACTCTCGTCTACGGTCTGGCGCTGCTGTCAGCCGCTGTGATCGGCGCCGAGGGCGCGCGTGAACGTATCTCCGCCTCCGGCTTCGGCTGGCGGCAGCCGGTGGCTGCCCTCGTCCTCGTCACGGCCGGCGCGGCGCCGCTGATCGCCGCCCTCGGTTGGATGCTCGACGGCGCGGCGGGGCCCCTCGGGCGTCGTGACCCCGAGCAGGTGCCTGCGTTTGTGGCAGAGGAGAGCTCGACGCAGGACCAGGCCCGCACGCTTGTACTCGACGGCGAGCCGGGGCAGGTGAAGTACGTGCTCGTGCGCGGTGCCGGAGCACAGATGGGCGACGCCGAAATCGCCGCCGAAGCGGGGGACGACAGCCGTCTCGGTTCCACAGTGGCCAACCTCGTCGCCGGATCGGGCGCCGACCAGGTCACCCAGCTCAGCGGATACGCGGTGCGCTACGTACTGGTGCAGCCGGGCACGTCGGCCTCGATGACCAATGTGCTCGACAGCACGCCCGGGCTTGACCGGGTCAGCCAGGCCAACGGAACCAAGCTGTGGAGTGTCGCCACCGACGTCTCCCGGATCACGATCACTTCCCCGGACGGCTCGGGGACGCCGGTCGCCGTCGCGGCGGGCAAAGTCGAGGCGCACACCACGATCCCGTCCGGCCCCTCCGGGCGCGTGCTGCGCCTCGCTGATTCGGCTGCCCCGGGCTGGCGTGCCACCCTCGACGGTCGGCCGCTCACGCCGACAACCCTCGACGGCTGGGCGCAAGGCTTCCAACTCCCCGCCAACGGCGGCCGTCTCGACCTGACGTACGACACGCCGTTCACCCACTGGCTCTGGCTCTCGGTCCAAGGTCTCCTCGCCCTCGTCGTGGTGGTGCTCGTGCTGCCGGGCCGCCGCGACCTCGACGACGACCTACCGGAGGACGGAGTCGAGGCCGCTTCCTCGATCCCGGTTGGATATCAGGGGGCCGTCGAGGGCGAGGGCCGCAGGGCGCGGCGGCTGCGCGCGACGGCGGCCGCAACGGCCGCAACGGCCGCAACGGCCGACAACGAGGCCCCTACGCAACAGCCGCAGCCCGACGAGGACAGCAGTGAGATTTCGTATCCCCAGCCGGGTGTGCAGCAGGAATACGAGCAGCAGGGATATGAGCAGCAGGGATATGAGCAGCAGGGATATGAGTGGGGCGGCGAGTACCAGGGGGAGTACCAAAACGGCTATTACGAGCCCTATCAGCAGGGCGTGCATCAGCAGGGTACGCAAGGCGCTGAATACGGCCAGTACAGCTACCCCGAATACCCCGAATACCCCGAATACTCCGAGTACCCCGAGCAGCCCCCGCAGTCCTATGGCCCGGCTTACGACCCCGGGCACTACAACCCCGACGGAAACGAGCGCCAGTGACGAACCGCACCACCGTCTCCCTCGTCGGCGTGCTCGCGGCGCTTGCCGCGGTCATCGGGATCGCCTTCGCTTTCGCCCCTGCCCCCGCTGGCTCCAGCAACACATCCGCCTCCACGGCGGCTGAGCGCCGACCGATCGAGCGCTCGACGCTGCTGTGCCCCGCACCGACCAACTCCGATTACGCGTCCACTGCGTACACCGCGTACACCCCACCGGGCGACGGCAACGCGCTGGGCAGCAATGGCACTGGCAGCGCCCAGCTGATGCCGGTCCAGATCGGCGACGGCACCGGAGTCGTAAAGAACGCACCGGGCATGGGTAAGCCGGTCGATCCGCTCACTGCGCCGGGCAAGCCAGTCACCTCCACCAACGACAACTCCTCCACGGCCCCGCTGGTCGGCACCGCGACCGGCACCCTCGCACCCGGCTGGACGGTCCAGGAGACCACCACCATCAGCGTGGGCCCGGGCCGTGGCGTGCTCGGCATGGCCTGCACCACCCCTGGCACCGACTTCTGGTTCCCCGGCGCGAGCACCTCGTCCGAGCGCCAGGATTACGTCCACCTCACCAACCCCGACTCCACCCCGGCCGTCGCCGATATTGAGCTCTACGATTCCAATGGCGCCGTCCAGACCAACGGCACCGGCGGTGTCACCATCCCCGCCAACTCCAGCATCCCCATCCTTCTCTCCACCCTCACCGGCGGGCAGGAAAACGACCTGACCGTACACGTCGCCGTCCGTACCGGCCGGGTCGGAGCAGCCATCCAGGCGATGGACACCAAACTCGGCAGCGACTGGCTGCCCGCCTCTGCCCCCCCGGCAGGTAGCGCTGTCCTGCCCGGCATCCCGGCCGACGCGACCTCCGTCCACCTTGTCACCTACGGCACCGGCTCGAGCGACGCCAATCTGAAGGTCCAACTGCTCACCCCCAACGGCGCCATCACTCCGGCCGGCAATCAGACGCTCGACGTCAAGAGCGGATTGACCATCTCGACCGACTTCCAGTCACTTACCCAGGGCCAGGCCGGATCGCTGCTGCTGACGCCGGTCGACTCGGGCAACGCCGCGCCCTTCGTGGGCGCGGTGCGCATCACGCGGGGCAATGGGGGGTCGCAGGAGATGGCATTCCTGCCTTCGACCGGCCAGGTCGGCCGACGTGCGACCGCCGCCGACAACAGGTCCTCGGGCACCACGCTCTCGCTCGCCGCTCTCAGCGGCGACGCCACTGTCAAGGTCACTGCGTCGGCGGGCACCAGCGGAGGCACTAGCGTGTCAAAGACGATCACCGTCAAGGGTGGTACGACCATGGCCTTCGCCCCGCCACAACCTTCGGGCGGCGCGGGCAGCGGTTCGTACGCGGTGACTGTCGAGCCGGTCTCAGGCGGCCCCGTCTACGCCTCGCGCATGCTGGAGCTGTCGCAGGAAGGGCTCCCGATGTTCACCATCCAGCCAATGTCCGACGACGGCGGCACGGTCGCCGTACCCCAAGCCGATCAAGACTTGTCCATCCTGGAGAGATGATGCAGAAGCGAGGATCACTCCTCGCCGTAGCGCGGGTCGACGTTCTCCGGCGAGAGCCCGAGCAGCTCGGCGACCTGCTCGACCACCACCTCATGGACGAGCAGTGCCCGTTCCTCGCGGTTTTTCGCCCGGATCTCCACCGGCCTGCGGTAGATCACGATGCGGTTCGGCGAGCCTTTGCCCGTGGCGCCTGCCGCGATCAGTCGGCCGAGCGGGACGATGTCGTCCCCGGCCACGGCGATGCGGTCGTCCGCGCCGCCCGGCCCCGGCACCGGGACCTCCTGGACGGCGAATTCGACCTCCGCCAGTTGCGGCCAGCGCCGTTCCAGGCGATCGGCGGCCTCCCGCACCAAGTCGTCGAAGGCGTCGGAACGGCTGACTGACAACGGCACCTGTGGCGGGGCGAGCGGGCCGCGCATCCCGCGGCCGTGCCGGTCGCGGTGGTGTGTCGTGCGTCGCCGTCGGGGCGCAGGCGGCGGCTGCCGACGCTCCGGGGTCGAGGGTGCCTCCGGGGTGTCGGCTGCGTGAGGCGGAACAGGCGTGTCCATCACCTGGCAGAGTAGCCGTCGCGGCGCGCCGTGTACGCAAGGCCCGTACAACTGCCGTGATGTCGCCCTATGCCCGTTCGTTTCTGAATCCGACCTGATCATATGTCCCGGTCTGAGTAATTCCCGAGCGGGCATGGACGTTGATACGTGCGAGTGACGACTGATCACTACGCCGGGTGTATCGGCTGATGACGGTTTCCGGGCAGGTGGGCTTATGCGGCGCGACCTGATGTGACCTGAGGTGATCCGAGCGGTGATCCGAGCGAAGCCGGACGACACGAGCGGGTGACCCCATGGAGAGTCGTCGCGGCCCGCTCAAGAGTGCGGTACCGTCCAACATCGTGAGCCCTGTACGTCGTTGTTCGCGCACCGCGTGCGGTCGTCCCGCCGTCGCGACGCTGACGTACGTCTACGCGGACTCCACCGCCGTACTCGGGCCGCTCGCCACTTACGCCGAGCCGCACTGCTACGACCTGTGCTCCGAGCACTCGGCCCGGCTCACCGCGCCACGTGGCTGGGAGGTCGTCCGGCTGGCCATCGACACCGGCCCGGCGCGCCCTACCAGCGACGACCTCGAAGCGTTGGCGAACGCTGTACGCGAGGCCGCCCGTCCGCAGCAACGTCCCGCGGCGTCCGGCGGCGGCGGGACCGACCCCATCGAGGTCGCCCGCCGCGGCCACCTGCGTGTGCTGCGGTCCCCGGAGCCATAGGTTCTGTTCGGTCTTCATTCCGGCCGGGTAGGTTGGTGCCCCTGAAGCTGTCCGCGGCGCCATCCGGGCGCTTTTTCGGAACAGGAGCTGCTGTGCCCGACCTGACGCAGATCGTGAAGGCGTACGACGTACGAGGTGTCGTCCCCGACCAGTGGGGCGAGCCACTCGCCGAGCTGTTCGGCGCTGCCTTCGCCACGGTGACGGGTGCGAAGGCGGTCGTCATCGGCCACGACATGCGCCCGTCGTCGCCGGGTCTCTCGCGTGCCTTCGCCCAGGGAGCCGCCTCGCGTGGCGCTGACGTCGTGGAGATCGGACTGTGCTCCACCGACGAGCTCTACTTCGCCTCCGGCAAGCTCGACCTGCCCGGTGCCATGTTCACCGCGAGTCATAACCCCGCCCGATACAACGGCATCAAGATGTGCCGGGCAGGCGCGGCCCCCGTCGGCCAGGATACCGGCCTCACCGAGATCCGTGATCTCGCCGAGAAGTGGTCCGAGAGCGGCCTGCCCGCCACCGACTCCGCCCCCGGCACCATCACCCAGCGCGACGTGCTCGCCGATTACGCCGGCTACCTGCGCGACTTGGTCGATCTCACTGGCATCCGGCGGCTGAAGGTCGCCGTCGACGCTGGCAACGGCATGGGCGGCCACACTGTCCCTACCGTCTTCGAAGGCCTGCCTATCGACCTCCTCCCGATGTATTTCGAGCTCGACGGCACCTTCCCCAACCACGAGGCCAACCCGCTCGACCCCAAGAACCTCCTCGACTTGCAGGCCAAGGTCCGAGAGACTGGCGCCGACATCGGACTCGCCTTTGACGGCGACGCCGACCGCTGCTTCGTCGTCGATGAGCGCGGCGAGCCTGTCTCCCCGTCCGCGATCACCGCTCTGGTCGCCGCGCGTGAGCTCACCAAGGCGCGTGCCGATGGCAGGAGGAGCGAGACGGTCATCCACAACCTGATCACCTCCTGGTCGGTGCGCGAGGTCGTCAAGGAGCAAGGCGGCACCCCCGTGCGCACCCGTGTTGGCCACTCCTTCATCAAGGAGGAAATGGCTCGCACCGGCGCGATCTTCGGCGGCGAGCACTCCGCGCACTACTACTTCCGGGACTTCTGGAAGGCCGACACCGGCATGCTCGCCGCGCTGCACGTGCTCGCGGCCCTCGGCGGCCAAGAGGGCACGCTTTCGCAGCTGGTTGCCGAATACGACCGCTACGCCGCCTCCGGCGAGATCAACTCCACCGTCGCCGATCAGGCCGAGCGCGCCGCGGCCGTGCGCGCCGCTTTCGAAAGCCGCGAGGGCGTCACCTTCGACGAACTCGACGGGCTCACCGTCACTGGCGACGACTGGTGGTTCAACCTGCGCCCGTCCAACACCGAGCCGCTGCTGCGTCTGAACGTCGAGGCGCGCGACGCCGATACGGTCACCCGCGTCCGCGACGAGGTCCTCGCAATCGTGCGAGCCTGAGAGCTTCCGGCAGTCCGACTCGCGGCACGCCCAGGCAGGGTCTGAGCAGGATGTACAGCCGTCGGTGGGGATCCAGCACCGCCGCCGGGCCTCCACCGACGGCTTCCCAGCGGTACCCTGATCACGCCGAACGACACACACGTCGGCGCGCTCCAACCACCGCCGAAGCCGTCGAAGAGGACACCGCATGCCGCTCGAAGCCAGCCTTCTGGAGATCCTCGCCTGCCCGGCGTGCCACGCCCCGCTTCGCGAGGACAGCGCCGCGGGCGAGCTCACCTGCACCGCCGAGAGCTGCGGCCTGGCATACCCCGTCCGTGACGGGATCCCCGTCCTCCTCATCGACGAGGCACGCCGCCCCGCGTAACTCCAGATCGCGGACGGCCGGCAGACCGGAGGAGGCCGGAGGCCACGATGCTCGACGAGTCTCTGCTCGACAATCCCGACACAGTTGCCCGCGCCGACACAAGCGGCCTGCTCCTCGGTGCCGCGGCCGCTGGCGCCCGGGTCCGCATGGCGGTCCGGTACGCCGCCGAAGCCGGAATCGCCGACCTTAAACCCGACGGCCATCCTCGCTCGCTGATCATCGCCGCACCCGGGCTGATGGCTGACGGGATAGCGGATCTGCTCGGCGCACTCGCCGCCTGCCCTGTACTGCCGCTGCCACCGAGTGGTCTCACACCCGATGCCCAGATGCTGCGATGGACGCTCCCCGGTTGGGCAGGCCCGCTCGACCTGCTGGTCTTGGCTACCTACGACGGAACCGAGCCTGGTCTTACTGACCTCGTAGAACAGGCCTACCGCCGCGGCTCTACTGTCGTCGCCGTCACCCCCGTCCGAGCCCAGCTCGCCGAAGCGCTGCAACAGGTGCACGGCCTCGCCATCCCTTACGCGCAGCAACCTTTTGCAGAATCTGCAGCGCCGACGGCAACGAACCCACCTCATCCCGCCGACCCCGGCGCGTTGTGGGCGCTGTTCACTCCGCTGCTTGCGCTCACCGACCGTATAGGCGTGCTCAACGCACCGCCGAGCGTCATCGAAGCCATCGCCGCGCGGCTCGACGCCGCGGCCGAACGTTTTGGGCCGGCTGCCGAGACTTACCGCAACCCCGCCAAGACCCTCGCCGCCGAGCTCGACGAATCGCTGCCGCTGTTGTGGAGCGAGGGCGCGATGTCCGGCGCCGCAGCCCGGCGTTTCGTCCGCGCGCTCACCTCCCTTGCTGGGCACCCGGCGCTCGCCGCCGCACTCCCGGGGGCGCTCGACGAACACAGGGCGTTGCTCAGCAGTTCGCTCACTCCCGCTTCCGGAGACCTGCATGACTTCTTCCGCGACCGAGTCGAGGAGGAACCCAAGCCTCTGCGGCTGCGCATCGTATTGCTGCGCGAGCAGGACAGCGGGGAGCCCGCCACTGCTGTCCAAGAGGCGGCCGACAGCCATGAGACGCCGCTCAGCGAGATTGAGGCACCCGTAGGACCGCCTGTCGAGGCGCTCGCGGAGCTGCTGGCGCTCACCGACTTCACCACCGTCTATCTTGCGCTCTCCCTGGCCGACGACACCTGACGCACAAAAGACGACACCTGACGCACAAAAGACGCACCACACCCGAAGAGGAACATCTACCGCATGGACCGCCTCGTCAACACCGTGCGCCCTTACGCCTGGGGCTCCACCACCGCCATCCCCGAGCTGTTCGGCACCGAACCGACCGGCGAGCCGCAGGCCGAGCTGTGGATGGGCGCGCATCCCGGTGCCCCGTCGCGCCTCAACCGTGGATCCGGCCTCGTCCCGCTCAATGAGGTAATCGACGCCGATCCATTCGCCGAACTTGGCGAGGCAGTCGTCGAGCGGTTCGGGCCCCATCTGCCATTTCTCTTCAAGATCCTCGCCGCTGGGGCACCGCTGTCCCTGCAGGTCCACCCTGACCTCGCGCAGGCGAAGGCAGGATTCGAGGACGAACAGGCCCGCGGCATCCCGGTCGACGCACCGCACCGCAACTACAAGGACGCCAACCACAAGCCCGAGATGCTCTGCGCGCTGGTGCCCTTCGATGGGCTGTGCGGCTTCCGCCGGCCGTCCGAGGCCGCTGAGCTCTTCGAAAGGCTCGGTGTCGACGGGCTCAAGCCGTACGTGGACATCCTGCGCGCCCAGCCCGAGAGCGAGGCGCTACGCGAGGTGCTCGTCTCTGTGCTCACTGCCGACCGTGATGCGATGGTTGAGACGGTGGCGCAGGCCGCGGAGGCGGCCGAGTGGCTCGGCACGGAAGGTGGCAGGTTCGCCGAATCCTGCGTCGCGTACGCGAAGGTAGCGCACAGCTTCCCCGGTGACCCCGGTGTCATCGCGGCAATGTTGCTCAACTACATCCGCTTGCAACCCGGCGAGGCGCTCTACCTGGGCGCGGGCGTGCCGCATGCCTACCTCAACGGAGTCGGTGTCGAGCTCATGGCCAACTCTGACAATGTGCTGCGCTGCGGCCTCACACCGAAACATGTCGACGTACCCGAACTCCTGCGCATCGTGCGGTTCGAGCCCAGCGAGCCGAGCGTGCTGTGGCCCGAAGCGAGCGAGGACGGCGAGGAGGTATACGACGTGCCGATCGACGAGTTCCGGCTCTCTCGGTACCTCTTCGTGCCGGGCGGAGCGCCGCGTGCCCTCGATAACCGGACCTCGCAGATCCTGCTGTGCACCGCCGGGACCGTCCGGCTGATCAACAAGGAAGGCTCCGAACTCGACCTCGCACCGGGCGAGTCGGCTTATGCCCCCGCCGGCGAACAGGTAGAGGCGAACGGCGACGGCACCCTCTTCCGCGCCACCGTCGTCGTCTGAAATCGGACCGCCGACGCCCGGGCAGTGCTGCTGCAACACGCGTGGACCGATTGTTGATGAAAATCCCCCGGGCCACGGCGGATGCTCTGGCCGTAACACGGCACTCCACTCCCAATGGAGTGGGTTCCGCTGCGCCGTCCGGTGTAGATTCGACGAGAAGCTAGACGTCGCTGCTGATGGCGGTCGGGCGGCCCGGATCGTACGGGGCGGCCGAGGGAGAGAGGGCCTCCGACGGGCTGAGCTGCGGCACGAGGACCGATGACCTGCTCGTCGGTTCTTCTTCGGCGTGCTCCTCTGGGCTCGCCGTCCGGCCGCAGCGGACAGACCGATGCCCACTCCCGAGCGACACCGCGAGGAGCACTCCGTATGACGTCGACCTCTGCAACCCCCGCCTTCAAGGTTGCCGATCTTTCCCTGGCCGAGTTCGGCCGTAAGGAGATCACGCTGGCCGAGCATGAGATGCCCGGTCTGATGGCCATCCGCAAGGAATATGCCGCCTCTCAGCCGCTGGCAGGCGCGCGGATCACGGGTTCGCTGCACATGACGGTGCAGACGGCCGTGCTGATCGAGACACTGGTGGCGCTGGGTGCGCAAGTGCGCTGGGCGTCCTGCAACATCTTCTCCACGCAGGATCACGCGGCGGCTGCAGTCGCGGTGGGTCCGAAGGGCACGCCGGAGGACCCTCAGGGCATCCCGGTCTTCGCGTGGAAGGGCGAGACGCTTCAAGAGTACTGGTGGTGCACTGAACAAGCGCTGACCTGGGGGGATGCTCCGACCGGCAGCCCGGCTGGCTCTGATGGTCGGTCCTCGTTCCTCGGCCCGGCTGGCTCTGATGGTCGGTCCTCGTTCCTCGGCCCGAACATGATCCTGGACGACGGTGGGGACGCCACACTGCTGGTTCACAAGGGCGTGGAGTTCGAGAAGGCCGGCTCTGTTCCGGATCCGTCGACGGCAGACAACGAGGAGTACCGGATCATCCTGCAGCTGCTGGGCCGCACGCTGGCTGAGGACCCAACGAAGTGGACCCGGATGGCCTCGGAGATCCGAGGGGTCACGGAAGAGACCACCACCGGTGTGCATCGGCTGTACGAGATGCAGCAGGCAGGTTCGCTGCTGTTCCCGGTGATCAACGTCAACGACTCGGTGACGAAGTCGAAGTTCGACAACAAGTACGGCTGTCGGCACTCGCTGATCGACGGGATCAATCGGGCCACTGACGTGCTGATCGGCGGAAAGGTCGCAGTGGTGTGCGGTTACGGCGACGTCGGCAAGGGGTGTGCGGAGTCGCTGCGTGGCCAAGGTGCGCGAGTGATCGTCACGGAGATCGACCCGATCTGCGCGCTGCAGGCGGCGATGGACGGTTACCAGGTGAGCACGCTGGCCGAGGTGGTCGAGACTGCTGACATTTTCGTGACCACCACCGGCAACAAGGACATCATCATGGCTGCGGACATGGCCAAGATGAAGCACCAAGCGATCGTGGGGAACATCGGTCACTTCGACAACGAGATCGACATGGCCGGTCTGGCGAAGGTGCCGGGGATCGTCAAGAACGAGGTCAAGCCGCAGGTCCACACCTGGACTTTCCCGGACGGCAAGTCGATCATCGTGCTCTCCGAGGGCCGCTTGCTGAACCTGGGCAATGCCACCGGGCACCCGTCGTTCGTAATGTCCAACAGCTTCGCCAACCAGACGATCGCCCAGATCGAGCTGTTCACCAAGCCCGAGGCATACCCGATCGGCGTCTACGTGCTGCCCAAGCACCTGGACGAGAAGGTCGCCCGCCTCCACCTCGATGCCCTCGGCGTCAAGCTCACCACGCTCCGCCCTGAACAGGCCGCCTACATCGGTGTCCCCGTTGAGGGCCCCTACAAGCCGGACCACTACCGGTACTGAACCGGATGCAGGCCTCCGCCGGCATCTCCGGCGGGGGCCTCGTGCTTTGCTGACTCGGAAGCCCTCACGATGCCCCGCGGCCGCTACTCGCTCCACGATGTCCACGACCACACCTCCATGGGAGAAGAACAGTTCCACTGCGCCACGGGACCTTCCGGCTGGCGCTACACCGCCCGTACTACTGATGCGAGTGGTCGGCTCACCGGCTCGGTGGACCTCACCCTCGACGACCTCGGACGCCCTATCCGACTCGAGCTCCACTCCGGCGAATGGCAGGTCCGTGGCACCGCCCTTGGCGGTGTCACCTGGGTCCGCACCGACCCCACCGGAGAGCACGCCCAAGAAGGCAACGCCCCCGCCAACTCCTTCACCGGCACATCCCCCGCTTTCCTTGTCGCCACCGCACGACTCCTACGCCCAGTCCTAGGCGACCCGGCCACACGTGTCCGACTCGTCGCCCTCACACACCCCGTCCTCGCCCCACGCACCATCGACCAGTCCTGGGCCCTGGTCGACAGGACAGCACATCCCACTGACAACGGGGCTCTGACGGTGGACGAATACCAGGTCACGGCCCTCGACACAGGCGAACAGAGCACCGTGCACATCGCGGGCGACATCGTCCTCGCAGCGCTTGGAGTGGAGCTGGAGGACTTGGACACGCCGCCATCCACGTTTAGTAGCTGAGGTTTAGTAGCTGAGGTCAGGCTGAGCTCACCGGCCACCCGACTGGATGTGCCGTCCACCCCGCTGAGCTGCTAGCCTGCACACTGTCTCGCGAACCTGTTGACACGGTGGGAGCGAGGAGGTAGGTTTGAGCAGTTGTCGAGAGGTGGACACGTTCGGACCAACCGAGTAGTGTCTCCCTTGCTCAGGAGGAGTCCTCCAGAGGACGCCTTCCGAGTCACTATCGGATGAAGCGAGTGCCGGTTAACGGAACTGATCGCGAAGCTGATAGTGTTGGAAACACCGAAGGGAAAGCCCGGAGGGACTGCGGCAATAATAGAAAATGCCGTGGTCGCGAGGGAAGCTTCCGTTCCTTGAGAACTCAACAGCGTGCCAAAAGTCAACGCCAGATTATGTTGATACCCCGTCTG
>JAFAUH010000138.1 GCA_019243445.1 Streptomycetaceae bacterium | reverse complement strand
CGCATCTGTCCCATCGCCCTCATGCTCGGAGGCGGTGGTTGATTGTGCCGGAGCCGCAGAACTCTCGACCGGCTCGGTTGCGACTGCGACTGCGCTCGGCGTGGTTTCGTCGGGTGTGGCGTTGGGTGCAGGCTCTGCAGAGATGCTGGCGGCCTCGGGGGTCGGCGCAGAGCCGTCGTGGTTGATCTTGGAGAGGGCGCCAGATGCCGAGAGCTGGTTTAGCCTCCCGAACGCTGCGCTCGCCTTGGGAGGCTTCCGCCGACGCGTGGGCGCCTGTCCCTTGCCTTTGGCTTCGGCCATCACTGGGCCTCCGCCAGTTCGTGGAGCCAAGCGGCTTTGCGCTCTGCGATCACAGAGGCAGGCACGCCGAGCGCCTCGGCGAGTACCGCCCCGAAGTAACCGAAGTCGTCGGGGATTGCACCCCACGTGTCAGCGATGCCTTCGAGGAGCGGAACGGTCCCCTCCAGAAGACCCACGCTGGGGAGACCATCCGGGTGGTCGGCGCTCTCTCCGTTGATCAGGCCCTGGATGTAGTCGCGGGCGTTGCTGTAGCTGCTGCGCTTGGGGAATGACTTGGCGAGCATGACGAAGAGGTTGATGCGCTCGCCCATCTCCTTGAGGAGGTCGAACGTCGTCGTCAGCTGGACAACGTCGCCGACGTGCTGCTGAGTAGGAACGATCCCACGTTTCGTCAGCATCCACGCGGTCTTGAGCACGCCCTTGTCGGTGGGACCAACGTCGATGATGAGGTGCTTGAAGCCCCGTGCCATCAGGTCGGTCACCTGCTTAGCCATAGCAGGCCCCGTGTAGCCAACGACCGTCACCAGGGGCGGCCAATCTTCGCCCGCGGCGGCTTGCCATTTGAGGCACGTCTTGTTCGTGTCGTCGGCGTCCACAAGGAGTACCGGCTCCCCGGTGAGAGCCAGGATCAGGGCGATGTAGACGGACAGAGTCGTCTTCATGACTCCGCCCTTCGCGTTACCCATAGTGATCTTCACGCCGTCAGGCGTGTTGAGGGCAGCGAGGACGGCTGTCTTCAGTGGTTCCGGGAGGTCTTCGATGAGTGCGTGCACTTCAGCGCTGATGTGAGGTGGCACCGTCAAGGCGGGCGGGGTCGCGATCCCCGGGAGGAACGTTGCCGGGACGGCAGTGACTTCGCTGGCAGGGGAGGGGACGAGCCCCTGGGCCTGCTCGGGAGCGAGCTGGTCAGGCATGAGAGTTGAGTACCTGCTTACTTCGTGGCGAGTTGCTACTTGGCGGCCGGAGGCCTGCGGCGGTTGGCCCTGTGGCGACCCTCAGATTGCAGTGAGTTCCGTGCGCGGCAGGTCATCTGACGGGGAGGCGGGATGCCTGCTTGGCTACGCGCTCCTCGGCTGTTCTCGCCCGACGGCTGGTCGCTAAGGTGCCGAACTTCCTAGAAGGACATCCGGTTGCCGCCCGGTTCACTGGACGGCGAGGCCACGTTAGCAGAGATGTGGTGTCCCCTTGAGGAGTGCGCGCGGGCTGATGTGTGGTCGCGTAGGCGCCCCGATGGCTGCGCGCGCTGTTGGCGCACCTTGCACGCGACCGGACGGAATGCTGGCTGTCTGTCTCGGTAGGCGGTCAGCTCGACATCTGGAATCCTTTGGGTGCGACGCAAAAGGTGCCCTGGAGGCTCTGACGTGTCCCTGTGTTCCGCGTTGTGTCCCTCCTTGTGTCCCAGGTAGTGCAATTGTGAAAGTGCAGGTCAGGGGGCGTTTTGCATCTTCATTACCTTTAGTTGTGGGCGTCGAATCGGGCGCTCGGCGGCTCCGACGTGCGCCCGAGGGGATGTTCCATGGGGCGCAAATCGAGTATTAGGTGTGAGGCAACTATTAGTGCATATAACGAATTTCACGCCTTTTTCGTCCCACGCTGCAGTGCTCGAGGGTCTAGCACGCGACGACCGAGCAACGTGTGAAGGCGATTTGACGTGTGGTCTGAACCTCCGACCACAGGCACCCGAACGGACGAGCCCCGTGAGCAGGCCGAGCATGCGATCACAGTTATTAGCTCGGCGATGGTTCCAAATGGGTGGCGCCATGTCTCGTGTCGCCCTCCCGGGCACCCTGATTGCCAACCGGGTGGCACTGGCGCGGGTGAACAAGTTGCCCGAGCCAGCCGGTGGCCTTCCCAGGTACGGCGTGCGGCTGGGCAAGAAGGTGTTGCGAAGGGCCTCGTCGCTGGTGGCGCTGGCGCCGCTGGCCTGGGCGATCTGGGTCGTCGCGAACATCATCAACGAGGTCTGACATGCCGGATGCGGCGGTGGGGGAGCTCGGCCCTGCGCGCCATGGCAGAGATATGGAGCAGTGACGCGCGGCCGGGCGAAGCGCCGGATCGCGCTGCGCGAAAAGGGGAGTTCAACCCAGATGACCTTCAAGCGCACCTGGTCGCGGCTAGTGCCGGCGACCGTCGGCGCGATGGCGCTCGCGGCTTCCGCGGCAGGGTGGTCAACTCAACCTAGTGTCCGGGTCTTGAGCTCGTGGGTCGCCTCGTGGACTGGGACGCTAGATTTTCACGGCCGAGATAGGCCAGAGCTCCGAGAAGCATGTATGGCCCGAAGGCGATCCGGGACTTTCCGGTGGCTTTGCCGGTCAAAAGCAGGGCCGTTGATGCGCCAGCGGCGAGTGCGAATCCGGTGAAGACGCCTCCCAGAACGGCGGCCCAGCTGGACCAGCCGAGGAGAGCCCCGACTGCGGGGGCGAGCTTGACGTCGCCCCATCCCATGCCGACCAGTGCGAGGACCAGGTAGACGGCGGTGACCGCAGCTGCCGCCGCTGCGGCGCGAAGGAGGCTGCCGTGTTGTCCGGCGGCGAGGAGGAGCAGGGTCCCGGTCGAGGTTGGGAGCGTGAGGACGTTCGGGAGGCGGTGGACGGCGAGGTCGATGAGCGCGAGGGTCGTGCCGCATGCGGCCAGCCAGTACTGAGTACTGGGCTGTGCCGGACCAGCCGGTGGCGCCGGTGGCGGCAAGGGCGGCGAATAGCGTGCTGGTGAGGTGTTCGGGGCAAGGGGGGCTGGGCCGAGGCGCGTACGGCAGGCGTGGCACCGGCCGGTGGCTGCGCGTATCCAGTTGCGCGGGCTCGGGCTGGCGGTGGCCGCCGAGCATGTGGGGCAGGTGAGGCGGAGGGGTTCGCCGCGGGGCACGGAGCGGGTGGTGATCAGGGGGCGGGCCGCGGTGCCGGCGGCGAGGCCTGCGATGAGCGCGATGGTGACGGTGACCACGGACATCCGGCTGCCCTTCCGGTGGATCGGCGATCCGGCGGCGGTTGGCTTTCGGCCATAGGGTCGGCCGGTTCTGCCGAAGCGTAACGAAGGCCGGGGGAGGGCCGACCGGTGTGAGTAAATCGTCATTTTCTACATGAAGTGGCTGGTCGGAGGGGGAATGGTGGGGAGAAAGGGGGTGGTTCGTAGGCTTCATCCCTCGTACCGTTCTGATTCACTGGGGCGGCTCGGCAGGAAACTGGGTGGCCGGTTTGTGTCACACGGAGGGCGCTGATCGCACCTGTATGGGCGTCCGCTGTGTGCACGGATTCGACGAAGGGGGAAGTACCGCATGACCTCTGGGCCGAGCAGTACCGCCCTGCAGAAGCCGCTCGCGACCCATGGGCCCGCGCCGGGGCGCCGCTCGGTGCGGTGGACTCGCGGCCGTAAGGCGCTGTTCGCGTTCATCGGGCTCGGGGCGAGCGTGATCGCTGGGGTCGGCTTCGTTGGTTCCTACAGCGCGGTGCGCCGCCTGGCGGTGCAGAAAGGATTCGGCGCTTTTGCTCCGGTCTTCCCGCTGGGGGTGGACCTGGGCATCGCCGTGCTCTTGGCCCTCGACCTCGCCTTGACGGCGCTGGACCTGAAGTACCCGCTGCTGCGCTACATCGCCTGGCTGCTGACGGCGGCCACGATCACGTTCAACGCCGCCAGCTCCTGGCCGGACGCTCTTGGCTCGGCGATGCACGCGACGATCCCGCTGCTGTTCATCGCCGTGACCGAGGCCATGCGCAACGCGATCGCGAAGGCCACCGCGATCGAGTCCGACCAGCACATGGATTCCATACGCCTGGCCCGATGGTTCCTCGCGCCGATCTCCACCTTCGGGATCTGGCGGGACATGAAGCTGTGGGAGATACGCGCCTACTCCGTGGCCCTGGAGCGCTACCAGGAGAAGATGGCGCTGCGCCAGGATCTGCGCGCGCAGTACGGGCGGCGGTGGCGCAAGAAGGCGACGGCCGCGCAGCTGCGGCCGCTGCGTCAGGCTCGGATCGGCCGCCCGGTCTCCCGGCCGTCAGCGGAGGCCGTGGCCGCTGCACCGTCGCTGGGCGCCGAGCGGGTGCTGGATCCGGTGCCCGAACCGGTCGGCATCCTTGCCGAACCGCAGGTGGGCGTGCTCTTGCCTGTCGTCGAGCCGGCGGGGGAGCGGACGCCCTTCGAGGAGCAGGTCGTGGCGCAGCCCGACCGTGATCGGCACGCTGCGGGTGGTGCCGAGCCGGAGCCGGGCACCGCTGATCCGTTGGGCGGAGTCGTGCCGGAGCCGCGCCAGGAGGAGTGGGCCGAGGTCAGCGCGGACCGGTGGGCCGAGGAGCTGCCGGCTGCTGCCGAGGTTCTGCGGGACCCGGCGGGGGATGAGGAGGGGCCGGACGCCGAAGATGACGAGCTGGCCGACGTCGAGGAACCCAAGGTCGACCTGGGGATCGGGCCGCCGGACGAGACGAAGTCCCAGCGGGCCGAGCGGATCTACCTGGCGCACCAGAGGGCCGGGGTGGAGCTGACCAAGCCAAATCTGGCCCGCTGGGCGGGCTACCAGCAGGAGGGCTCCGGGCGGACGCAGTACAAGCGGCTGGAGAAGAAGTACGGCCCGATCATGGTCAGGGAGGGTGCAGACCAGCTGGACATCGACTGGCAGCGGGAGCCGGTCCGCGGTGCGGGCGCCCGCTCGTTACAGGCGGCCTAATTGGCGCTTTGGCGCGCGGCTCCTGGCCCCGCGGACCGGCGGCACGCAGGCGCGGGAGGACTTCCCGGTCGGCGGGGCCGCGGTCGTGTCCGACGCGGGCCGGAGGGCTTTCGCGTAGCCGAGGCCGGGTGATCGAGACGGGGTGCAGCAGCGCGCGAGTGGGTGCCGGTCTCCATGGTTTTTACGGCGGGATGTCACACGGAGCGGTGCTCGGCCACCTGTATCGGGTGTCACCACACACCGACTCCCTGGAGATGCCGATGTTCACCCCGATCCCGCGACCCTGCCGGGTCGCCCACGAGGTCTTCGATGAGGACGCGGACCAGGACCGCCCGCAGCCCGGTGAGCTGCGTCGCTGGGCCACCGGCGAGCCTTACCACGTCGCTCGGCAGGAACTGTCCGCTGCCGGCGGAGTGCTGATCCCGACGGCCGACCGGCACCAGATGGAGGGGGAGGCCCAGGTGCTGGCCGCGCTGATCGCCGGATACGGCGTCCACCGGCCGCGGCTGACCGGCGGGCCTTTCGGGATCGTCACGGTCACACCACGGCCCGACGACTGCTGGTCCGCCTGTCACCCTGGCAGCTGCCGCGCTGGGCAGCGGCCCTGGCCTACACCACCAGCGCGCACGACGGCCCCGGTGATGTGACCGGAGTCGCCGGCCTGCGATGGGCCGCGGACGGCGACAACACCGTGCTGACCGTGGGCGGCGCGCGCATCGTCCTGGTCGCCACCGCGCCTGCCGAGTGGTGCCGCGCCCTTGAACAGGCCGAACACCGGGCCCGCGGGCGGGGGCGCAGCGCCCGGCTGCTCCGGGCCGGGGAAGTGGTCGATCCGCCAGAGCACGCCCACCGCGACCGCGCCGCCGCCTACCTCGGGGAGCTCGTGCCCCAGCTCTCGGCGACCTTGCGCCGCATCATGCTGCTCACGGATCCCGCCATAGGCGCCTCCACGGTGGAGCTGCTCATCGCCGAGCACCTGGGACGTCCGTACCTGTTCGACGCCACCGGCGGTGACGTGCGCGTGATGCCGCTGTGGTCCTCGCTCGCCGTCCCGCTGGACCTGTGGCCCGCCGCGTCACCTGACCGCCGGCCGGTGCCGGTCGACCCGGGTGAAGCCGTCATCCGGGCGGTGAGCGAGGTCGGCGATGGTGCGCCGTGGGAGACCTGGACCCCGCCGAGCGGCTGTGCGTCCTGGCCGGCCTGCCGACGCTGCCCCTGATGCTGCAGGCCGCGCGTTCGGCGCTGGAGGTCGCCGAAAAGGTTCTGGCTGATCCCGCGCACGCCTCGCTCTTCGAAGGCGGGGGATGGGCGGGCAATCGCCGCCGGGACGGGTACGTCGACGACATCGCCGACGAGGACCTGCCGGTGGCACCGCCCGGCGCGGAACAACTCGTCGCCGACACCCCGGATGTGGGCATGCTCGGCACGCTGCTGCTGTCGCCGCGGCGCGTAGAGACGGACCGGCCACTGCCCACCGATGAACTGGAGGAGGACCCGCAGTCCCTCGGGTGCGATGCCCTCCTCAACTTGCTCGACTGGGCACTGACGGCGGCCACCCGGCCACAGGGGCCCTGGGAATGGAGGCACGAGGCGGCCGACGCCACCTGGCGCGCGCACGCTCCGACGACCAGCCCGAGCGGGGTCGTCCAGCTTGAGGTGCGCTCGGACAACACCTACTACGTACGCGTGGCCTCCCCCGAGCTCCGCGAAGGAGAGCTGGTGTGCCTGTGGGAGACCCAGTCCGCACCCTCCCCGGCGGCCGCCGTCCTCCTGGCCGAGCACGCGGCGATCGAAGCCGGCGTCGGCATGCGCTTCACGCGCGAGGAGAGGAAGAGGCGGCTATTGCTTCCCCGGCCGGCCAGCAGCACCGCCGAGCCCACGATCACCGACCTCATCCTGGCCGCCCACCAGCGCCACGTCTTCGACTTCACCGACCTGGCGGGCGGATTGGCGTACCTGCGCTACCGGATCCACGACACGACCAGCGCGGGAGAGGGCCACTGGCTACGGCAGCAGGTGCCCGACGACCCGCTGGACTACGTCCACTCCCTGACCGGCTACATCAACGCCTGGTGCGGCGTGCCCGGTACCCACCCCGATGAGCCGGGCAACACCGCCTGCGTGGACACCCCGGCCTACCGCCGACACCTGGCAGCGCACGGCACTGCCCTGGACCCGTTCGTGACGTGCTACCTCGCCGCCGCCGAGCGGGCCAGCGGCGAGCGCGACTTCGAGGAGCGACACCGCGCCGGCGCCCAAGCCCTGCGGACCGCGGACCTCGCCGAGCTCAGCGCCCTCGACCCGAGGCCGGTGCCCGAGAGCCTCCTGGAATTCGTGGCATCCATCCCGCTCGACATCGACGCCATCACCGACTGGTACGACGTGCACTGCCAGGACTGACTCAGCCCGACAGCCGCCTGGTGGGCCGCCGGCATCCTGCCGCGGCCCACCAGCGGACGCGAACCAGACCCCACCGGCCGTCCCCGCACGCCAGAAAGCCGCTGGAGACGCTGCCCAATCGCGCCCGCTGAGCTGGAGCGATAGATGCTCCACCCAGTCCTGGTGCGCCCCGAACCGGTCGCCGAGGCCAGCGCCGACGCGGCCGTCGACCGCGGGCGGTTCCGTCACCCGCTGCGCTTCCGGCGGGTTCGTCCCGATGCTGCGGCCAGCGACCTGCCGCTCTTCGGCGAGGGAAGCCACCCGGCCGTGGGCTGAGCAGCACCACCGGGTGGAGCCGGGGCAGGGGGCGGCTGGTCAATCCCCGGAAGAATTGAAGATGCTCGGTCCGGGCCAGGGAGTGTCGATGACAACCATTCCCGAACTCGGCGTAGAGGCCCACTCCTCCGGCCCGGCTGCGGACCCATGCCGATCCGCACGATCCAGTCGGCCTCGGGCGGGTCGCCTCGATGAGCGCGTCCAGGGACACCTCGTGCACCATTTTGTCGGCTCCGCCGCGCTCGAACGGCATCGTCATGATCTCTCCCCCACGGGTAACGGTGACGCCCCTGTAGCCAGAACTGCCCGGCACACGCGCCTATTCGGCCATCGTCAGCTCCTCGGCCGCCGCCAGCCACTCGCGCAGCCGCCCGATCGCGTGTTGCTGGGATGCCCGCTTCACCTCGAGTTCAGTGAGGGCATGCCGCTCGGCGGCGGCCAGGCCTGCGGCGCGGGTGTGGGCGGCGGCCAGGCGCAGCGCCAGGACGTCGGGGCGGGCGGCGTAGCGGACGACGGCCCACAACCGGAGCGTGGTCGCTTCCGGCCGGTTGTCCACGGCCGCCGGGCTCCGCGCGGGAGAGGGCCGCCAGATGCCGGGGGGGTTGAGGGGGTGATGTCGTGATCGATCGCGTGGTCCCAACCCCCGCTCACACCGATCCCGTTGACAACCGGCTCATCGTGGCGCCCAGAGGCCGAGCGTGGGCCGCCGGTGCCGTAGCAGGCGCCGATGCCGCCGGGTAGCGCCTCGCTGCTGTACCGGTAGAGGCCCAGGACGAAGCTGCCGGTGAGCCGGGGTCCGTCCACCCGGTAAGTGACGGTGCCCGGCGGGTTGTTGACCGCCATCTCGCGGACCAGC
>JAFAUH010000060.1 GCA_019243445.1 Streptomycetaceae bacterium | reverse complement strand
GTCGGTCGATACGCCCGCCGCGTGCAGCCCATCGAGCAGCGCCTCGCCATAGGCGTCAGACGAGACGCGAGAAAGGAAGGCGGTCGGTGTGCCGAGACGACCCAGCGCGATCGAGGTGTTGTACGGGCCGCCGCCGCGCCGGGGCGCGAGCGGCGCCAGGGGGCCGATGCCCTCCGGTACGAGATCGATCAGGGCCTCGCCCCCGACGATGATCCTCGGCATCCTGTGCTGCTTTCTCTCGGCGGTTTCGGACGATCGTACGACCCTTACTGACCGGCATGCTCGGATGCGTCCATGCGCGCTCGGTCGCGGGACCTGCGGGCCGCACCGTGCCAGCCGCAGCAGCAGTAGGCGATCGCGAAAGAACCCCGTTCGGTGATGACGGTGAAGTGGAGGGCAGGCTCGATGCCCTTGTCGGTTTCGGCGTCGGCGTCGGTGTCGGCGACAGATGCAGATGCGGATGCGGATGTGTCGGCTTCGAGGTTGAGCACGCGATCAACGCTACCGGTATGCGGATAAGCACGGATGTCTCTTCGAGCGGGATCGTTTCGGCCGAAGGATAACTGGCTGAAATGGTCCGTATGTGCCATGCGCTGCGGCTGGGCTCATCCCTAGGCTGGAATTCCCGGGCGGGGGCTCGGACGAGGAGGTGGTGGTGCAGGTGGCATCGTTGTGCGGTCTGCGCGTGACGGACCATCAGGATTATGTGGCCCTCGCTGAGATCGAATGGTGTTCCGAGCTCATGATCGCGGCATCGGCGGTGGACGACGATGAGCGGTTGAGCCCCGCTCGGATCGATGAGGTGCTCGAGGTGGACCGCGATGCCCGAGTGTCGCCCCAGATGCCGGTCCGAGGGGCGTCGCGCTGCGCGCTGACCGACTGACGCCGACCGACTGGCCGATCCCTGACCGACTATGGGCGCAGCAGGCTATGCGCGCAGCAGGCGTGCAATCGCCGCTGTTGCCTCGGCGACCTTGTCATCAGCTTTGTCGCCAGCCTTGTCGTCAGCTTTGTTGTCGGACGTGGCGTTGGCCTTGAGGCCGCTCTCGAGCGCACTCTGGCCGGAACCCTCAATGACGGCAGTGGCGACACAGTGCCGCAGGTGCTCTTCCAGCAGTTGCAGTGCGAAGGACTGCAGTGCTTTGGTGCCGGCCGAGACCTGGGTGAGGATGTCGATGCAGTAGACGTCTTCTTCGACCATGCGCTGAAGCCCGCGGATCTGGCCCTCGATGCGGCGCAGCCGCTTGAGATGCTGCTCCTTTTGCTTGCTGTAGCCGTGGGTGCCGTCCGGCGTCGTCCCAGCCGTCTGGTCACCGACTGCCGTCATTGTGCCCTCCGCCCGTCCGTCCGTCACGGCCTGAATACCCCCCGCGGGTATATGTTACCTCGGGAACGGCCCTTATCCCGACCCCTCCTGCAGGGAGCACTTTGCCCATGGGCGACACTGGGGAACGCCGGTTCGCATGGCCGGACGATGCACCTGATACCACCTGACATCCTCAAGACCGAATCCAGAGCACCCGGAGGAACTCCCCGTGCGCCTTCGTCTGACTCCCAAGGAGACGAGCTTCTATGACATGTTCGCCGCCTCCGCCGATAACATCGTTACTGGTTCAAAGCTTCTGATGGAACTGCTCGGGGCGGACTTGTCCGCACGTTCCGAGATCGCCGACCGGATGCGGGCGGCCGAGCACGCGGGGGACGACGCGACGCACGCGATCTTCCACCAGCTGAACTCCTCCTTCATCACACCCTTCGACCGGCATGACATCTACACCCTCGCCGGGTCGCTCGACGACATCATGGATTACATGGAGGAGGCCGTTGACCTGGTCGTCCTCTATCAGATCGAGGAGCTGCCCAAGGGCGTCGAGCAGCAGATCGAGGTGCTGGCACGGGCCGCGGAGTTGACTGCGGAAGCCATGCCGAACCTGCGCACCATGCAGCATCTCACCGAGTACTGGATCGAAGTCAACCGGCTGGAGAACCAGGCGGACCAGATCCACCGCAAACTGCTGGCTCATCTGTTCAACGGCAAGTACGAGGCCATGGACGTGCTCAAGCTCAAGCAGATTGTGGACGTCCTCGAAGAGGCCGCGGACGCGTTCGAGCACGTGGCGAATACGGTCGAGACCATCGCGGTCAAGGAGTCCTGAACCACGTGGACACCTTCGCGCTAGTCATCACGATCGGCGTCGCGTTCTTCTTCACCTACACCAATGGCTTTCACGACTCCGCCAACGCGATTGCCACCTCCATCTCCACCCGGGCGCTGACGCCCAGAGCTGCGCTGCTGATGGCGGCGCTGATGAATATGGCGGGCGCCTTCCTCGGCAGTGGAGTCGCCCAGACGGTCAGCAAGGGGCTGATCGTCACGCCGACCGGCAGCCAGGGGATGACCATCCTCTTCTCAGCGCTGATCGGCGCGATCACCTGGAACCTGATCACTTGGTACTTCGGCCTGCCGTCGTCGTCGAGCCATGCGCTCTTCGGCGGTCTGGTGGGCGCTGCTCTTGCCGGATCGAGCACCGTGCACTGGAGCGGAGTGCTCGACAAGGTCGTGATCCCGATGGTGCTCTCTCCGGTGGTCGGACTGGTCCTCGGCTACCTGGCGATGGTCGCCATCATGTGGATGTTCCGCAGAGCCAATCCGCGTAAGACCAAGCGCGGTTTCCGGGCGGCCCAGACCGTTTCGGCTGCGGGTATGGCGCTCGGCCACGGCCTGCAGGACGCGCAGAAGACGATGGGCGTGGTGGTGATGGCGCTCACTATCGGTGGTGTGCACAGCGGCAACGGCATTCCGGCCTGGGTCAAGATCGTGTCCGCGGTGATGATGTCGTTCGGTACGTACGCGGGCGGCTGGCGTGTCATGCGGACGCTCGGCCGCCGGATCATCGACCTTGAGCCGCCGCAGGGTTTCGCCGCTGAGACCACTTCGGCGACGGTGCTCTACCTCACCTCGTACATTTTCAAGGCGCCGATTTCCACGACCCATCTGATCACCGCGTCGATCATGGGCGTGGGGGCGACGAAGCGGCCCAAGGCGGTGCGTTGGGGCGTCGCCAAGAACATCGTGCTCGGCTGGGTCATCACCATGCCGGCTGCCGGTCTGGTGGCCGCACTGATCTACTTGATCGTGCACCTCGCCATCGGCTGACGCAGCGGTCCCCAAAAGGACAGCCATCCCAAAAAGGACAGCGGTCCCAAAAGGACAGCCATCCC
>JAFAUH010000255.1 GCA_019243445.1 Streptomycetaceae bacterium | reverse complement strand
GAGCAGTCCGCGGCGGAGCAGGACGGCGGGTCCTGACGTGCTCGAGGAAGCCCTTGAGCACCTGGTCCGGGGGATCGTGGATCACCCCGACGATGTCCGGGTGGCGAGCCACGGCCTGCGCCGCGGCCGGGTGCTCGAGGTGCGGGTGCACCCCGACGACCTCGGCAAGGTGATCGGCCGCAACGGCCGCACCGCACGCGCTCTGCGTACCGTTGTGAGTACTCTCGGTGGCCGCGGCGTCCGCGTTGACCTTGTCGACGTGGACCACATCCGCTGAAGTTCTCCCACCACCGGCGCGGGCCGGGACGGCATCGGCCGCCCCGGCCCGTTGCCGTCACGGCAGCTTGCTGCCCCCTAAACCCCGTAGGGAGAATTGTGTACATGCGTATATCAGGAGCACGAGGGCGCCGTCCCCGCACTCCCGTCACTCCCACCGAGAGGTGACAACGTGCAGTTGGTAGTCGGCCGGATCGGCCGCGCCCATGGAATCAAGGGCGAAGTGACGGTCGAGGTCCGCACGGACGAGCCCGAGTCGCGGCTCGGGGCCGGCGCCGTGCTGGCTACAGAGCCGGCGTCGGCCGGTCCGCTCATCATCGAGTCCGGGCGTGTGCACAGTGGTCGGCTGCTGCTGCGCTTTGAAGGCGTGACGGACCGGAACGCAGCGGAAGCACTGCGCAACACCTTGCTCATCGCCGAAGTGGACCCGGACGAGACACCGGAGGATCCCGACGAGTTCTACGACCATCAGCTCATCGACTTGGACGTGGTGACCTCCGACGGTACCGAAGTCGGCCGGATTGCTGAGATCTCCCACCTCCCGTACCAGGATCTCCTGGTGGTCAGGCAGCCCGACGGCGGTGAGCTCATGGTCCCGTTCGTCTCCGAGATCGTCCCCGAGATCGACCTGGAGCAGCAGCGCGCCGTCATCACCCCGCCACCCGGCCTGCTCGACGAGGCTGAAGCGCAGGTCGCCGCCACGGCGGGTGGTACCCGTCGGCCGGAGGCGGAACGGGACGAGAGCTAATGCGTATCGACGTCGTCACGATCTTCCCCGAGTACCTGGAGCCGCTGAACATCTCCCTGGTAGGCAAGGCACGTGCCCGCGGCTTGCTCGACGTCCGCGTCCATGACCTGCGAGAGTGGACGCACGACAAGCACAACACCATCGACGACACGCCGTACGGCGGTGGGCCGGGCATGGTCATGAAGCCCGAGCCGTGGGGTGAGGCGCTCGACGCCGTCCGGGCCTGCGGTGAGGACCGGGAACCCGTGCTTGTCATCCCGACGCCGAGCGGCCGTCCGTTCACCCAGGAGCTTGCCGTCGAGCTGTCGCAGCGGCCGTGGCTGGTCTTCGCCCCTGCCCGCTACGAGGGCATCGACCGCCGAGTGGTCGACGAGTACGCCGAGCGCTGGGAGGTGCACGAGGTCTCCATCGGCGACTATGTGCTGGCCGGTGGCGAGGCCGCGGTGCTGGTGATCACGGAGGCCGTCGCCCGTCTGCTGCCCGGCGTACTAGGCAACGTCGATTCTCACCGGGACGACTCCTTCGCGCCCGGTGCGATGGCCGATCTGCTGGAGGGCCCGGTCTACACCAAGCCCCCGCTGTGGCGGGAACGCGCCATCCCGGAGGTGCTTCTCAGCGGCCACCACGGGAGGGTCGCGCGGTGGCGGCGCGACCAGGCATTTCGCCGCACTGCTGCCAACCGCCCCGATCTGATCGAACGCTGCGACCCTGCCGTGCTCGACAAGAACGACCGCGCACTCCTCGCCGAACTCGGCTGGACCGAGCGGGCGGACAAGCGATTTGGGCGAGCCGTGCCAAGCATGGAAGAATAGGCCGCTGTGCCTTACCGCCTGCCCGGCGCCCCTGCCACAGGGGGATCGACGCCCGGCCGGTGAATCGGCACCCGAGATCTCCTCACGACATACCGCTGATGACCTGTGGCATCAGCGAGGAAAGCAGACACCATGAACCTGCTCGACGCCATCGATGCGCAGTCCAAGCGCGATGACATCCCGGCCTTCCGCCCGGGTGACACCGTCAACGTGCACGTCCGGGTCATCGAGGGCAACCGCTCCCGTGTCCAGCAGTTCAAGGGCGTAGTCATCCGTCGCCAGGGCTCCGGCGTGCGCGAGACCTTCACGGCCCGCAAGGTCAGCTTCGGCGTCGGCGTGGAGCGTACCTTCCCCGTGCACACCCCGATCGTCGAGAAGATCGAGGTCGTGACCCGCGGTGACGTCCGTCGCGCCAAGCTTTACTACCTGCGTGATCTGCGCGGCAAGGCCGCCAAGATCAAGGAGAAGCGCGAGAGCTGACTCCGCCCGCTCAAAAAGCACCGGGTGGCTTAAGGATGTACGGACTGGCCGGATAGGCTCTCCGCCCAATGGACACCGAGGCGGAAAATTGTGCGGAGCGCGATCGCTCATCCGTCCCCCGAGGACGGGCGAAGCGGTCGCGCTCCGTCGTGTGCACTTGGTGGCGAGGTGTGTGCGCTTGGTGGCCCGGCCTCAGCCTGTGGCAGGAAGTGGCGCTGCTCGCCATCGCCTGCCTCGCGGTGCTCTGCCTGGTCAATGCCTTCTTGGCGCAGCCCTTCGTGATCCCGTCGGGATCGATGGAGAACACCTTGCAGATCGGTGACCGGGTACTGGTGGATAAGCTGGCCTACCGTTTCGGGAACCAACCACGGCGCGGGGACGTAATCGTCTTCGATGGCACGGGCTCCTTCCTCCAGGAAGTGCCGCGTGAGAACCCGGTGGTCAGCCTCATCGGTGACGTCAGCAGGTTGGTGGGGCTCACGCCCCCGGACCAGACGGATTTCATCAAGCGGGTGGTGGGTATCGGGGGAGACCGCGTCACTTGCTGCGACAAGCAGGGCAGGATCACGGTGAACAGGCGGCCGGTGGATGAGCGGAGCTATCTGTATCCGGGGGATGCCCCTTCACAGGTCCGATTCGACATCGTGGTGCCGCAGGGAAAGCTCTGGGTGATGGGGGACCATCGTAGCGATTCGAGCGATTCACGTGATCACCTCGGCGATCCCGGCGGAGGTACGGTGCCGGTGGGCGAGGTGATCGGACGGGCCGACTGGCTCGTCTGGCCGTTCGGGCGGGCGGGTTCGCTGGGCGGTGCGTATGGGTAGTCACGGACGCCCGCGGGGGCGCCACCAGAGCCAGCAATCGCGGCACCGCCAGGCGGCTCAGGAGCCGCCGCGGCGCAGTCAGGCCCAGGAGCCGTCGCGGCGCCGCCGGGCCCAGCAACCACCTGCGCAGTGGCAGTGGCCGGAGCGCAAGCCCAAGCAGCGGCGGCGGCCGCCTGCGCAGACGGGGCCTTCCAGTAATGCTGCTCTGGGGCGCGCCGAGCGGCGACGGGCAGCACTGCGGATCAAACGGCGGCGACGCCGTTCCGCGGCCCAGGAGGTGCCGATCCTTATCGGGATCGCGCTGGTGATCGCGCTGGTGCTCAAGACTTTCCTGTTGCAGGCGTTCGTGATCCCGTCAGGGTCGATGGAAAACACCCTGCAGATCGGTGACCGGGTGCTGGTCGACAAGCTGACCCCGTGGTTCGGCTCGAAGCCGACCCACGGGGATGTGGTGGTCTTCCAGGATCCGGGCCACTGGCTGGAGGGTGAGCCGCAGCCCAAGCCGGATCCCGTAGGCATCAGGCAGCTCAAGGAGTTCTTCATTTCCCTCGGCTTGCTGCCTTCGTCCAATGAGCAAGATCTGATCAAACGCGTGATCGGGGTGCCGGGCGACACGGTGGCATGTTGCGATCGGCAGGGACGTATCACCGTCAACGGCCAGGCGCTCGATGAGCCGTATGTGATGCCCGGAAACCCACCGTCGATGATCCGTTTTTCGGTGAAGGTGCCGCCGGGACGTCTGTGGGTGATGGGCGACCACCGCTCCGACTCGGCGGACTCCCGGTACCACATGGATGAACCCGGAGGAGGTACGGTTCCGGAAAAGCTCGTGGTGGGGCGGGCTATCGTGATCGCATGGCCGGTGCCGCACTGGGCGACGCTGCCGGAGCCGAGCACCTTTGTTTCGGTGCCGGCTGCGCGCGCCGACGGGACATCCGCTGCGAGCAATGCCAATATTCGGCAAGGAATGATCCAACTCCCGACTCCTGCGGCACTCCCGCTCGTTATGGGAGTAATGGGCCTGCGCCGTGTTCGTAGCAGGCTATGGCGCGGAGTGAGGAGTGGATGTGGGGGACGTGGTGGCTGGCGCACGATCCGGACCAGGAGAGCCCGAAGGGAAAACGGGGACATCAGCCGCTGGTGCGGCAGGCCAGGTGCGCGCGGCTGAGGAAGAGACGGCGGCGGTGAAACTGGGCAAGTCCCCTGAGGACGGCGACGACGAGCAGCGGGAACCTCTGGTCGGCGACGGCCCGGGCGCGGGTCCAGGAGGCCCCGGACACTCCGGTATGGCGGCGAGGGCGGAAAAAGCCGACAAGAAACCCCGGTCCTTTTGGAAAGAGCTGCCGATCCTGATCGGTATCGCAATCATCCTCGCGCTGATCATCAAGACCTTCCTGTTGCAGGCGTTCTCCATCCCGTCCGCCTCCATGCAGGACACCCTGCAGATCGGTGACCGGGTACTGGTCGACAAGCTGACTCCGTGGTTCGGCTCCAAGCCGGAACGCGGGGACGTGGTGGTCTTCCACGACCCGGGCGGCTGGCTCGGTGAGAACCCGGCCTCGACCAGCAATCCAGTGGCCTCCGGCATTCAGACTGTGCTGAGCTTCATCGGCCTGATGCCGTCAGCCGATGAGAAGGACCTGATCAAGCGGGTCATCGCGGTCGGCGGCGACACTGTGGAGTGCCGCGGCATCGGACCGGTCGTTGTCAACGGCACGCCGCTGAATGAGCCGTACATCTACCCGGGGAACACGCCGTGCAGCGACAAGCCGTTCGGCCCTGTCAAGATCCCGGCCAATTCCATCTGGGTGATGGGCGACCACCGGCAGGACTCTCTTGACTCCCGCTATCACCAGGGGCTGTTGGGCGGCGGTGCGGTCCCCGACCAGAAGGTCGTCGGCCGGGCCATTGTCATCGCGTGGCCGGTGAACCGCTGGGCGACGCTGCCCGTCCCGTCCACCTTCAGCCAGCCGGGAATCAACTCGGCGGCTTCAACGATGCTCGGAGCGGTTCCGGCGGGGTTGGGTTTGGCTGGGGCGGTTCCCTTGGTGCTAGTGCGCCGTCGTCGGCTGGCGAAGATCTCAAAGAAGGCGCCCTTGATCGAAAAGGCTGCCGAATAGTTGCTGAATAGTGCCGATCGTCGTGGATACTGGCCGGTAGGGTGCCGTGTATGAGCAGCCAGATCATGGGTGCGCGACACGGTAACGGCGGCCATGGGCGCTTGCACAATTATCTGTCCGGGCTAGCGGTGGCTCTCGGCTGCGTGTTGTTTCTGGGTGGATTTGCCTGGGGTGCGGTGGAATACCAGCCGTACACCGTGCCGACCGACTCGATGCAGCCGACCATCAATCCCGGTGACCGGGTGCTCGCCCAGCGGATCGGCGGCAGCGCGGTGCACCGCGGCGACGTGGTGGTCTTCGACGATCCCACGTGGGGCAATATCCCCATGGTCAAGCGGGTCGTCGGTGTCGGTGGCGACAAGGTCGCGTGCTGCGACCGGCAAGGACGCCTGACGATCAACGGCATCCCGGTCGAGGAACTGTATCTGCACAGCAGTGGCCCCGCCTCCCCAGTCGGGTTCACCGTCACCGTGCCGCAGGGGCAGCTGTTCATGATGGGTGACAACCGGCCGGTCTCCGACGACTCGCGGGCGCACTTGACCAACGGTGACCATGGGGCGGTGCCGCGCAGCGACGTCCATGGCCGAGTGGACGCGATCGCCTGGCCGCTGTCGAGAGGGAAAGCGATACAGCGCCCCGCCTCCTTCGTCGCGCTGCCGGGCGGGATCTCACGGCCCGGCCCCCTGGTTCCCTTGCTCTGGGCGGCTGCCACCGGTGCAATCCTGATTATTGGCGGGGCGGCGTACGGGCCGCTCGCGCAGGGCCGTAGCAGCCGTGGGAACCGGCACCGCGTCCCGGTTACGGTGCGACCCTGACGTGCCTGGCCACGGCGTGAGCCGTTCGCCCAGGGGCACCAATGCGGCATCATCCGATTCTGTCGGCGGGTATTCGCCGTGTCACTGCTCCAGCCTCTTGCGGAGAAGTGCTCCCGGCTCGTGAGATGCTGCCTGGGAGCGGAGCGCGACCTAACGCGGGGGAACGCACGGTTGAAGGGGAACGCCATGAGTGCCGAGGACCTCGAAAAGTACGAGACCGAGATGGAGCTGAAGCTCTACCGGGAGTACCGCGATGTCGTCGGTCTATTCAAATACGTGATCGAGACGGAGCGGCGTTTCTACCTCACCAACGATTACGAGATGCAGGTGCACTCCGTACAGGGCGAGGTGTTCTTCGAGGTGTCCATGGCCGACGCATGGGTGTGGGACATGTACAGGCCAGCTCGCTTTGTGAAGAAAGTCCGTGTCCTGACCTTCAAGGACGTGAACATCGAGGAGCTCAATAAGAGTGATCTCGACCTGCCCTCCGACGACTCCGGCTTCCGTCGCTGATCGGGGTCAGGTCAACGGGAGCCTCGGGTCAACGGGGGAGCCCTCGGCCGCACACGATCGAGTGACAAGGTTGTCCACAACCAGTGAGTAATCCACCGAATCCGACCATGATCATCTGACCTGTTCCAGGACCGGCACAGTCGGTCCCGGAGGTGGTACAGATGAACGCCACGAACGTCCGGGCGGCGCTCGGCCACTATGGCGAGGAGCTCGCCGCGCGGCGGCTGACCGAGGCAGGATTGACCGTTCTCGCCCGGAACTGGCGGTGCAGATCCGGCGAAATCGACATCGTCGCCTCCGAGGGCGACGCGCTGGTGATCTGCGAGGTCAAGTCACGCCGCGCCGGGCCGTACGAGGATCCCATGGCCGCGGTGACGCCGCGCAAGGCCGAACGGCTGCGGCACCTTGCTGCATGCTGGCTCACTGAGCACGGAGGACCGCCGCCGGGCGGAGTCCGCATCGACCTCGTCGGGGTGCTCCTTCCGAATCGCGGGCCCGCCCGCGTCGAGCATGTCCGAGGGGTGGCCTGATATGGGATTCGCCCGCACTTGTTCGGTGGCGCTCGTCGGCGTCGAGGGCGTGGTTGTCGAGGTCCAGGCCGATCTGGAACCGGGCATCGCCACCTTCACCCTCGTCGGACTCCCCGACAAAAGCCTCTCCGAAAGCCGTGACCGGGTACGCGCCGCGGTCGTCAACAGCGGCGAGAGCTGGCCGCAGAAGAAGCTCACGGTGGGGCTAAGCCCGGCTTCCGTGCCCAAGAGCGGTAGTGGCTTCGATCTCGCCGTGGCTTGCGCGGTGCTCGCCGCCGCCGAACGCATCGTGCCCACCGCGATTGCCGATCTGATGATGATCGGTGAGTTGGGCCTGGACGGCCGAGTACGCCCAGTGCGCGGGGTGCTGCCCGCCGTCCTCGCCGCCTCGGACGCCGGATACCGGCATGTGGTAGTCGCAGAGCGCACCGTGACCGAAGCATCGCTCGTGCCCGGAGTCTCCGTCCTCGGCGTGCGTAGCCTGCGTCAACTGATCGCCGTGCTCAACGACGAGCCGGTGCCCGAGGAGCCACCCGGTGACGACGAGGGCCGACCGGACGCCTTGGGCGCAGGGCTCACCGTGCCCGGCGCCGGTATCGGACCCGGCTTCGGCTTCGGATGCGAAGGCCGCCAGCCGGATCTCGCCGACGTCGCAGGCCAGCACACTGCCCGCAAGGCGCTGGAGACCGCGGCAGCCGGAGGCCACCACCTCTACCTGTCGGGGCCGCCGGGAGCAGGTAAGACCATGCTCGCCGAACGGCTGCCTGGCCTGCTGCCACCGCTGACTTCCAAAGAAGCGCTCGAAGCCACCGCTGTGCACTCGGTCGCCGGGATCCTGCCACCGGGCAAACCGCTGATCAACACCCCGCCTTTCTGCGCCCCGCACCACTCGGCCACCATGCAGTCGATCATCGGCGGCGGCAGCGGTCTGCCAAGACCCGGCGCTGTTTCTTTGGCCCATCGGGGTGTGCTCTTCCTCGATGAGGCGCCCGAGTTCAGCCCCCGTGTGCTGGACGCGCTCCGCCAGCCCCTGGAGTCCGGTCATGTCGTGGTCGCGAGAGCTGCCGGGGTGATGCGGCTGCCCGCCCGCTTCTTGCTGGTCTTCGCGGCCAATCCATGTCCCTGCGGACGCTGGGGGATGCTCGGTGGAGGCTGCGAGTGCCAGCCGAGCGTCGTACGCCGGTACCAGGCGAGGCTGTCCGGGCCGCTGTTCGACCGGGTTGATCTGCGAGTGGCGGTCGAGCCCGTCAGCAGATCCGAGCTGCACTGCCACGGTGAAGGAGCCGAGCCCACCGCCAAGGTGGCCGCACGGGTGCGGCAGGCACGCGAACGCGCCGCGGCCCGCTACGAGGGGCTGCCGTGGACCACCAACGGCCAAGTGCCCGGACACGAGCTACGCACCCGTTGGAGAGTGAAAGCCGGTGCGATGCGGGACATCGAGCGGGAGATGGAACGCGGTCTGCTCACCGCGCGCGGCCTGGACCGGGTGCTAAGGGTTGCCTGGACGGTCGCGGACCTCGCCGGTCACGACCGCCCGGATTTCGACGACGTTGCCGAGGCGCTGCAACTGCGCACCGGGGTGCACCGTGGGGTGCCGGCGACTGTGGGCGGGGTGATCGTATGAGCGAGGCATGCGAGCAAGCGGAGTGGCCGGTCGAGGGCTCCGATCGAGGGGCGCGCCTGCGGCACGACGGCCGTCCGCGGAGCGCGCGAGTAGACGGCAGTGACATGAGCCTCCTCCTGCCTTCGGCGAAAGGTACTCCCTGGCGCGGCGGGGCGAAGGAGAAGACGCTGTGAGCGCGACCGGATGGGAGGAGCGGCGGGCGCGCGCAGCGCTCACCAGGATCGTCGAGCCGGGCGATGAGACGGTCGGCCGCTGGTTGCGCGAGCGAGGCGCGGCCCGAGTGCTGCGGTCGCTTGCCGGCCAGGAGGAGCTGCCGGGTATGGCCCCCAGGCGAGTGGCCGGCTACCGACTGCGCTACGCCCGCGCCGATCCTGACACCGACCTGGCGGCTGTCGCGGCGCTCGGCGGGCGTTTCGTCTGCCCGGGCGATGTGGAGTGGCCGGCGCAACTGAACGACCTTGGCGATCAGCGCCCCCTTGGGCTGTGGGTGCGGGGACGTGCGTCGCTGCGGCCCTGGGCGCTGCGTTCGGTCGCCGTTGTGGGCGCCCGCGCCTGCAGCGACTACGGGACTCGTGTCGCCGCCACGCTCGCCGCCGATCTGGCCGAGCGCGGCTGGACCGTCGTTTCCGGTGCCGCCTTTGGCGTGGACGGCGCAGCCCACCGAGGCGCACTCGCCGCCACGGGTGCCACCATCGGCGTCCTTGCCTCCGGTGTGGATGTGCCGTATCCGCCGAGCCACGCCGGGCTCATCGCGCGAATCACCGAACAGGGCCTGCTCGTGGGTGAGTTGCCACCCGGTGACCATCCGACGCGCAGCCGCTTCATCATGCGCAACCGCGTCATCGCGGCGTTGACCCGCGGCACGGTCGTCGTCGAGGCGAAGCTGCGCAGCGGCTCGCTCATCACCGCGCGCCGCGCTCGCGCCCTTGGCCGTCTCGTGATGGGGGTACCTGGCCCGGTCACCTCGGCACTCTCGGCAGGCGTCCATGAACTGCTCCGCGGTGAGGGGCTGTTGGTCACCGACGCGGCGGAGGTGATCGAACTGGTCGGCAGAGTGGGGGACGACCTCGCGCCTGAGCGGCAAGGGCCTGTCGTGGCGCGGGATCTGCTGGGACAGGAGGCTGCGCGGGTGCTGGACGGTCTGCCGGCGCAGGGCAGTGCAGACGTCGAGACCATCGCGGTGCAGGTCGGCATGGGGCTTGACGAGACCCTGAGCCGCCTCCATGAGCTGAGGGCGCTGGGTTTCGTGGAACGGGAGAGTGATCGCTGGGTATTGACATCTGTCGCTCGGAGGTGACAACTGCCCCGATCCGATGACGGTCAACACCCCATCGGGTGACAGAAGCATTCTTGACCTGGACCGAGAGGATGGCGAGGTTGGGGGGATGAGTCCGGACCGTATTAATGACCAACAGCCGCAACGGGCAAGGGAAAACGTGCCATGGCCGCGTGTCGCCCCGCCAAGGAACGTATCTGCGGTCGGCTCACCCGAATGTCGTAACAGTGTGCTACGTCAGGGTCACGCTACGCTCGCAGAGACCCGATTCCTCACCAACGTCACAGCAGAACGGCTCAAGGCGACGCATGCCCCAGCACACCTCAGGGCCTGACCGCGCGACAGCGGCGACCGACGATCACTCAGTCCCCCTGAGCGCCCGGATGGCCGCCCCTGCCTCCACACCACTGGACGAGCTGTGGCGGTCGTACAAGACCACTGGTGAGGCGCGACTGCGCGAGCAGCTCATCCTGCACTACTCACCACTGGTCAAATACGTTGCCGGACGAGTGAGTGTCGGCCTGCCATCGAATGTTGAGCAGGCCGACTTCGTCTCCTCCGGGATCTTCGGGCTCATCGACGCCATCGAGAAGTTCGACCCGGACCGTTCGATCAAGTTCGAGACCTATGCGATCACTCGGATTCGCGGAGCCATGATCGACGAGTTGCGGGCGCTGGACTGGATCCCCCGTTCGGTCCGCCAGAAGGCGCGCGCAGTGGAGCGCGCCTATGCGACGCTCGAAGCGAGATTCCATCGCACCCCGAGCGAGGCCGAGGTCGCGGCGGAAATGGATATCGGCGTCGACGAACTGCACGGCATCTTCAGTCAGCTCTCCCTCGCCAACGTTGTCGCTCTTGAAGAGTTGCTGCACGTCGGCACCGAGAGCGGTGACCGCCTCAGCCTCGTCGACACCCTTGAGGACCGCGCCGCCGACAACCCCGTCGAGGTCGCCGAGGACCGCGAGCTGCGGCGGCTGCTCGCCAGGGCCGTCAACACACTCCCGGAACGGGAAAAGACAGTGGTCACCCTCTACTACTACGAGGGTCTCACCCTCGCCGAGATCGGTCACGTGCTCGGTGTCACGGAAAGTCGAGTGAGCCAGATCCACACCAAGTCCGTCCTGCAGTTGCGCGCGAAACTGGCGGATGTAGGACGCGGTTGAGGAGGGCCATAGGCGCGGTCCGTAGAGTGGAGGGGTGCCCAGGATCAGAGCGGCCTCGGTGGCCGAACACCGGACGATGCAGCGCAACGCCCTGCTGGAAGCCGCACGCGCTCTCCTCACCGAAGGCGGTACCGAGGCACTGACGTTCCCTGCCCTCGCCAAGCGCACCGGCCTTGCCCGCTCCTCCGTCTACGAGTACTTCCGTTCCCGCGCCGCCGTCGTCGAGGAACTGTGCGCCACCGACTTCCCCGTCTGGGCTGCGGAGGTGGAGGCCGCGATGGAGGCGGGCGGCACACCCGAGGAGAAGATCGAGGCATACGTACGCCGGCAGCTCGCCCTCGTGGGGGCCCGACGACACCGTGCAGTCGTCGCCATCTCGGCCGGTGAACTGGACGCGGAGGCCCGCGAGAAGATCCGTGCGGCGCACGGCGGACTGATCGCCATGGTCGTCGAGGTCCTCGGCGGGCTCGGGCACCAGGAGCCCCGGCTCATCGCCATGCTGCTCCAGGGCATCGTCGACGCCGCTGTCCGGCGTATCGAGCTCGGCGCCGCTGAGGACTCAGCCCACATCACCGAGGCCGCCGTCCGTATGGCGCTGCAGAGCACGCGCCCATAGCAAGCACGCCCCAACCGCGAGATATCCGTTTGCTTCTCCGCTCGCTCGCGCGCTCCGCGGACGGCCGTCGTGCCGGAGGCGCGCCCCTTGATCGGAGCCCTCGGCCAGCCACTCCGCTTGCTCGCGTACGCCGCTCACGAAACCAGTCGCAGTGTGGCCGACGGCACTGTCCGTCCCGGCCGCAGGATCCGGAGGCGGGACGCCGAAGACAGGCAACAGTCGCGACGGCCCCCCGCGGCGCATCTGCGGCGGTATCAAGGTCAGCGGGTCGAGATACTCGTCGCCGCGCAGCAACCCCCAGTGCAGGCAGCCTTCAGGACAGTGGAACGGTCCCGGCCCCACCGTGCCGACCAGCTGCCCGGCCGTCACTGAGTCGCCGACGGTGACCACTGCTTCCACCGGCTCGTATGTGATCCGCAGTGCTGGTGTCTGCGGCTGTGTCAACTCGATCGAGAGCACGCCGCGCCCCGCAACTGTCCCTGCGAAGACCACACGCCCCGCTGCCGCCGCCCGTACTGGTGAGCCGCGGCCGGCGGCGAGATCCACCCCACGATGCCCCGCCGCCCACGGCTGTGGCGGCGGCTCGAAACCGCGCACCACGACCGGTCGCGGCCCCCCACCGACGGCCGCCACCGGCCACGCCCGCGTCACCTGATCCCCCTCGGCGGCAGCCGCCCGGCTTGCACTTCCCAGCGCGAGCAGCCCCACCACTGCAACCAGCACGCCCGCCCACCGCGGGCACTCTCGTACCGTCATGAGCTCACGCTCCCGCACCCTGGCCCACGGCAGGGATCATGACCTCAATCGGTGGACAACGCGCGGACTGTGGACAACCTCGCCACTCGTCCGAATGCAGGTGGGCATGATTGTGTACAAAGAGCAGCGTGTCACCCGCGCCCTCAGGGGTCCCGTACACTTTCTCTTGCGATCCGGGCCACCGGGTCGACTTCGCACGCCCCGCCACCGTCGCATCCGTCACGTCTGTCAGTCGCATCTGTCAACGGACGACCGCTACGGCGGGCCGCGTCTCTCGGTCCTCCGAAGGCCATTCCACAGGCCCTCGAGGCACGACGCGCCGGGGTGTCAGGAGTGACGGCCGGCCGGCCGTCACGAAACCGAGTACTCAAGGAGTACGGCCATGGCCGTCGTCACGATGCGGGAGCTGCTGGAGAGCGGCGTCCACTTCGGGCACCAGACCCGCCGTTGGAACCCGAAGATGAAGCGCTTCATCTTCACTGAGCGCAACGGCATTTACATCATCGACCTGCTCCAGTCGCTGTCGTACATCGACCGCGCCTACGAGTTCGTCAAGGAGACCGTCGCCCACGGCGGTTCCGTCCTCTTCGTCGGCACGAAGAAGCAGGCCCAGGAGGCCATCGCCGAGCAGGCCACCCGGGTCGGCATGCCGTACGTCAACCAGCGCTGGCTGGGCGGCATGCTCACCAACTTCTCAACCGTCTACAAGCGTCTGCAGCGCCTCAAGGAGCTCGAGGAGATCGACCTCGAGGACGTGGCCGGCTCCGGTCTGACCAAGAAGGAGCTCTTGGTCCTCTCGCGTGAGAAGGCCAAGCTCGAGAAGACCCTCGGCGGCATCCGCGACATGCAGAAGGTGCCCAGCGCCGTCTGGATCGTGGACACCAAGAAGGAGCACATCGCCGTCGGTGAGGCGCGCAAGCTGCGCATCCCGGTCGTTGCGATCCTCGACACCAACTGCGACCCGGACGAGGTCGACTACAAGATCCCGGGTAACGACGACGCGATCCGCTCCGTCACGCTGCTCACCCGCGTGATCGCCGACGCTGTCGCCGAGGGCCTCATCGCCCGTTCCGGCGCCGCCGCCGGTGAGGGCAAGGCTGCCCCGGCCGAGCCGCTGGCCGAGTGGGAGCGTGACCTGCTCGTGGGCGAGAAGGCCAAGGCTGAGGCGGAGGAGCAGGGCGAGGCTGCTGCCGCCGAGCCTGCTGCCGCCGAGCCTGAGGCCGCCGCGGCTGAGGCTGTCGCCGAGACCCCGGCCGCCGACGAGTCCGACAAGGCCTGAGTCGCACTGCACGACGCAATGGCGGCGCGGGGTGGACTGGCAGATCGATGAGCCAGGCCCCCGCCGCCTGTCGTGCGAGCGGCCGGATGGTAGAGGGTGGCGCGATGGCTGTGTTTTTGCGCCGCCCGAGCGGAGAAGCGAGCAGAAGCGTCGCGAGCGGCGCTCGGGCGGCCGCCGGGCCGCGGAAGATGGCGATGGCTGTGTTTTTGCGCCGCCCGAGCGGAGAAGCGAGCAGAAGCGTTGTACAACCCGGTAGTGCCGGTAGACCACCGGTAGACCACCGGTAGACGACCACTGACCTTTCGAGAAGAGATTCACTGACCATGGCGAACTTCACCGCCGCCGACGTCAAGAAGCTCCGTGAGAGCACCGGCGCCGGCATGATGGACTGCAAGAAGGCGCTGGACGAGGCCGAGGGCGACCTCGACAAGGCCGTCGAGATTCTGCGTGTCAAGGGCCAGAAGGGCGTCGCCAAGCGTGAGGGCCGCAGTGCCACCAACGGTGCTGTCGTCTCCCTCATCGAGGGCGGCAAGGCGGGCGTGCTGGTCGAGCTCAACTGTGAGACCGACTTCGTGGCCAAGGGCGACAAGTTCGTCGAGGTCGCTGAGACGATCGCCAAGCATGTCGCCGCAACCAAGCCGGCTGGCCTCGACGCGCTGCTTGCCTCCGAGATTGAGAGCGGCAAGACCGTCCAGGCATTCGTCGACGAGGCGAACGCCACCCTCGGTGAGAAGATCGTACTGAGCCGCTTCGCGCAGTTCACCGACGGCTTCGTCGCCTCCTACCTGCACCGCACCAGCCCGGACCTGCCGCCCCAGGTCGGCGTGCTCGTCGAGCTGGACAAGAAGTCTGCTTCGGACGAGGCAGCGGCAGCGATCGCCAAGGATGTCGCGCAGCATATCGCCGCGTTTGCGCCGAAGTTCCTCAGCCGTGAGGACATCCCGGCCGAGACGGTCGAGAACGAGCGTCGCGTCGCCGAGGCCACCGCACGTGAGGAGGGCAAGCCCGAGGCCGCCCTGCCGAAGATCGTGGAGGGCCGGGTCACCGGCTTCTTCAAGGAGAACGTGCTGCTTGACCAGGCGTTCGCCAAGGACAACAAGAAGTCCGTACAGAAGGTGCTTGACGAGGCCGGTGTCACGCTCAAGCGTTTCGCCCGCTTCCGCGTCGGTGTCTGAGCAGGGCAGCGAATGACCGGCGACCCTTATAGGGTCGAAAGCAGCCGACCCCGCGCTGGTCGGCCGCAGAAGTGACGAGGAGGCCATTGCCGCAAAGGGAACAACCAAGGACCCCGGCAATGGCCTCCTTCGTACGCGCACGAGGAGAACCCCATGGATCAGGACGCCCGCAACGACAAGGCCGATAAGGCCGGCGAAGGCGGCAGCCGCAGCAACCGCAGAAGCCCACGGCGGTTTCTGCTGAAGCTGTCCGGTGAGGCGTTCGCTGGAGGCGGGGGACTTGGTGTCGATCCCGACATCGTGCACGCCACGGCTCGCGAGATCGCCGCGGTCGTCCGCGACGGCGCCGAGATTGCCCTCGTGATCGGTGGTGGCAACTTCTTCCGGGGCGCAGAACTGCAGACGCGCGGCATGGACCGGGCCCGTTCCGACTATATGGGCATGCTCGGCACCGTCATGAACTGCCTGGCGCTCCAGGACTTTCTGGAGAAGGAAGGCATCGAGACGCGGGTGCAGACCGCCATCACCATGGGCCAGGTCGCCGAGCCGTACATTCCACTGCGCGCGCGGCGCCACCTGGAAAAAGGGCGCGTGGTGATCTTCGGCGCGGGCATGGGGCTGCCGTACTTCTCGACCGATACCACCGCCGCACAGCGGGCACTGGAGATCGGCGCCGACGTGGTCTTGATGGCCAAGGCCGTCGACGGCGTCTTCACCGAAGATCCGCGAGTGAATCCTCGGGCCGAGTTGCTGACCGCGATCACCCACCGGGAAGTCATTGATCGCGGGTTACGGGTGGCCGACGCCACCGCATTCAGTTTGTGTATGGACAATGGCATGCCGATCCTGGTGTTCAACCTGCTGACCGATGGCAATATTGCCCGCGCGGTCGCGGGTGAGAAGATCGGAACGCTGGTCAC
>JAFAUH010000204.1 GCA_019243445.1 Streptomycetaceae bacterium | reverse complement strand
TGCCGTTTCAGCCCCGCCAGCTTCGCATCCCCCACCGCCAGCCCCGCCGCCTGCCTCAAGGCATCAGCTGCCACCTGCTGTGCCTGCACCAGCGCCAGCTTGTACTCGGCCACCGCCTCCCCGGCCAGCGAGAACGCCCGCGCGATGTTGAAGATGAACGTCTTCAGCCGACCCGAGACCACCTCCCGCAGCGCATCCGCCGTCGCCCCTGCAAACCCGCCCGAGGCCGATGCCACAAACGCATCCAGTCCTTGCGACACCGACCATGCCGTATCCCGCAGATATGTGAAGTCATCCACAATTCCCTGCAGCACCTGCGGATCACCCGGCACCGGATCCCCGTCAAACCCCAACTCCCGCCAATTCGGCGGCATTTGCGCCGACTCCGGGCTCATAGCGGGGGGAGTGAAACCAGAAGCAGGAGCAGTGGACACCGAAACTCTCCGAAATGACGCCGCCGCACGGAGCGGGACTGCCCACTTGTCTGACAGCCACTACAGTGACGGGGTTTCACTCACGGAAAGTTCACTTTACGGCCATTGTCGTGAAACTCTCCGCACAACATACTCACCAAACTGCGACAATCGCGGCGATGGAGCGTGCGCGTGATACGGCGTCTGCTCCCACGAGAGGCTGACACCGGAGGATCCGTGGTACGAGGTCGCCAGCCGGCCACCAAATGTCAACGTTCAGGCGGGATGCGATCGCATCGGTACCCTCGACACTCTCGACAAGTTGGTCTCCGATGCCGGGTGCTGTCCAGGAGGCGAGGAGTGCGACGGCCGACTCGATCTCGGGCGGTCGCAAGCCGCAGATGACGGTTTCGATCAAAGTCAGTAGGCCGTCGGGCTCGATCGGCTCGCCTGCGATGTTCTGGCGGATGCGCACGGCTGGACCGGCGGGAAGTTTTGCCTGGAGGACTTCGGGCGCTCCGAAGTCATGGGCACGGAAGTTGGTTCAAGAGCAAACGATTCTGTTGTTTATGTCACACCGGCGAACTCAGAAGGTTTCTTCCGTGTGCCTTACTCACATGAAAGTGAGTTCTTGTGTCTCCCTTTGAAGAAGCTCAGCATTTCCTTCACTTCCTCTGAGGTCTTACCGAAAGGAATCTTCGCGATGGCAAATTCACAGGCGCAGCACAAGCTCAGGAAGCGCAGAGGCGCAAAGATCGCCCTGGCTGGAATCGCGGGTTTGGCATCTGCGGCGGCTGTCTTGGCCGGAAGCGCCCAGGCGGCGTCGAATGACACCTATGTCGTGGACAGCGGCGCTCACTACTCGCACGCCGTCTCCATCTGGGTCGACAACCAGTTCCGGCGCTGTGTGACGCTCTCGCCCGGAGGAAGCACCCAGTTCGGCCCGAATCCGAACGGCAGTTACGTCTGGATTCGGGAGTACACAGGCGGTCAGTGCTATGACGGAAGCGCCCCACTGAAGACCGTGCAGGTGTGGAATGTCAAGCCTGGCCAGACCATCGATCTCTCCCGCTATCCCGTCAACGGCGCCGGGTAAGACGTCTGTGGGGATCGTCCGGCGCCTCGGCGCGCCGGACGACACCTTTCAGCCTTGGATTGATCTCCGTGAAATAATTACTCCGCGTCGATTCCAGTGCTCAAGGTGTATCAAGTCGCGCTGTTGATTGTGAAAGTTTCCACTCTGCAGTGTGTCGCATCGATCTTGGCAATCTTGGCGTCGCTGGTCACCAAAGGGATGCCAAGCGCTTCGGCGAGTGCGACGTACGCGGCGTCATAGGTGGAAAGGCGCGAGGACAGTTCGCGTATCAGAGGCCAGAAGGGCAGCTCTTCATACCAGCGCAGCGGAGTGGCCTGGTAATCGTCGATTTCCCGTTTCAAAGCTGCGGGTATGAGTTTCGGCGTGGAGCCGCGCCGGCCCTGTGCCAGGCCGAAGAGGGCTGACGCCACCTCGAAGTCGATCAGGTGTGAAGAAGTCGATCAGGTGCGAAGCTGCCACATTGGATGCCTCTGCGAGGCGGTCGCGAACGGCAGTGCCGATGCGGCCGGTGTCTGTGAGGGCATGGATCATCGCGGAGCAGTCGACCACGATCACCGTCGATACCGCCCTGCATCGATGATCTCGGTGGCGTCGGTATCGGTGAGGTCTGCCTCCGCATGACAGAGATGCGAGCATGGGCACCATGTCGATTCACGTCATCACCGGTGCCGGATCGGGAATCGGCGCGGCCGTCACGCGCCGGCTCCTCGAACGCGGCGACGAGCTGTGGCTGCTGGCGCGCGATGCGGGCCGCGCGAAGGGACTGGCCGACGAGTTTTCCGGCGTGCGGACCCTCGTCGGCGATCTCGCCGAGCCGGAGCTGCTCTCCTGGGCGCTCGGCCATCAGAGGCTGCCCGACCGACTCGACTCGCTGCTGCACATCGCGGGCGTCGCCGACCTCGGCGAGGTCGGCGAGCTGAGTAGCAAGCTCTGGAATCGCACGCTTGCGGTCAACCTCGTTGCGCCCGCCGAACTCACCCGGCTGTTCCTTCCGCAACTGAGGCTCTCTCGTGGGCATGTCGTCTTCGTCAACTCGGGGGCCGGGCTGCGCGCCAGCGCAGGCTGGGGCGCGTACGCGGCCAGCAAGCACGGGCTGAAGGCGCTCGCCGACTCACTGAGGGAGGAGGAGCACGGCAACGGTATCCGTGTCACCAGTGTCTATCCCGGCCGTACTGCGACGCCCATGCAGGAGAAGGTTCACCAGCAGGAGGGCAAGGTCTACGACGCCTCTCGCTGGATCGCCCCCGAGTCGGTCGCCGCGACTGTCCTTGCCGCGCTCGATCTACCGCGCGACGCCGAGATCACGGAGCTGAGCATCCGCCCGGGGCGCTGACCGCACGCCGGGCCTGACCGGTGATTACGCTTCTGGCGTGAATGATGTGAGTACGCAGAATGTGCAATTCAGCTGGGGCGCGGGTACCGCGACTGGCATTGGGTCGATGCCTGGCGAGGATGCCCGGGAGGTGACGCGGACGGTCATGGGGGAGCTGGATGCGCTGCCGTTCCTTCCCGAACTGCCGGCTCGCGGGCCTGGCGCGGACATGATCGGGCGTACCCTCGGGATGCTCGTCGACCTCTACGCGCGCGTGGAACCCAGCGGCTGGCGCTTCGGTGACCGGCCGGGACGGGACACGCGGCGTGCGTGGGCGTGGCTGCGGGAGGACCTCGATGCGCTGGAGGAGTTCACGCAAGGGTACGAAGGGTCGCTGAAAGTGCAGGCGGTCGGCCCCTGGACGCTTGCCGCCTCTGTCGAGCTGCATGGCGGTGAGGCGGCTCTGTCGGATCCCGGCGCTTGCCGGGACTTGACCGCCTCGCTCTGCGAGGGGCTACGGCAGCACATCGCAGAAGTAGGGCGCAGGGTGCCAGGCGCCGAGGTGGTGCTGCAGCTCGATGAACCCTCGCTGACGGCCGTTTTGCAAGGGCGGGTGCGGAGCGCGAGCGGCTATCGCTCCCACC
>JAFAUH010000199.1 GCA_019243445.1 Streptomycetaceae bacterium | reverse complement strand
ACGGCACTGCTGCCGAGAGCGTGCGACAGCGTCGGCCACGGAGTGAAGTCGGTGAGGTGCAGCGGGTAATACAGGGCGGTACCGTCCCCCCAGCGGGAGCCTGTGATCTTGTACCAGCCGGCCGTCGAGTAGATCAGGCACACCTCGATGACGATCACGAACATCGCACCCGCGTGCACCACATTACCGACCATGGCCATGACCGTGCGCAGTTCGCCCCTCCGTCTCCCACCACCCTCAACGGAGGCGCTGCGCGCCGCTGGTCTCTCCGGAACGTAGCGCCGCACCAGCCACCACGCCGCGTGCACAGCCAGAAAACCCCAGAAGATCAACCCCCAGCCGGTGCTCAACTTGCCCAGCACCGTGACGAGTGTGAGTACAGCCGCAAAGAACACCCATACCCCGACTCCGACCGGATCGCGGTCACGATCACGGTCCGGCGATCGGCGTGCCCTGCGTGCATCCAGCGACCAGACCTGACCGCACCGCGTGAACAACAGATAAATCGCCATGATATGGACGACGTTGTCACCACCATCGCCCTCGAAGACGCTGCGGTTCTGCAGAGTCAGCACCCCGATCATGAACAACAACGAGGCGGTGCGCGTGCGCCAACCAACCAGCAACATCACGGACACGGCGATCGCAGCGGCGTAGACGAACTCGAACCACACCCTGCTGTCAGACCACAGCAGTACGGTGAAAGCATGGTTCGTGGCTATCAGCGCATGGGCCATGCTCCAGCTCCACGGGCTGTTCGGCCCGTAGAGCTCCTCACGGTGCACCCATTCGCGCAGCAGAAAGGCGAGCCATGTGAACGAAAAGCCGATCCGGATGACGGCCGACTGGTATGGAGCGACAGGCCCCTCGGTAATACGGACAAGGCCCTTGCCGATCGCGGCGTCGACGCTGCGCGACAGTCCGGCGAAGGGCGACGGCACGACAGTGCTCTGCTGATGGCCGAATCCCTCGGCAGGAGGCGTGGCGGGCGTGGCAGCGAGCTGATCGGTCACGTGAAGTCCTCAGGGCTGACGTTCCACCACGGCTGCAGCTGGTAGTTGGTACCGGTGTTCGTACCCTCCTCGCTGCTCCACGACGGCGGGGCGATGGGTGCGTTCGCTGAGCGCACCTGGATCCGCTGCACGTTGCCGCCGTCCAGATGCGGCCCGAAGCGGTGGGCGACGATGCGCAGCACGTACTCCTGCGAGAGGGTGCCACGCAGCCCGATGGGATGAGCCTGGCTGTCGTGCGAGTCGGTGTAGAAGCTCCAGGCCCGGCGCAGTTCATTCTGCTGGGTGTGGCTGGGGAAGGGGTTATGGAAGATCTGTGCATCGTCCATCGCCGTCAGGTCCACCCAGCCGGTGGTCGCGCTGGTGCCATCGGGCATGAGGACTTCGGCGCGCGCCTGCACGTGATCGTTCTCCTCCACCGGATTGGGCGCGAAGAGCTTCCAGTTCTGCTCGAACTCGGGGTAGACATAGCTGTTGATCGTCGTGGAGTGCCGCTGGGAGAAGGGGTTGGGCGGTGCGACGCTGAGGAAGACCATCCCGAGGTGGACGGCGGCTCCGAGGCCAACGGCCGCCACTGTGAGCGCGACGACAATCATCGACGTCATGCTCGAGAGACCAAGTACCCCGTGCGGCAGAGAGCTGTCCGGCGGGCCGTCGTCCGACACCGCCTCGTCCACCGCCCTGATCTCAGGTGGCTCCATGTCGTTCCCCGTCCCCTGCCTGGTGTCAGTCGTACGGTTTGTGTCAGCCGTACGGGGCATCGTACGAGTCGGAACGGTACTCATCAGGAAGCTTCCAAGCCACTGCCCGGCCGCCGGACCTCAGGGCCGCCCACTCTTCGGCCGGCCCTTCGGCCAGCCTCTCGGTAAAACCCTCGATCAGACCACGATGGCCTGACCGCTGTGCTCACTCACCAGCGGGCGCCCGGCCGCCTCCCATGCGAGCATCCCGCCGTCGACGTTCACCGCGTCAAGCCCCTGCGCCAGCAGGTACTGGGCAACCTGCGCCGAACGTCCACCGACACGGCACACCACATGCACCGTGCGGTCAGCCGGCACCTCGGCGATACGGGCGACCACCTCACCCATCGGAATATGCACCGCTTCCTCGGCATGCCCGGCCGCCCACTCGTAGGGCTCCCGGACATCCAGCAGGTACCCGTCGAACGGCACTGCGACAGCATCCACCGTCGGCAACTGGGCAAAGTGCATAAGTCGGCCTTTCCGGTCCTCGTCACTTGTACGTAAATGTCACAACCTGCTGTACGTAAATGTCACAACCAGCGCGTATCACAACCAGCGCGTATCACAACCAGCGCGTATCACCACCTGGGCATGTCACGCGTTACCAGCCCAAGGATGCCAAGAATCACCGCGCACACCTCACCGCGCACACCTCAAGGTCGTCGTCTCAGTCGGCGGCGGGGCGCAGCAGCTCCGTCAGGCGCTGCTCACGCTCCGCGACCTGCGCGAGCAACTGTTCCGCGATCTCATTGAGCAGCCCGTCCGGGTCATCCGGCGCAAGCTTCAACATTTGGCCGATGGCACTCTGCTCCAGCTCCGCCGCGACCGCCGCCAGCGTCTCCTTCCGCTGCGCCAGCCACTCCAGACGCGCGTACAGCTCCTCGGCCTTGCTCGGCGGGGCCGCCACGGTCGGCGGGGCCGCTTCCCACTCCGCTGCGAGCGCCCGCAGCGTCTCCTCGTCACCCTGCGCGTATGCCTCGTTGACGCGGGCAATGAACTCACCACGGCGTCTTTGCTCCGCCTCCTCCTGCGCCAGGTCAGGGTGGACCTTGCGGACCAGCTCCCGGTAGAGCCGCCGTGCCTCCTCTCCAGGGCGCACACGGCGGGGCGCCGCGGGGTTCTCGGGGTTCCCGGGCTGCCATATGCCATCGGAGCCGAGCGGCATCTCGAAGAGCTCCTCGATGCCCGGCATCGGCATCACCAACGCACGCGCCTCTCGCGCGTGCCGGATGTCCTCGCGGTCGCCGGTACGCTCGGCGACCGCCTCCGCGATCAGCGCATCGAGCTCGTCGAGGCGCGTGTACATGGGGCCGAGCCGCTGATGGTGCAGGCGGGAGAAGTTCTCCACCTCGACCCGGAAGGTCTCCACCGCGATCTCGAACTCGATCAGTGCCTGCTCGGCGGCGCACACCGCCTTCTCCAGGCGGTCCTCCGTCTTCTGCCCCGCCTGCTGCTCTGCCTGGTGCTTGGTCACCCGCCCAGCGTACGAGGCCGTGCATGGAGCACGGGAGCTGTCGACCGCACGCGGGGGGCGAACGGACGTCTGATGACTGTGGATGGTGGCATCAGAGGGCATCTCCCCCTCCCCCCTGCCCCCGGCGAGAGGTACCCCCGGCAGGCAGGGAGATGCTTCGCCGGGGGGCAATCTCGGTAATTGCCCGTACTTGTATGCCGTTTCATGCTTCTCTTGCCCCGGAGAGGCGAGAACGTTGGACGAAATGACCACAGTGAGCGACGCGCGCGAGCAGGCGCAGTGGCCGGCCGAGGGCTCCGATCAAGAGGCGCACCTCCGACGCGACGGCCGTCCGCGGAGCCTGGGAACGGGCGGAGAAGCTCACGAAAAAAACACAGTGAGCGACGCGCGCGAGCAGGCGCAGTGGCCGGCCGAGGGCTCCGATGTCAACACCGCCACCGCCACCCGCGCCGGAACGAGCACAAGCACCAGCGGACGCACTGGCGCGCCCATCGCGGCATTGCTGCGCCTCGCCGTGCTCACTGTCGATCCGGACGGCCGGATTTCGTACTGGAACCGCGGGGCCCAGGAGCTTTTCGGGCACACCTGGGAGGCGGTTTTCGGTCATCGCGCCTCGGGGTTGCTGCCCGCTGCCGCCGTGGACGGACGGCCCGGACCCGGACGCGATGCCCTCGATCTGATCGACGACCTGACCCAGCCCGCCTGGGCCGGGTCGCTCGCGGTCACGGACCGGGACGGCGGGGTACGCGAGGCCCTGTGGTGGTCATACCGGATCGTGGAGCCGTCTGGCCGCAGCCTGCTCGTGCTCGCCACCGACGCCGAACCACTACGCTCCGGCGCACTGCGACTCGCACTCGGTGACCGCATGCTCTCGTACGTCCTCGAGTATCCCTGCGACACAGCGGCAAACACGGCGGCAAACACAGCGACATCAGCCTTCCCCTGCCTGCAAGGGGGACCTGCCGCGGTGGGGCGCTCCAGCGCCATCAGCGTCGCAGCCCGCCGCCTCACCGAGCCCGCCGCAGATGGCAGCGAGGCCACCCGGCTCGGCACCGTGCTGCCCCGCGTCAGCCCCAGCCGTCTGGAGCGCATCATGCGACAGATTGCGCCGCTCGGGCATCCCGCGCTCGAGGTCGACGGCTCGGCTCCGATCCCCGTCTTGCCGTACGAAGCGGCCAAAGCCGTGCACTCCCCCTGCCTTCCGGGGACATCTCCCGCCGTAGGCAGGGGGAAGGAGATGCTCCCGGTCGCCGCACCCGCCGAGCTGCTGCCCGCGCCCCGCCACCGCAGCGGCGACGCGGTCCCCGCCCCCGGTCTCACGCCAGTACCGCCGGACGCGTACGCGTTCCCAGCCGCCACGCCGGGTCAACTCCTCGGTCAGCAACTCGCCCTGCTCCGTGAGACCGACGCACGCGTCGGGACGACTCTCGATCTCACCACCACCGCGCGCGAGTTGTGCGATGTCGCCGTGCCGCGCTTCGCCGACTTCGCCACTGTCATCGTCGTCGAGCACGTCTTCTCTGATTCAGGGGCCTCCGGGGCATATGGCACATCCGGGGCATATGGCGTCTCCGACGCGCCGACCCCGGAGGCGGCCCGCGCCCTCACCGTCCGTCGCGCCGCCGCAGTCGGCGGCCGTTCCGGCAACTGGAGCGCCGCCCTGCCCGAGGGCGAGGTGTACACCATCCCGCCGGAGCAGTCGCCAGGCTTCGCCGGGCCGATGCTACTCCCCGTCGTCGAGCCCGCGCTCGCCGTCGGTCTCGCCGCCGACCTCGGCGTTCCCGCACTCAGCAGGCTGATCCCCGGCCGCTCGGTGCTGCTCGTCCCGCTCACCGCCCGCGGCACGCTCCTCGGCCGTATGTGCTTCGTACGCCACCCGCAGCGCCGCCCGTTCAACGCAAGAGATGTCGCCACCGCCACTGAACTCGCCGCGCGCGGCGCCGTCCACCTCGACAACGCCCGCCTGCACCGCCTCGAATCCCGCGCCGCCGCCACACTGCAGCGCAGCATGCTGCCGACGTCCCCGCCGCGCATCCCGGGCGTGCGCATCGCCCACCACTACCGCCCCGGAGACCGCCAGGCGCAAGTGGGCGGCGACTGGTTCGACGCGATCCAACTCCCCGGCGGGCGGGTCGCGTTGATCGTCGGCGACGTGATGGGTCACGGGCTGCTCAGCGCCGCAGTGATGGGCCAGTTCCGCACCGCCGTGCAGACCATGGCCGCGCTCGACCTACCGCCCGCCCAGCTCCTGCGCCATCTCGACAACCTGGCCCAGCGCCTTGGCGTTGACCATCTCGCCACCTGCATCTACGCCGTATACGACCCGATCCACCGCACCCTCACCCTCGCCAACGCAGGCCACATCCCGCCCGTGCTCGCCCGGTACGACGGCCGCAGCGAACTGCTGCAGATCCCCCAGGGCGCACCGATCGGCGTCGGCGGTGTGGCCTTCGAGACGGTGGAGATCCCGGTGCCGGACGGGAGTTGGCTGGTGCTGTGCACCGACGGTCTCGTCGAGGTGCGCGAGCAGGGTATAGACGCCGGTCTCGCCGCGCTGTGCGCCAACGTCATTGAGCCGCAGCAGACCCCGGAGGACGTCTGCCAACAGATCCTCGCCCAGGTGCACTCCGACGACCGCGGCGACGACGTGGCCCTGCTCGTCGCCCAGTTCGAGGGGATTCCGGCTGTGGATGTCGCACAGTGGCCGCTCGCTCTCGATCCCTGTCAGGTGCGCGCTGCACGTGCGCTGACCCGTAAGCAACTCGCCGACTGGGGGATCAGCCAACTCAGCGAACTCGCCGAGCTGCTGGTCAGTGAGTTGGTGACCAATGCGCTGCGGGTGGCGTCGCAGCGGGTCGAGCTGCGTCTGATGCGCGTTGGCAAGCTGCTCATCGAAGTGAGCGACGACGACCACAACCTGCCGCAACTGAGGCGCGCCGACGCGGACGACGAGGACGGCCGCGGCCTCACCTTGGTCAGCAACCTCTCCCGACGCTGGGGGACGAGTCGGCAAGCAGTCGGCAAGGTGGTGTGGTTCGAACTTCCGCTCCCACAGCATTCATGACGTGACATCGGCCTCCCCGGGCGCGATGGGCGTGCTGCGCCGGAAGGGAGGCGCGTCCGGCATGTGTTCCTCGGCCCACTCGGCGAGAGCGTTCATCGCAGGCCCGAGCGCCGCACCCGCATCGGTGAGCCGGTAGCACACGCGCAATGGCGGCCCTTCATCCACCTCACGCACCACCAGTCCCGCGCTCCCCAGTTCCATCAACCGGTCGGAGAGCATCCGCTCGCTGATGCCAGGGATGGCACGTCTCAGCTCCGCGAAGTGTGTGCGTGCCCGTCCCATGAGCACCGCGAGGATCAGTCCCGTCCATCGCTTGCCGAGGAGCGCGAAAACGCGCGTGATGCCCTTGTCGACCGCTCTGCACGCTTCGTGCCCGTTCGCCATGTCCCTAGCGTACTGCGTTCACGACAGTGGCTATATAAAAGTAAGCAAGTGTGCTACCTATAGTTCTTGTACACACTTCAAGTTTCCCACCGGAGGCATGGCCATGGCCACGTTGCTGCACCTTGACAGCTCGCTTTTCCCCCAGGACTCCTCGACCTCTCGTGACATCGCCGCCACCTTCCGCAGAGAGTGGGAGGCACAGAACTCGGACGGCACAGTGATCTACCGCGACCTTGCCGCCGAGCCACTGCCGCACCTGGACGCGACTGGCATCAGCGCCGCATTCGCCCCGCCCTCCGACCACACCCCGGAGCAGGCAGCCGCCTTCGCCCTGCGCGACACTCTCGCCAAGGAGATAGAACAGGCCGACCTGATCCTCATCGGCGCCCCGATGTACAACTTCACCATTCCGTCCACGCTGAAGGCGTGGTTGGACCAAGTGATCATCATGGGCCGCACAAGCGGCCCGACGCCATCGGCCAAGGGAACGCCGACTGTCGTCATCGCCAGCCGCGGTGGCTCATACGCGCCCGGCACCCCCCGCGAGGGCTTCGAATTCGTCCAGAACTACCTGGAGAAGGCGCTCAGCGAGCTCCTCGGCCTGGAGGTGGAATTCATCGTGCCCGAGCTGACCGGCGCCCGCACCAACCCCGCCATGGCCGCGCTGGTGGAGAAGGCCGACGCCTCCCGCGCCAAGGCGTACGAGGAAGCCGCTGCGAAGGCCAAGGAGCTCACCTCCCGCCTCGCCGCCTAATGGGAGCTGACATGTGCTGAGCATTCCGCTGACATGCGCTGAGCGTTCCCAAGGGTATGGGGGAGTTGATCCCCCATACCCCATCAAGACCCATCAAGACCCCTGAAGGCCTCTCAAGACCCCTGAAGGCCTCTCAAGACCCCTGAAACGTGTCCAAAAAATGGCATATGCCGCTTTCCTGGGATACTAGTACTACGAAGAGGGGCGGCTCCCCGTGGGACCAACAGTCAGGAGCCCGATCCGAGGGACCGAGGGCAGTGGCGGCCGAAAACAAACACAAGACCGAGACCGAGGCTAAGAGAGAGCCGGGCTACCTGCCGCGGTTGCAACTGGACGAGTTGCTGGAGGAGCTGCAGGTACGGATTAACGCGGCGCGCGGCACCCAAGACCGCATCCACAATCTCCTCGAAGCCGTGCTCTCCATCGGTCGGGAGCTGGACCTGCCGCAGGTACTGCGCAGCATCGTCGAGGCCGCCGTCGCCCTCGTCGACTGCCACTACGGCGCTCTCGGTGTGATCGGCAAGGATCAAAAGCTGTCGGCGTTCATCCCCGTCGGCGTCACCGACGAGCAGGAACGCATTATCGGACATCTTCCGGAAGGCCACGGCCTGCTGGGTGAGCTGATCCGGCACCCCAAGGCGCTGCGCCTGCGCGAGCTGGCCGCACACTCGTCCTCCTACGGCTTCCCCCCGAACCATCCGCCAATGCACTCCTTCCTCGGGGTTCCCATCCGGGTCCGCAGTGAGGTGTTCGGCAACCTCTACATGGCCGAAAAACGCGGGCAGCCGGAGTTCGACCCCGAGGACGAGGCGGTACTGCAGACACTCGCCGTGGCCGCAGGCGTCGCCATCGAGAACGCCCGCCTCTACCAGGAGGCACGGGACCAGCAGCGCTGGCTCGCTGCCAACGCGGAGATCACCAATCGCCTGCTGTCGGGCGTGGACGAAGAACGTCTCGTAGAGCTGATCGTCGAACACGCGCGACGCATCCTCGCCTGTGACCTAGCCCTGCTCGCCATCCCGGTCGAAGGCTCCGACTCGATCAGGACCGCTGTGGCCACCGGCATCCATGCCTCAATCCACCGCGATCTGGTGCTCCCTCGGAACGGAACGTTCGCCGGGGCGGCCATCGCCGCCGGCGAGACGGTCACCAGCGTCGATGTTCAAAGCGATCCACGGGTCAATTCCGACCCGGCGCGACGGTGGGAGGGGCTCGGCCCTGCCGTCGCCGTACCGATGAGCACCGGCGGTGAGCCCCCCGTCATCCGCGGAGTAGTGGTGCTGGCGCGTGCGGCGGGCGGACAGCTGTTCGCCGAGAACGAGACGGCGCCACTACGCGGTTTCGCCGGACAGGTCGCTCTCGCCATGGAACTCGCCGAGCGCCGCCGCAACGCCGAGCAGGTCGCGCTCCTCGAAGACCGCGACCGCATCGCCCGCGACCTGCACGACTTGGCGATCCAACGGCTCTTCGCCACCGGCATGACAGTGCAGAGCGCCATGCGGTTCGTCCGGCACCCGGAGGCGAACGAACGGCTGCTGCGTGCGGTCGACGATCTCGACGAGACCATCAAAATCATCCGCGCCACCATCTTCGGCCTGCGAAGGCACGATACCGAACCCCGCCCCCAGGGCCTGCGCGTCCGTACCGCCCAGGCGATCGAGAACACCGTCCCAACCCTCGGATTCACCCCTACCCTGCGCACCGAGGGATTCGTCGACACCGACGTACCGCCCGCGATCGCCGACGAGGTGATCGCCGTACTCGGGGAGGCACTCTCCAATATCGCCCGGCACGCGCAGGCGACCGCCGCCGACATCCGCCTCACAGTCAAATCCAGCGAAGTGATCGTGATCATCACAGACGACGGCATCGGCATCCGCGAGGGCGGCCGTCGCAGCGGCCTCGCCAACATCGCCGCTCGGGCGAAGAAACTCAACGGCGAACTCATCCTCGACAAGCCCGCGCCCGGAGGCACCCGCCTGGTGTGGCGAGTGCCTCTACCCAGCAACTAGAGTCGATCCCTTTCCCACACATCCTCCCGCCGCGGTGTCTTCGGCCCGGCGGGGCCGTAGCCGAGCCGTACCAGCATCTGCACATGGCTCGGGCCTGTCTGTACATCGCGCAGCGCCCACCGCAAGTCAGGCCATTCGAGAGCTTGATGGAGCAACGAGGCACGTACGTCCTGCGTCGTCGCGACGAGCAGTACGCTCTCCAGGGCCTGCCCGGCGCGCAGCCAGTCGGATCGGCCGTCGCGCAAGGTGGAAAGCACGGCGATCGTCGGGGAGCTCTCGAAGACCGCACCGGGGCGGTGGTATCGCGAGTTCAGCGCCGAGTAGTCCCGTACGGGCATGTGCCCGGCAGCGTCCTGAGGGCCCAGGGCAGCCGGCGGCATGCCTTCACTGCTCTCCTCCTGGACCCAGGAACGGCTCTCTGTGCGCCGGGCCCAGTCGTTGGTGGTACGCCATTCGCCTTCCGCGGTGATCCGCAGCAGGCGGCGGGTCTCGACAGGCCCGGGCACCCGCAGGATGGCGCCCTCCGCTTGTGCCGCGTCGGCGAGCGAGGCGAGCAACTCGGTGGGGAGCGCCCGGCCGTCGAACGGGAAGCGGCTGCTGTGCCTGTCCCATATGACGTGATACAGATCGGGCCGATCAGAAGCAACGCAAGGGGAGGTGATCCGGTCACTCGCCGGCCCGGCGAGCCGCACCGAGGCGAGCACCTCCGGCTGCTCGCGCCACGGCAGCAGCCGTACCACCGGCCTCCAGCCGAAGTGCGCCACCGCCACCCGCAGATTGAACAGTGCGGCGCCGACCGAGATATGGAGCGCGCGTCCTGTCGGATCCATCTCCCGCAGCAGGCGATCGGGTCGGGCGCATACCTCCAAAGTGGCCGTTTCGGGGTCGAGCCGGTAGCGCCACGGCTGGGTGTTGTAGAACGAAGGTGCAGCGGAGGAGGCCGCTATCAGCTTTTCCAAAATAGCCGCATCGAGTGCCATGGCCTTCATGAACTGCTCCTTTACATCCCCGCCGAGGGCTTCCCGTGCTCCGATCGTCGAATGGTCGCGGGGGCCTCGACAGAGCCGTTCTTCCTCCTGTGGCGAGCTACTCGGACCGGCCGGGTGGCCGGGTCGGCCGGACCAGCCGACCCCCGCCTCTGGCACCGGAGTCCCGATACGAGAGACCATGGATATGCGCCCGCCGGCTTCAGTCGGCTGATGCCACACGAAGCGGCTGCGCAGCCATAACGGCACGTGTGCCTCGAAGGAGGTGCGTGATGCGCTCGACGACGGTGAGGCTGTGGAGGTGGCGCCGCAATCCGCTCAGGCGCCGCTCAGATGTCGTGGAGGCCTGGCTCACAGCGGTGGCGCTGCTGCTGGTTCTGATCGCAGCGCCGTTCACGGGCTTCATCACGGGCAGCGCACTCGATGCGTCCGCTGCCCGTCAGCGCGCGGACATCCACCGTGTGACGGCGGTACTGCAGCGGGACGCCCCCATCCTGCCCGCCACAGCCGGACAGGCCAACTCCTCGCGCGTCCAGGCACCTGTCCGCTGGAGTGCCTACGACGGCACGGTGCACACCGGCACGACGCTGGTCACCCAGGGGCTGAGAGCCGGGACGCCGGTGACCGTATGGGCCGGCCACGCCGCCCGTCTCGTCCCGCCGCCACCGAGCCCTGCACAGGGCATGGCCCTTGCCGTCACCGGCGGCATCGGAGCCGCCACTGGTGTCTGCCTGCTGGTGATGACGGCCTGCGGCCTGATCAGAGTGGAGCTGGACCGGCTGCGTATGGACGAGTGGGACCGCGAATGGGCCGACAAGGGTCCCCGCTGGAGCCACGGTCGCAAATGACTCACAAGGGATGGTTGGGTGATATCGCAAACAAGGCAAACAAGGCAAACAAGATGGTAAGAGGCCTCGCCCGTACGCTCGGCCTCATGGCTGACGAACACCTTCTCGTACTGACCACCACGGATTCCGACGAGTCCGCGAACGCCCTGGCCAAGTCCGCCGTCGCGGCGCGTGTGGCCGCCTGCGTCCAAGTGGACGGGCCGATCATCTCCACGTACTGGTGGGAGGGCGCAGTCCAGGCCGATCAGGAGTGGCGCGTGTTGTTCAAGACGACGACGGACCGCTACGCGGACTTGGAGGCGCACATCAAGGCGAACCACTCCTATGACGTGCCGGAGATCATCGCCACTGCGATCACCGCCGGGAGCGCGGCCTATCTGGGATGGGTGACCGAGGAGACCACACCACGCTGAACCTACGCCAGAATGAGCCCCTCGTGACCTCCGTCTCCGTCTCCGTCTGCAATTTCCATCTCCATCTCCATCTCCATCTCCATCTCCACGGGGGATCATCTGTCCCACCGGGACGAACGCCGCCCGGCTGCGGCTCAGTGCGGGATGGAGGCGATCAGATCAGTGGCGCCCTGGCGCTTCAGCGCCAGGGCGACCGAGGTACCGAGGTCTTCGGGGCTGAGGGAGCCGGCCCACTCGTGGGCGTCCAGCACCTGCTTTCCGTCGGGGGAGAAGACCCGGCCCCATAGAGACAGGCGGCCGTCCAACTCGGCCTTGGCATAGCCGGCGATGGGACTGTTGCAGTGGCCTTGCAGCACATGGAGGAACATCCGCTCTGCCGCGGCCTCGCGCCAGGTGTCATAGTGGCCAAGGCCGGTGACGGTCTCGATGGTGGCGACGTCGCCCTCGCGGCACTGCAGGGCGAGGATACCCGCGCCGATCGGCGGGCACATCGCCTCCGTAGGGAGGATCTCGCTGATCCGCTCTGTCTCACCGATGCGTTCCAGGCCAGAGACGGCCAGCAGCAGGGCGTCGACCTGGCCGGCGTCCAACTTCGCCAGGCGGCTGTTGGCGTTGCCGCGGATCGGCACGCACACCAGGTGCGGGCGTGAGGCGGCGAGCTGAGCGATCCGCCGCACCGAGGAGGTGCCGATCCGGGTACCGGCCGGGAGTTCATCCAGGGTCAGGCCGCCGGGGTGGACGAGGGCATCTCGGATGTCGTCACGCTTCAGGTACGCGGCGAACACGGTCCCTGCCGGCAGCGGCCGGTCGGCGGGCACGTCCTTGAGGCAGTGCACGGCGAGGTCGGCCTCTCCGGCCAGCAGCGCGGCATCGACCTCCTTGGTGAATGCACCCTTGCCACCGAGGCAGGCGAGATCGCCCATCCACCGGTCGCCGGAGGTGGTGACTGGTACCACCTCCGTGCGGATGCCCGGGTGCAGGGCGGCGAGTGCAGCTCGGACCCGCTCCACCTGGACGAGTGCCATGGGCGAGGAGCGGGAGACGATGCGGATCAGCTCGGCAGGGACCATACCGGGATGATAGGCCGTCAAAGGCCCTACTCTTGGGCCAGGATCAGTCAGATCGGCCGGCTACCACCCCAGTTCCCAGGTGAACCGGAGAGTGGCAGCGAGGCAGACGCCCACAGGCCCCTGCGGGATCTCACGACAGCGGGATACCGAAACTGAGCTCTGCTATTGGTCGACACCGGGCACGGATGAGTTCCAGCCACCTCATGTGAGCCAGCGAAAGTGACAGGAGGTCAAAAACAGGTCAGTACCACCCTACCGACACGGTTGGAGGGAATGGCACGATGTCCGGTATGACTATCGGGCCGGTCGTGCGCACCGCGCGAGCTGCGATCTTCGCGGCCGTCTGCGTGACGACAACGGCCCTGGGCCACGCGCTGATGTCCAAAACCTTGCCTTGGTGGGCACTTGGAGCCGCATTTTTCGGAACGTGCGCTGCGGCGTACTGCCTGGCCAGGAAAGAGCGCGGGGTTGTGGTCGTCACCGCTTCCACAATCGCCGCGCAACTCGGACTGCACTCGCTGTTCGACTTGGCCCAGGCGCCCACGTCGATGGCCGATATGGCCGATATGGCCGATATGGACAACGGCATGGCCGGTATGGACATGAGCCGTATGAGCCAGGCTCCAGGAGTCACCTCCGGCGGCATGGAACAACTGCAGGTGGCGCATACCGGCCATGGGGCGCTCGGGATGTTCCTCGCTCACCTGCTGGCTGCGCTGGTGTGCGGGCTGTGGTTGTGGCGCGGCGAGGCGGCTGCCTTCCGGCTCGCCCGCAGCCTGGCGGGGCTGCTGTTCACACCCCTGCTGTTGGCGCTGACGGCTCAAGGGTGGGCCGGACTGCAACTGCCCGCGCGTCCGTCGACCGCCGCGCCACTGGTGCTAAGACTGCGCACGGTGCTGCTGCATGACGTCGCCTCACGTAGAGGTCCGCCACGGTCTTTTGTTCTGCTGCTGCCCGCTCGTCGCCGTTCCTACCCGTCGTTCTCGGCGTCTTCTTCCTGAACTTCCTGAACGTTGATCCGGTGACGAGCGGAGTACCGGCGTGCCCGCACTCCCAGCTGTCCTGAGCGACCTCGCAGGGTGCGGCGCGTCGGCCCCTTGGCTCTGCGGCCTCCGGGCCTGCCTGCCGCTCTTCGACGAGGCGTGTCCGGAATGCCGTTCACCGACGGGGGCTCCTGTCTCCATGGCATCCATCTCTCCATGGCATCCATGGCCTGGCCCCCGCAGGCTCCGAAAGACACTGTGCGATGACCATCCATACCCTTGAAGGGGCGGCCCGCGCGTCGCGGACCGTAAAGGACGACAATCAGGTGACACAATGGGCGCTGGCCGCGCGCAGCGGGGGACCCGACGAGGTCGAGCGCTTCGTCCAGGCCACGCACCAAGACGTGTGGCGGTTCGTCGCCCATCTGAGTGCCGATGTACACGGCGCTGACGACCTGACCCAGGAGACGTATCTGAGAGCGCTGACCAGCCTGCCGCGATTCGCCGGACGCTCCTGCGCACGCACCTGGCTGCTGTCCATAGCACGCCGCGTGGTGATCGACAGCTACCGCTCAGCTGCAGCTCGTCCCCGGATCGCCACCACAGACGACTGGCA
>JAFAUH010000364.1 GCA_019243445.1 Streptomycetaceae bacterium | reverse complement strand
AACCCCCCGTCGCACACCCGGCGGATTCCGGCACCACGGTGAGGACGCAGGCATGGGATTTCGCCGGCGAGCCCGCCCGTGGTGAGCCCGATACCCGCGAAGCCCTCGGGGCGGAGCCCGCCCGCGGAGAAGCCGTTGAGGGGGCAGAAGTTGGCCAGGCAGCCAGGCATGATGAAGCCGGGCACGGAGTGCCTGTGGCGCCTCAGGAGTCGCGAGCCGAGGTGCAGGCGCAAGCCGCCTGCACCCGCGCCGCCGCCCTTGAGCGGGTGCTGCGTGGCGATGACAAGGCACGCCTGAACGTCGTAGACACCAAGAGCCTGATCGCAGATGCCAGAGAGGGCGCACGCGAGGCCGGGCGGGACCTCAACACGCTGCTGCCGGGGGTGAGGAGGCTGCGGCGCGCTGCTTACCAGAGACTGCTCCACGATGCCCAGCAGGCCGTACAGGAGTTCGCACGCCAGCCGGGCAGCGCCGCGCAGCAGGCCAATGGGCGGGTGATCAGCGGCTTTACGGTCACCGCAGTGGGTGACCGGGGCGGTCATGCGGCGCTGCATCACGAGACCGGGCTGCGCATGGTGTTCAACGCCGGGCGCCGCTGGGGCTCCCGGCAATACCTGTTGGCGGATGCTCCGCCGGAGCTGGACGGGTTGAGGATGGTGGTGGCCCGGACTCGACGGATGTGGCGGGCGTCAACGCTCTCCTACGGGCTGGCGGGTGACTCCCGGCGGACGGCCCGGTTCGATGTGGCGGCCGTCACTGGTTCCATGGCTCGCACAGGCGGTGAATACGGCAAGTACCAGAGCGCTTTCATCGTCACCGACCTGGTGACAGGTCATCGTTACGCCTTCGCGGACGAAGGTACCCCCACCTTCCGTGACATTTGGGTGGGTGACTCGCATCAGATGCAGGGGCTGGGTTATCTGCGGTATCGCGACGGAGCGCCCGACGGGGTGATACCGCAGGTCGTGGATGCGCAAGGGAAGCGGCTCGCGGGGGTGCGGGTAGAGCCGCACGGCGACGGTGAGCTGAGGCTGTTTCCGGTAGTGACGCCTGACGTGGATGCACCGCTGGAGCATCTGGTGGTCGAAGCCCGCACCGGGCGGCTGCTGGATCAGAGCATTGCCCTGCGCACATCCGATGGGCGGATCGCAAACGGCTACTGGTTCCTTGCCCGGGACGGTTCGGCCCGGCGTACCAACGCTTCCGGGGAAGTACGCGAGGCGTGGCCGGAAATCTGGAGCGACGAGCAAGATGGACAGCTCGCGATGATCGATTCCGTCACCGGTGCCACTGTTTGGCGGCGCCCGTTCCTGGGACACGGCTCCGATGAAGGGAAGCTTTCCCCGTGGCTGAGTCGCACCGGAACCGTCAAGCGCCTGCCCTTCACGCTCCCGGACAGGTACGAGTTGACCGTGCCGTATCCGAACAGCTCGGTGGCTGCGCGGATTTCCGTGTGCGAGCAGGGACTGCGGCTGGTCAACAGGTTCAATGACGAGGCGGTCGACGCACCGACCGAGTTGGTCAGGGACGGCGACCAGCTGTCGGTGAGGATCCCCGTGCCCTCCGACCCCCACCGGGCCCCTGCGGAGTTCCGGTTCAACGAAGAGGGGTATCTGGTAAGCCAGGAGTGGCCGCTGACGGGGCTGGGCGACTGGCCGGAATCCCGCGGGGTGCGGGTGGCCATGGATCGAGTAAGCAGGGGCGAGCCCTGGCACTTTGGCCTGACCGGGCCGGCCGGTCACGTCGCGCGGTTCGGGATCGAGGCACTGACCGAAGAGCGGGCCCTGCAACTGTTCGGACAAGGGTCGGCAGCCTCGATGAATCCGTTCGTGATCAGCGAACGGGTCGGCGAACATACTACGGGCATCCGCCGCTATTACACTCCCTTCACTTTCCGCGCCCTTGTGCGCTGGGACACGCTGTTGGACGACAGGACCGGCCTGCGGCTCGTGGCCACACATTACAACGGACTGCGCCCAGGTATAGGAGTGCCTGAGGTCCGGAATGCTGCGGACCGCCCACTGAGCAGCTTTCGGGTAGAGCGCCTGGCCTCCGGTCATCTGGCCGTGGCGCGGGATCTCCAGGCCCGCGATGACCCGGGCCTGTGGCTTCTTGACGAGGCAGGCGGCCCGGCCGTGCGGCCGGAGTTCGACACACCGCTGATGGACGGCCCCGAGCCGGATATGCCGCTACTGGTGCACAAGCGCAGTCTGTTCGTCCACAGGCCTGTCGCGACCGAACCCGATGCGAACGGCGTGACAGCCCGATTCGCCCTCCCCGGAGGAACGGACAGCGTCACGGCCGGGTACCGGTTCGACCGGCACGGGATGTTGCTGCACGGGGAATTCCCGCTGACCGGCGGCCCTGAGGAGGCCGGTGAGCTCCGGGTCGTCATGCGATGGGTCCAACAGCAGGGCGGCACTGAGTGGCCGGTCTGGGAGCTGAAGGGCACGCACGCCGAGGACTTCGACCTTCGCATGCTTGACCTGCGTGACAAAATCCTCAAGAAGGATGTCAGGGCTGGCTTCACCCTCCAGGAACGGCGCACCGGCGTGAGGCGCCACTATGCCGTCAATGGCTGTCTGTTCTACCGTGACCTGCCCATGAGGGGCGGCGCTTACGCCCGGCTCGGTGTAGGTGTCAAGGAAGGCACCGTGCGGGCGGTGAAAAAGAGTGGTAGGCAACTGCAGAACTGGCGGGGGCAACTGCTCGACGACGGACGGGTGGCTATGGTGCCCACGGTCTGGGACGACATGCCGGAAACAGCCCGGCCGTTGACGCGGTTTCTGCTCGACCCCCTGCACGGGATGGTGGAGGAGATCCTCGGCGTACACCGGCAGGGCCAGAACATACCCAGCTGCTATTGGAAGTTTGAGTACAACAGCGACACCATCGGCAGGGTCACGCTTCTCGACGCTGCCGGCAATGAGATACGCCACAGGCCGGGCAGCCCGCGTGCGGCCCAGGCATCGCAGGCGCCGCGTGTGGTGCGGACCGCCGACTTCTCGACCTGGATGCTGGTGGACTCCGCAGGCAGGCCCTTCTACCACTCCAGGGAGGCCGCCGTCGCGGGGCTGGGACAGTTGCTGGACACTGCCTTCGCCCGATCGCGCCCC
>JAFAUH010000220.1 GCA_019243445.1 Streptomycetaceae bacterium | reverse complement strand
CTGCCAGGCGGCGCCTCGGCGCCGCAGGGATCCCTGCATGTCCTCCTCCGTCTCCTCCCGGCGGCGCCGGGATGGACAGTGGATGGACACGACCGGCCCGAGAATGCGACAGGCCTCCGAAACGGAGGCCTGTCCAGCACTTCTTGGAGCGGACGACGGGACTCGAACCCGCGACCCTCACCTTGGCAAGGTGATGCTCTACCAACTGAGCCACGTCCGCGTGTGTCGTGATCCCGAGACGCTGTGCGCCCCGGCGACGTGTTGAACTCTAGCGGATTCCCGCGCCAGCTCAAATTCCGTTTGCCCTCCGTGCCGGAGCGGATGACCAGCACTTCTCTTCCAGTACATCCTTCCGCCCCAGGTACTGTCGCCGGAGGAGAGCCGCTGCACCTACAGGGAGACACCGTGTCCGACCTCTCGCCGATAGCACGCTTCGGCGACCTGCTCGCCTACGACCTGCGCGATGTCACCAGCGACCTCGGCGCGCTCGACTCCCGGGGCTTTTGGGTGGTGGCCGCCGACTTCGAGGGACATACGGTGTGCGCGCGTTTCGGACAGGTGACCACCGCATCCCTCACCACTCCGCAGGACTGGCACGGTCCCGACCGCGGCGCCTGGACCTCGTCGCTCGGCCGCCAAGAGTACATCGCCAGGGTGCGCCTCATCCGTGAGCACATCGCGGCCGGCGACGTCTATCAGGCCAACCTCTGCCGCGTGCTCTCCGCACCACTGCCGCGCCCGCAAAACGCCGACATCGCCGCCCTCGCCGACGTGCTGGAGCACGGCAACCCGGCCCCGTACGCCGGGGTGATACGCCTGCCTGCGCACGGCGTCGAGATCGCCACCGCCTCCCCCGAGCTCTACCTGCGGCGCGAGGGCCGCACCGTGGAATCCGGACCGATCAAGGGCACCGGCCGCACCACGGCCGACCTGCTGGAGAAGGACCACGCCGAAAATGTGATGATCGTCGATCTCGTCCGCAACGATCTCAGCCGCGTCTGCATGCCCGGCTCCGTGACCGTCCCGTCGCTTTGCGCCGTCGAGCCGTACCCGGGCCTGGTACACCTGGTGTCGACGGTGCGCGGCGAACTGCGCGACGACGCAGGATGGCCCGAGCTGTTCAGCGCCACCTTCCCGCCCGGATCGGTCACCGGCGCCCCCAAAACCAGCGCCCTGCGGATCATCCGGACGCTGGAGACCGCCCCGCGCGGCCCCTACTGCGGCGGCATCGGCTGGGTCGACGCCGACCGCCGCACCGCTGCCCTCGCGGTGGGGATCCGCACCTTCTGGATCGAGCACGCAGCCCCGGACGGCCCCGTGCTGCGTTTCGGCACGGGCGCCGGCATCACCTGGGGATCCGACCCGGTACGCGAATGGGAGGAAACCGAACTGAAGGCCGCCCGGCTGCTGACGGTAGCGTCGGGTATGCACCAGACGATGGGGACGATTGGAGGGGCGGAGCGTTGACACAGCACATCTGGGTGAACGGTGGCCTCAAGGACACAGACAGCGCGACAGTGTCCGTCTTCGACCACGGACTGACCGTCGGGGACGGCGTCTTCGAAACGCTCAAGGCCGTGGACGGCACGGCGTTCGCGATGGACCGGCATATCGCGCGACTCGCCCGCTCCGCGCGCGGCCTCGGCCTGCCCGAGCCGGACGCGAAGCAGGTCAAGCGGGCGTGCGCCGCTGTGCTCGAGGCCAATCCGATGCCGTTCGGGCGGCTGCGCATCACATATACCGGCGGCCTGGCCCCGCTCGGTTCCGACCGGGGCTGCACCGCTCCGACCCTCGTCGTCGCACTCGGCGCGAGTTCGCCACGCCCGGACACCACGGCCGTCGTCACCGTCCCCTGGACGCGTAACGAAAAGGGCGCGCTCGCGGGGCTGAAATCCACCTCGTACGCCGAAAACGTCATGGCGCTTGCGCGTGCCCACGAACACGGCGCCACCGAGGCGCTGTTCGCCAACACGCAAGGCAGGCTGTGTGAAGGCACCGGATCCAACGTCTTCATCGTCCTCGACGGCGAGCTGCTCACCCCGCAATTGAGCGCTGGATGCCTCGCCGGGATCACCCGCGCACTGGTCATCGAGTGGGCCGGTGCGCGCGAGACCGACCTGCCGTTCGACGTGCTCGCCGAGGCCGACGAGATCTTCTTGACCTCCTCACTGCGCGATGTGCAGGCCGTGCACCGGGTCGACGACCGGGAGCTGTCGGGAGCGCCTGGACCCGTCACCGCCAAGGCGATGCGCGTCCTTGCCGAGCGCTCGGCCGCCGAACCGAACCCGTGAACCGGTGATCCGAAGGGCGGGGGAGGACGACAGCCGGGAGTGACGCGATGACCACCACCTTGCGGCCCGCCGAGCCGGAACAGTTCGGCAAAAATGGAGTGCGCTCGCGGCGCTTCACCGTATGCGTCAACAGCCGCCCTGTCGGCAGTATTGAACTCGCCACCGACGAGCGCTTCGGTGCGGACGTCGGGCGGATCACTTCGCTGGCCATCGACACGCCGGACCGACAGCGCGGACGCGGCACCGTCGCGGCGCTTGCCGCCGAGGAGGTGCTGCGCGGCTGGGGCTGCCGCCGTGTGGAGGCGGCCGTCCCCGAGAGCGCCGGCGTGGCGTTGCGGCTCGCCACCACCCTCGGCTACCTCGAGCGCAACCGCAACATGCTCAAGAAGCTCGACGCCACCCCGCCGGAGCTGCCCGCGGGCAGCTTTGTACGGCCGATGGGGGAGGCCGATTACGCCCGCTGCCACGCCCATGAACGCGAGGGCTTTGCCCGTAGCTGGATGGAGCGCGGCGTGCCGTACGAGCAGGCCGTGGCGAAGGCCGACACCGACTACCGCAGAGCGATCCCCGATGGGGTGCACACCCCTGACACGGTACTGCGGGTGCTCGCGTATGACGGCACCGATATCGGCCGGCTGTGGGTACGGCTACGCGACCCCGCCGACCCGACACGCCCGGCATGGGTCTACAACGTCGAAGTGGACGAGGAGCACCGCGGCCACGGGCACGGCCGCACGCTGATGCTGGTCGCCGAACGGGAGTGCCTGGCCGCCGGAGCACACCGTCTCGGGCTCAACGTCTTCGCCGACAACACGCCCGCGTTGCGCCTGTACACCTCGCTCGGCTACCGCACCACGGCCCGCACCCTGGTCAAGGAGTTGATCTGACGAGCTCCTCGATCCGCTCCCGCAGGCCTTCTTGGCTCTTGCCGCCGTCGAGGCGCTTCCCGCCGATGACGTACGACGGCGTGCCGGTGATCCCGATCGCCTTGCCCTCGGCCTGGTCGGCGTCGACGGTGAGGATATGGCGACCGTCGATCAGCGCGGTGTCCATCTCTTCGGCATCGAGGCCCAACTTGTCCGCGATCTCCACCAGGAGCTGCTCGCCCCGCGACCCCAGCTCCTCGGCACGCTCCAGCACGGCTTCCACATAGGGCCAGCCGCGCCCCTGAGCGAAGGCTTCCTCAGCGGCCTGGGCGGCGGCAAAGGCATGCTTGTGCTTCTCCAGCGGGAAGTGGCGCAGCTCGATCCGCAGCGCGTCACCGTAGCGGGCGCGCAGGGCATGCAGATCTGCCAGGGCGGTACGGCAGTCGGGGCACTGCAGTTCGTACCAGACTTCGAGTACTGGGGGACGGCTGGGGCGGGACGGGGCATCGTTCATGCACTCAGTCTTCCAGCTTCCCGTTCCTGCTTCGGATGCCAGGTCGTTAGGCGTGAGAAGGAGCTCCAACCCCGGGATGCCCTTGAAGAACCGGTCGGTTACTGTCCGCAGAAACGTCAGGCGGTGCAACGATGAGAGGGAGGCGCCCATACCGACGTGAAGACGTGAGGAGCGGACGATGCTGACCGAGACCGTGTGCGTGGCACTGTCGGCTGCAGGGCTCGCGGTGGCGTTGCTGACGGCCTGGCAACGCCGTTTCTTGCGCGCCACCCGGATCGCGGCGGTGGCGCTGCTGCCTGTGGGACTTTATCTGACCGGGTTGCTCACGCTGGTCAGCAGGATCGGCGAGGCGATCGGCAGCTGGGGCGTGAGTCTGGTGCTCAAGCCGACGATGTGGGCCGGATTCGGCGTGCTCGCACTGGCCGTGGTGCTGTACGTGGTGACGCGCTTTGCTGCGGGGCGCGCCGACAGGAACGCGGTCGGGGGCGAGGGGGCAGCGAGGGCAGTGGCGCCCGTTCCCTCGGCTTCGACGTCAGGTGCGAGTGTGCCCGGTGCGGGCGGCAACGCTTCCGGCACCAAGGCCTGTGGGCATCAGCCGAAAGACAGGAAGAAGGGCAGTGGCGCGGCGGACGACACTCGCACCGACCTCGGAGAGATCGAGGAGATCCTCCGCAAGCACGGCATCTGAGCGGCGCCGGAGCAGCAACGGAACGGCAGCTCCGCTGTACGGGCGTGTTGCCTGCGACGGGGACGCAGCGTTGCGCGATGATCGTCGCGGCTGTGACCAACTCCCGCTCGTAGAAAGCGTTGTGAGCCTCACGAGGGCGTACGGCTGCGCGAGCAAACCCCCTGCCGAGTGACCTACGATCTGTTGAGGCCACACTCCGATGAACGACGAGCCCCGTGGGTGCCTTTTCGCTCTCTCCCAGCCGCCGCTCATGCTCTTCCTCGCCGTGATCGGCATCCTGCTGCTGCTTGGTGCCTGTTACGACCTGTGGTGAATCGGCAGTGAGGCGCCCCGACGCCTCGGACGATCAGCTCGCCGCCTCGCGCTGCCGTGCCCGGTAGGCGGCCACATGGAGGCGATTGCCGCAGGTACGGCTGGAGCAATAGCGGCGTGAGCGGTTGCGGGACAGGTCGACGAAGGCTCGGTGGCAGTCGGGCGCGGCGCCTGGCGCGAAGTAGTGCACGTGCCAGGCGTAACTGTCGTGGTCGGTGAGGCGTGGCGTGGTGCCAGCCTCTGCGATCAGTGTGTTGATCAGCTCTGCGGCGGCGCGGTCGCCGCGGGAGCTGAAGACTTCGGCGAAGCGGTCTCGCACCGCGCGCACGGCGGCGAGGTCGGATTCGCCGAGCGGTCCCACGTCGCTGACTCGGTTGCGCTTCACGAAGTCGCGCAGGGCTGCCAGGTCGGACAGATCTTCGTTCCCCTCGCTCTCGGGTGCGGTGTTGATCAGGTCCACCACGCAGTCGAGGGCACACCTGGTGTCGTGATTGATCAGCACGGTCTCGCTCTCTGGGCTCCTCGGGCGGAGGCTGTGCCGGGGAACTCGGAACAGACCCTAATGTGCGAGGGCCCTACGCGAGAGTGCCGTACGGTCGTAAAAAACCGCACACTCGTGTGCTGCCGACACAGGACGGGCCATGTCGGCAGCACACGAGTGGTGAGCCCTGGCGACACCGAGGTGTGCAGGGTGTAATGCGGGTCCGCGTCGTCCCCCCGAGTAGGACGGGCCGCGGGCGGTGAGTGGTCTCAGCTCTCCGCGAGGATGTGGGACAGCTCTGTATCCAGATCGAAATGGCGGTGCTCGGTGCCGGGCGGCACGGCGGCATCGGTTCGCTTCAGGAACGACTCCAGAGCCCGTGCGGGGGCTTCCAGTAGGGCCTCGCCCTCCGGGGAGCTGAGGGCGATGCATACGACGCCTTGCCCGTGGCTCCGGGACGGCCAGACGCGGACGTCACCGGTGCCGGTGGGCCGGTGCAGCCCCTCGGCGAGCAGATCGCGGGCGAAAACCCATTCGACCGTCTCTTCGGCTCCGGTGTGGAAGGTGGCGTGCACGGCATAGGGGTCGGCCGTGTCGTACCGCAAGCCCGCGGGTACGGGCAGTGAGGATTCGCTCGACACAACGAGGCGCAGGTGCAGCTCGCAGCTGACCGTGGTGTTCATAAGCGCCAGGGCCTTTCGCTCAGTGTGCGCTCGGGGATTCGCACGTCGGCGAAATCGACATGCCACCTGCGGGGACGTTGTAAACCCCTCTGACGGGTTTGTGCGGCTTCTGGTACTTCGTTCGGACCATTTCCAGCCTCCCTGGGTGGGCTGACGTAGTGACCTTGTTGGGATCCGGTGTGTATCTATTTAACTTCGGAGAGTGATGGATGTGTGGGAGGTGGGGCCCCGCCGCTCCGGAGCGGTCAAGGGCAGCCGCTGACATGCGGTAATGTTGCTCCCATGCCGGGGCGATTAGCTCAGCGGGAGAGCGCTTCGTTCACACCGAAGAGGTCACTGGTTCGAACCCAGTATCGCCCACCGGGTGGCTGAAGGCCCGGAAGCCCTGGCGACTTCCGGGCCTTCTTGGCGTGCACGGCATTACATGCACGGTCGCTGCGTCATGTGCATCATGCTGGTTCCGTGGACTGGTGCCGTTGCCGTTTCCGCAGCGTCTGGCTGATCGATGCGGCACTGGATCGGGTCTACGCGGTCCTGGAGCGGGCCAAGGAGTATCCGCGTCGGCCGGCCTCAGGTGCGCGCCGTCCATCGAGTCGACGAGCACGTGGCTGTCGTCCGGCTGTGCTTCGACTGCCAAAATGGCGTTTGAACGCAGGGTCTTGAGCACGGTATTGTTCAGGGCGTGCCGCGGCGGGCCAAGCCCGCGAGCGGATGATTCAGGGCGATTAGCTCAGTGGAAGAGCGCTTCGTTCACACCGAAGAGGTCACTGGTTCGAACCCAGTATCGCCCACACTCAGCAAGTCGGACGATCCTATGGGCCGTTCAGCCTTGCGGATTTATGCCGCCTCCGGCATGTCGGGGCGCACTGGCCACGCCGGATTGCATGTCTCCTGGGAACCGTTCTTCGCGAACCACGCTTGCAACCCCCGCGCCTGCGCTGCATGCCACAATGCCTGCCGGACGTGCAGCTCTACCGCGGACATCGACCCGACGCCGCGGTCGGTGAAACGCCGCCCTATCGCGCGTACCAGCGACAACGCCGCGAGGGCGTCCGCGGCCGCGTCATGGGCGTCGTTCAGCTCCACCCCGTAGTGCGCACACAGATCGGTCAGCGTGCGACGGCCTTTGCGATAGCGGTCCGCGTACTTGTCGAGCACCCGCGGATCCAGCACGCACAGTGCGCTGTGCTCCAGATAGGCAGCGAGCGGGCTCGCACGATGGCGCTTCAACTCCCGGTCGAGCAAGGTCAGATCGAATGGAGCATTCATCACCACGATCGGCACGGCCGCCACCGACTGCGCGGCGAGCGCCCGTGCCAGTTCCTCCATCACGGGCCCCGGCGGCCTACCGTGCAGCCTGAGGAACGCATCGGTCAGCCCGTGCACCGCGGTCGCCGAAGCAGGCACCGGGACCCCCGGATCGACAAGCCACCGCGATGTCCTCGGTTCGCTGCCCTCGGCGTCCTGGACGACCAACGCAGCTGACACGATGCGGTCGCGTTCCACGTCCACGCCAGTGGTTTCCGTGTCGAACGAGGCGAGAGGACCCTCGTACCAGCACGCCATGGTGGTGCTCCTTCATCCGCCCCGCTGCCCCAGGGGGCACCTTCCTCCCTCCTGCAGGCAGGAGGGTGACTCATGTCACTGTTGCCCGCTCGCAGCGCTCCTTGCGTGCGTGACCGAAGGTGACGAGAGGGTGAACCCCCCAGCCATCGCAAAGTGGTTGCGGCCTGCGTAGACGCCTGCCTGTCCGTATTTCTACCCATGACGCGGTGTCAATGAACCGTACTCGTTTGCGGATCATTTCCGGCGGAGAAGACAGAGTTGACGGACCGTCCGAAATCGGATGCTCCGGTGGAGGAAACGCAACGCAAGCGGGGAACGAAAGCACCGCAAGCCCGGAAGGCACGGCAGCAGCCATGGCGCTCGCGCAGCCAGAACCGGGCGGGCTGCTTCCCGAGCGGACCGCACCGCTCCGGGGAGGGCTCGCCGTCACCAGCTGTATGGAGACCCTGCAGGTGGGGTATCTGCACGCGGTCGCCGCGGCGGCAGGCTGCACGCTGGCCCAGCCGTTTCCGGACAATGGCATCGACTGGCACCTCAGCCACAGCGCGCGCGGCCATGCCGTTGACGACGAGGTCACCATCAAGGTGCAGCTCAAGTGCACCTACCAGGTGGCACCGCGCCCAGCGGGCGCGTTCTTCTCCTTCACGCTGGAGAACGAGCATCTGGTCAAACTCGCCCGCTCGCCGGTCTCGGTCCACAAGATCCTTGTCGTGATGCTTGTGCCACGCAGCCAGGAACAGTGGCTGCGTGCCGGTCACGACCGCATGGAGTTGCGGCACTGCTGCTACTGGATCAACCTCGCCGGTCATGCCGTGACCGGCATACACAAGACGACCGTACGCATCCCCACCACGCGGATCTTCGACGACCGGGCACTGTGCGAGATCATGACGCGAGTCGGGGCTGGAGGGAGACCGTGATGCGCCGCACCGCGGAAGTCCGCGCCACCGCAGGCCTTACCACCGCAGAGCGCGCCATCGGGGAGCTCGAGCTGCCTGATCCCGAGTGTGTCGACCCCGAGGTGCTCACCGCGCTTCTCATACGTCACGGATGGGAACGCAAGGGAGGGGAGAGCGGGCGCTATACCCGCTGGACACCACCGGCCGCACCGGGTGCGCCAGGCACGCGGTACGGGGCGGGCACCAGCCTCCTGGTGCCCGCCACTCGTGATTACGGTGATTACTCCGAGCTGCTGGGCGAGGCGCTCACCGCCCTCGCCCGCTCCGGTGCCCCCTCCGCCCGTGAGGTGCTGCTTGCCCTCGCTGTGCCGGGCGACGAGATCCGCTGGCGACGGGAAGTCCCGCAGATCGCAGGCGCGATACCGTGGGCCGCCGCCGATCAGCTGCGCTGCGCGGCGCGCGCCATGCTCACCTCGGCGGCACGGGCCGCTCGCGGCACCGCGGCGTACTTCGGGCAGCGCCATGGCCGGTACGCCGACACCTACCTCGACCAGGTGCTCATCGGCCCCGCGAACGGGGGCCATCTGCTCACTGCGTACGCACCCGCGCCGGACGGCCGCGCTGTCACCACCACACTGCTGCGGGCGCTGCAAAGTGCCCGCGACGCAATCGACTACCAGCGGGCCACAGGGGGGATGGAGGCATTCGACGCTGCAGTCGGTCTCGGCGTGTGCCATGAACTCGTCGAATCGGTGGTGCACTTGGTCCGCGACACCGAAGGCGTCGAGATCGCGCTCTCCTGGTCGCCCGCGGCTGGGCTCCCCGCGGGCATCGCCGCGCGCCCCGAGCCGGTGGAGTTCACGCCTGGAGACCTGCCCGCTCTTCAACAGGCATCGAGGCGCTTCATACGGGCGGAGCCACCCGTCCCCGTACAGGTGATCGGTGCCGTTGTCCGACTGCGCAGCACCCGCCCCGCCGGGGGCGGCACGGTGCGGCTGCGGGTGCTGGCCGGCGCTGACGTACGCCACATCCGCGTCCGCCTTGGCGAGGAGGCCTACCGCGTCGCCGTCCATGCCCATCTCGCCGGACTGCCGCTGCGAGTGAGCGGCAAGCTGGAGAGCCGCGGCGGCTTCCAGTGCCTGACCAGGGCCGCTGACGTTGCCTCCGTGCCCGTCGAGGAGGAGGAATGCGAGGCGCTGCTGAAGTCGCTGCACTAGCGACCAAGCGGCGCCTTATGGCTTCGCGCACACTGCCTGCGGCTCGGTACGATTCAGCGGTGCAGCACATTCGCTGCCCTGAAGCGAAACCGCGAGGCAGGAGAAATCCGGTGTCAGACGTCCGTGTGATCATCAAACGCGATTCCGCTGCACGGGAAGAGCGGGTGGTCACGACGGGGACGACCGCCGCAGAGCTCTTCGACGGCGACCGCACTGTGGTCGCCGCCCGCGTCGCCTCCTCGGGCGGTGCGGCGGTGCTGAAGGACCTCGCCTACCCGCTCGCCGACGGCGACGAGGTCGAGCCGGTCGCCATCGGCAGCCAGGACGGGCTCGACATCCTGCGTCACTCGACCGCGCACGTCATGGCCCAGGCCGTCCAGGAGCTCTTCCCCGAGGCCAAGCTGGGCATCGGCCCGCCCATCCGGGACGGCTTCTACTACGACTTCGACGTGGAAAATCCGTTCCATCCCGATGACCTCAAGGCCATCGAGAAGAAGATGCAGGAGATCATCAAGCGCGGCCAGCGCTTCTCGCGCCGTGCGGTCTCCGACGAATCGGCTCGCGAAGAACTAGCGGGCGAGCCGTACAAGCTCGAGCTGATCGGCCTGAAGGGCTCGGCGGCCGAGTCGGCCGAGGGAGCCTCCGCCGAAGTCGGCGCCGACGAGCTGACCATCTACGACAACCTCGACGCCAAGACCGGCGAGCTGTGCTGGAAAGACCTCTGCCGCGGCCCGCACCTGCCCACCACCCGCGTCATCCCGGCGTTCAAGCTGATGCGCAGCGCCGCGGCGTATTGGCGCGGCAGTGAGAAAAACCCGCAGCTTCAGCGGATCTACGGCACCGCGTGGCCCTCGAAGGACGAGCTCAAGGCCCACTTGGAGTTCCTCGCCGAGGCCGAGAAGCGGGACCACCGCAAGCTGGGCTCGGAGCTGGACCTGTTCTCGATCCCTGAGGAGATCGGCTCGGGCCTGGCTGTCTTCCACCCCAAGGGCGGCATCATCCGCCGGGCCATGGAGGACTACTCACGCAAGCGCCACGAGGAGGCCAGGTACCAGTTCGTCTACACCCCGCACGCCAGCAAATCGACCCTGTTCGAGAAGTCCGGCCACCTGGACTGGTACGCCGAGGGCATGTATCCGCCCATGAAGCTGGACGAGGCGCACGACTACTACCTCAAGCCGATGAACTGCCCCATGCACAACTTGATCTATGGGGCAAGGGGCCGTTCCTACCGTGAACTGCCGCTGCGCTTGTTCGAGTTCGGCACCGTCTACCGGTATGAGAAGTCCGGTGTCGTGCACGGTCTGACGCGAGCACGCGGCTTCACCCAGGACGATGCCCACATCTACTGCACCAAGGAGCAGATGCCCGACGAGCTCGACTCGCTGCTCACCTTCGTGCTCGATCTGCTGCGCGACTACGGCCTTGAGGACTTCTACCTGGAGCTGTCCACCAAGGATCCGGAGAAGTTCATCGGATCGGACGAGAACTGGGAAGAGGCCACTGAGACGCTGCGCAAGGCCGCCGAGAAGCAGGGCTTGGAACTGATCATGGATCCGGGCGGTGCCGCCTTCTATGGGCCGAAAATCTCCGTCCAGGCGCGCGACGCCATCGGCCGCACCTGGCAG
>JAFAUH010000217.1 GCA_019243445.1 Streptomycetaceae bacterium | reverse complement strand
ACTTCCTGGACGGCGCGGTCGATCTCGACGACGTCGTGGCCCGCACGGTACGGCTGCTCGCTCAGCTGACACGCCAAGTCGCTGTCGTCCAGTACCCGTCGCTGACCCGTTCCACGGTGCGCCACGTCGAACTGCTCTTGCTCGCGTCGGCACGGGTCATGCTCGTCCTGATCACCGACACCGGGCGTGTCGAGCAGCGGCTCGTGGACTGCCCGGCTCCGGTCGGAGAGACGATGCTGGCGGATCTGCGGGCACGGCTGAACAGCCGGGTGGTGGGCCGCCGCTTCACCGATGTGCCGTCGCTGGTGCAGGATCTGCCCGAGGCGTTCGAGCACGAAGAGCGCGCGACAGTCTCCACTGTGCTCTCCACGCTGCTGGAGACGCTCGTCGAGGAGACAGAGGAGCGGATCATGCTCGGCGGCACTGCGAACCTGACGCGGTTCGCCCACGATTTCCCCCTGACGATCCGCCCCGTCCTGGAGGCCCTCGAAGAGCAGGTCGTCCTGCTCAAACTCCTAGGCGAGATCAAGGATGCGGGCGTAACGGTACGAATCGGTCACGAGAACGCCCATGAAGGCCTGAACTCCACGTCCGTCGTCGCTGTCGGCTACGGTTCGGGAGATGAAGCGGTCGCCAGACTGGGCGTGGTCGGGCCGACCCGGATGGACTACCCCGGAACGATGGGAGCGGTACGCGCAGTGGCGAGGTACGTCGGACAGATCCTGGCGGAGTCATAAGTGGCCACGGACTACTATGCGGTCCTGGGCGTACGCCGCGACGCCGGTCAGGACGAGATCAAGAAGGCGTTCCGCCGACTCGCTCGCGAGCTGCACCCGGACGTCAACCCGGACCCGAAGACCCAGGAGCGGTTCAAGGAGATCAACGCCGCTTACGAGGTCCTCTCCGATCCGCAGAAGAAGCAGATCTACGACCTCGGTGGCGACCCGCTCTCCTCCTCGGGCGCGGGTGCCGGCGGCGCGGGCGGCTTCGGCGCGGGCTTCGGCAATTTCAGCGACATCATGGACGCGTTCTTCGGGCATACCGCCCAGCGCGGGCCGCGCTCGCGGACCCGACGCGGCCAGGATGCAATGATCCGCCTCGAGATCGAGCTGGACGAGGCCGCGTTCGGCACCACCAAAGAGATCCAGGTCGACACCGCCGCCACCTGCACCACATGCAGTGGCGAGGGTGCCGCGCCAGGAACTTCCGCCCAGACCTGCGACATGTGCCGTGGCCGTGGTGAGGTCTCGCAGGTCACCCGCTCCTTCCTCGGCCAGGTCATGACCTCGCGCCCGTGCCCGCAGTGTCAGGGCTTCGGCACCGTCGTCCCCACGCCGTGCCCGGAGTGCGCGGGCGACGGGCGGGTGCGCTCCCGCAGGACGCTGACGGTCAAGATCCCGGCAGGCGTCGACAACGGCACGCGCATCCAGCTGGCCGGCGAGGGCGAGGTCGGCCCCGGCGGCGGCCCGGCAGGCGACTTGTACGTGGAGATCCGCGAGCTGCCGCACCGCGTTTTCCAGCGACGCGGCGACGACCTGCACTGTACGGTGACCATCCCGATGACGGCGGCTGCGCTCGGTACGAAGGTACCGTTGGAGACGCTCGACGGCCCCGACGAGGTGGACATTCGTCCCGGCACTCAGTCCGGCCAGTCGATCCCACTCCACCAGCGCGGTATCACCCATCTGCGGGGCGGTGGGCGCGGCGACCTGGTCGTCCATGTGGAGGTCTTGACCCCCACCAAGCTCGACCCGGAGCAGGAGGAGCTGCTGCGCCGCCTTGCCGTGATGCGCGGTGAGGAGCGTCCTTCAGGCCACTTCCAGCCGGGTCAGCAAGGGCTGTTCTCCCGTCTCAAGGACGCGTTCAACGGCCGTTGATGCAGCTCCCGGCGGCGGCCCTGGCCGTCCCGGGAGAGGCGCTGTCATACAGACGTGCCAGGATGGGCTCATGCCTGCGTTGAACGATCTCTTCCCGCTGCCGGTCATCCAGGCTCCGATGGCCGGCGGCGCCTCCTGCCCGCAACTTGCTGCCGCAGTGAGCGAGGCCGGCGGCCTCGGGTTCCTCGCTGCCGGGTACAAGACGCCCGAAGCGATGTACCAGGAGATCAAGACACTGCGGACGCTGACCGCACGCCCCTTCGGCGTGAACTTGTTCATGCCGCAGCCGTCCACCGCCGACCCCTCGGCCGTCGCCGCCTACCGCGAGCAGTTGGCCGAAGAGGCCATCTGGTACAATGCCGCGCTCGGCGACCCCGACTCCGGTACGGACGACGGGTTCGAGGCAAAGGTGGCGATCCTCCTCCAAGACCCCGTCCCGGTGGTCAGCTTCACCTTCGGCTGCCCGGAGCGCTCAGTCCTCGACGCGTTCGCCCGCGCCGGTACGTACACCGTCGTCACCGTCACCTCGGTCTTCGAGGCACAGACGGCACAGGAGGCGGGCGCGGGTGCGGTATGCGTGCAGGGTGTGGAGGCCGGGGGCCACCAGGGCACGCATCGCGACGACCCCTGGCTGGACGCAGCGGGGGCGGGGCTGCTCGCGCTCGTTCCCGCGGTACGGGAGGCCGTACAGCTGCCCGTCATCGCAGCGGGCGGCATCATGCGCGGCGGGCAGATCGCGGGGATCCTCGCGGCGGGCGCCAGCGCCGCGCAGCTGGGCACAGCGTTCCTGGTGTGCCCGGAGTCGGGCGCCCACCGACTGCACAAGCAGGCGATGACCGATCCGGTCTTTACGCACACCGAGTTGACGCGCGCTTTCTCGGGTCGCCTGGCGCGCGGCCTGGTCAACCGTTTCATCCGTGAGCACAGCCCGCACGCCCCAGCCGCCTACCCCCAGGTGCACCACCTCACCTCCGGGTTGCGCAAGGCCGCAGCAGCAGGCGGAGACCCTCATGCGATGGCGCTGTGGGCGGGCCAGGGCCACCGTCTGGTGCGCGAGATGCCGGCGGCCCGGCTGGTGGAGGTGCTCAGCGCGGAATTCGAGGCGGCGCGCGAGTCGCTGCGCGCGGGGGCGGGCGGCAGTGACATCAGCCGTTGGCGCGGCGGGGCGAACGGAAAAGCACTGTGAGCGACGCACGCGAGCAGGCGGAGTGGGCGGCCGACTGTGACATCAGCCGCTGGCGCGGCGGGGCGAACGGAAAAGCACTGTGAGCGCTCCCGTCTTCGTCGTTGCGCCCGAAGCGCTGCACGGTGACCGCGTGATGCTCAGTGGGCCCGAAGGACGCCACGCGGTGTCGGTGCGTCGGTTGCGGGTGGGCGAGGAGATCATGCTCACCGACGGCGCGGGCCGCGGCGCCTACGGCACAGTGGCCGCCGTCGAAGGCAAGGACCATCTCGACGTCGTTGTCATCGGTATGCGCACCGAGCCGGAACCAGCACCGCGTATCACCGTCGTCCAGGCGCTCCCCAAGGGCGACCGTGGCGAGTTGGCCGTCGAGACGATGACCGAGACGGGCGTCGACGCGATCGTGCCGTGGTCGGCCTCGCGCTGCATCACCCAGTGGAGGGGCGAACGTGGCGCGAAATCGCTCGCCAAATGGCGAGCCACCGCCCGTGAGGCGGGCAAGCAGGCGCGACGGCTCCGATTCCCCGAAGTAGCCGAGCCGGTGACGACGCATCAGGTAGCCGAGCTGCTTTCCGGTGCGGCCTTCGGCGCCGTGCTCCACGAAGCAGGCAGCGAGCCGCTCGCCTCCGCCCCACTGCCTGCCAGCGGCGACATCGTCCTCGTCATCGGCCCCGAGGGCGGCGTCGCCCTCGATGAACTCGACGCCTTTGCCGCAGTGGGCGCGAAGCCGTACCGGCTCGGCCCGAGTGTGCTGCGCACCTCCACCGCGGGAGTCGCCGCCACCGCAGTGCTGCTGGCCCGCACCGGACGCTGGGGCTGACCTGAGCCGGACAGGGCCTCGCCCGCCTGCCGTTCGCCGACCACGAAACACCTCGTGGCGTCGGCATTGGGTGGCTAATGTGGCGAAGGTGACGCAGCCTTCCTACCTCCGGTATCCGCACTCGCACGGCGACTTGATCACGTTCACGGCCGAGGACGACGTCTGGGCGGCGCCGTTCGACGACGGGCAGACACCGCTGCCGCCCGAAGGGCGTCCGTTGAGGGCGGTGGCGGGTGGCGGCCGGGCGTGGCGGGTCAGCGCCGACAACGTTCCCGTCACGCACCCTCGCATCTCCCCGGACGGCGAGCACATCGCGTTCACTTCCACGCGCGACGGCACGCCTGAGATCTACGTGGCGCCGGTGGACGGCGGCCGGACCAGGCGGCTGACGTACTGGGGCAGCGTGAAGACCTCCGTGCACGGCTGGACCCCGGACGGCGACATCCTCGCCACCAGCGCCTACGGCCAGGCCACGCTGCGCCGTACCTGGGCCTGGACCGTCCCTGTCGACGGCGGGCCCGCACGCAAGCTCCCGTACGGGCCGGTCGGGGACGTGGCCTTCGGCCCCGGCGGAGCAGTTGTGCTGCTGTCGGCGACGATGGGGCGTGAAGCCGCCTCCTGGAAACGCTACCGTGGCGGCACCGCAGGAAAGTTGTGGATCGACCGGTCGGGCGACGGCGAATTCGAGCGGCTCCATGCCGACCTCGACGGCAACATCGAATGCCCGCTGTGGATCGGCGACCGCGTCGCCTTCCTCTCCGACCACGAGGGAACCGGAGCCCTCTACTCCAGCCTCTCCGACGGTTCCGAGCTGCGCAGGCACACCCCGCTCGAAGGCTTCTACGCCCGCCAGGCCGCCACCGACGGCACCCGCGTCGTCTACACCTTGGCCGGCCGCCTCCACGTGCTCGAAAATCTTGAGGACGAGCAGGCCGAGCCGCGCCCGCTTGACGTACGCCTCGGCGGCCAGCGTACCGACCAGCAGCCGCACCCCATCCGCGCCGCCCACTACCTCACCGACGCCCACCCCGACCACACCGGCCGCGGCAGCGCCGTCGAGGTACGCGGCACTATCCACTGGCTCACCCACCGCGAGGGTCCCGCCCGCGCCCTGGCCGCCCAGCCGGGAGTACGCGCCCGGTTGCCCCGCACTTTCGTCCAGGGGGGCGCCCACGCTGAGCCGCAGGTCGTGTGGGTCACCGATGCCGAAGGCGAAGACGCCCTCGAATTCGCCCCAGCAGTCGGAGCCGCCGCAGACACTGCGCCCCGGCGGCTCGCCACAGGGCGCCTCGGCCGCGTCCTCGACCTCGCCGTCTCGCCCGACGGCCGCCGTATCGCGGTGGCTTCGCACGACGGCCGCGTGCTGCTCGTCGAACATGAGACCGGCGCGGTGCGCGAAGTCGCCACCAGCGAGCACGGCGATGCCTCGGGGCTGGTCTTCTCGCCCGACTCCGGCTGGCTCGCCTGGTCCCACCCCGGGCCCGAACCACTGCGCCAACTGAAGATCGCCAACACCGCGACCCTGGCCGTGGCCGACGCAACACCACTGCGCTTCAACGACTTCGCGCCCGCCTTCACCACCGACGGCAAGCACTTGGCGTTCCTCTCCGAGCGAGCCTTCGACCCCGTCTACGACGCCCACGTCTTCGACCTGTCGTTCCCCAATGCCTGCCGCCCCCACCTGATCACACTCGCCGCCGACACCCCTTCCCCGTTCGGCCCGCAACGCCACGGCCGCCCGCTCGGCGGCGCAGGCGGGGGCGCGGGCGAGGAGAGGTCCGACGGCGACGGGCGGCACGACGGCGAGCACGAGGGCGAGCAGAGCCCTCGCACCCCGGTCACCCGCGTCGAACTCGACGGGCTCGCCGACCGCATCGTGCCCTTCCCTGTCGAGGCGGCCCAGTACTCCACGCTGCGCGCCGCCAAGGGCGGTGTGCTGTGGTTGCGCCACCCGCTGCAAGGCGTGCTCGGCGCCTCGCTCGCCACCCCGCAGGCACAGCTGCCGACCACCAGCCTGGAGCGGTACGACCTGGAACGGCTGAGGTTCGACCAACTCGCCGACGACGTCGATGACTTCGCCGTCACCGGCGATGGCGAACGGCTCGTCGTGCGCACCTGTGGCAAGCTGCGCGTCGTACCTGCCGACAGCAGAGCCTCCGATGAGGAGGAGAACGGCAACAGCATCACCGTCGACCTGTCGCGGCTGCGCGTCATCGTCGAACCGGCTGCCGAATGGCGCCAGATGTACGCCGAAACGGGCCGTCTGATGCGCGACAACTTCTGGCGCGCCGACATGTCCGGCATCGACTGGGACGGCGTCCTCGACCGCTATCGCCCCGTACTCGACCGCGTCGCGACCCATGACGATCTCGTCGACCTGCTCTGGGAAGTCCACGGCGAACTCGGCACCTCGCACGCCTACGTCACACCTCCCGGCGGGCACAGCGACGGGCTGTGCCGGCAGGGCCTGCTCGGCGCCGACATCTCCCGCCACCAGGACGGCCACTGGCGCATCGACCGCATTCTGCCCTCGGAGACCTCCGACCCGCAGGCACGCTCCCCGCTCGCCGCACCTGGCGTCGCCGTACGGGCCGGGGACGCCATCCTTGCCGTCGACGGCCATCCCATCGACCCGGCTGTGGGCCCCGGACCGCTACTGATCGGCACCGCGGGCAAGCCCGTCGAACTGACCGTCGAGATGGCCGGCGGCGAAGCGCGGGCGGTCGTCGTCGTCCCGCTCGCCGACGAGGAGCCGCTGCGCTATCACGACTGGGTGCGGGAGCGCCGTGCCTACGTACACCGCCAGTCCGGGGGACGGCTCGGCTATCTGCATGTGCCGGACATGGTCGGCTCCGGTTGGGCGCAGCTCCACCGGGACTTGCGCATCGAAGTGGCCCGGGAGGCGCTTGTCGTCGACGTGCGGGAGAATCGCGGCGGTCACACCTCGCAACTCGTCGTCGAGAAACTGGCCAGGCGGATCGTCGGCTGGGACTTGGCGCGCGGCAGGCAGCCGATGAGTTATCCACTGGACGCGCCGCGCGGCCCGGTCGTCGCCGTCGCCAACGAATTCTCCGGCTCCGACGGCGACATCATCAACGCGGCGATCAAGGCGCTTTCCATCGGCCCGGTCGTCGGCACCCGCACCTGGGGCGGCGTCATCGGTATCGACCACCGCTACGAACTCGTCGACGGCACAAGCGTCACCCAGCCCAAGTACGCCTTCTGGCTTGAAGGCTACGGCTGGGGTGTGGAGAACCACGGTGTCGACCCCGACATCGAGGTGGTCCAAGCGCCGCAGGACTGGGCCGCCGGCCGTGACCGCCAACTCGACGCGGCAATCGCCCTGGCCCTCGAAGCCCTCGCCGCCACACCGCCGAAGACCCCACCGACCCGACCGTAACGACAGCGGGGAGCAATAGGGAGCCCGCTCCCTATTGCTCCTCAGGTCGTAAGCACGCGCAGAGGAATAACTTGCGTGTTCTGGATCTTGACACCGCAGCTCAGCTGAGGTGCTCGCCGACGGTTTATTCCTCTGCGCGTCCTAAGCTCCTTGACGCGCGCTGACGCTGCCGTCGTCATCCCGCCGTGCGCTTGCGCCAGGGGCCGGGCCGCGACAGGTAGCATGCGACCGTAGTGCACATACCCACAAGGGAGACGCCGCTGTGGCGGGAGAACCGCAGGCCGACTGCCTGTTCTGCAAGATCGTGAAGGGGGACATCCCTGCGACGATCATCCGGGAGACGCAGACCACGGTCGCTTTCCGCGACATCAACCCGCAGGCGCCCACACACATCCTCGTCATCCCCAAGGCCCACTACCCCGATGCCCGGGCCCTCGCCGAGCAGGCTCCTGAGCTGTGCGCGGACGTACTGCGGGAGGCGGGCGCGGTCGCAGCCGAGGACAAGGTGGACCGCACCGGCTACCGCATCGTCTTCAACACCGGCAGCGGCGCCGGCCAGACCGTATGGCACGCGCACGCCCACGTCCTCGGCGGCCGCGGCTTCGACTGGCCTCCGGGGTAGCTAGCTGCTGCCAGCTGAGTGCCTATGAGCGTGTAGTAGCTCGGTTGGGTGAATTATGAGCCGTTGGCTTACTGCGATGGCAGGGCGGCTGGGTAGTGTTGTTTTCGCGATCTGGGACGCCGGGTACGGCGCCAGCGTGCGGGGCTCCCTCTCCACCGGAGAGATGGTTGGGGACCTCCCCGTCGCCTTTGGCCGTAGCCACTTGGCCAGGTCGTGCAGGGAACTGGCCTCCCAGGATCGGACCACGCACGGGATGCGTGTCGCTGCCCCGGGGATGAGTACGCCGGAGACCAGTGCGCCCGAGACCGTTCGGGGCATGCCAGTGTGCGGGTTCGCTCCTGTGCACTGCCAAGGAACGGTAGGGAAGTTGTCCGTACGCGAGCTGATCGTGCTCGGCACCGCAAGCCAGGTGCCGACCAGCCACCGCAACCACAACGGTTATGTGTTGCGGTGGGACGCGGAAGGCATCCTCTTTGATCCCGGCGAAGGCACCCAGCGCCAGATGCTGCACGCAGGGGTCACCGCTCACGACCTCACCCGTATCTGCGTCACCCACTTCCACGGCGACCACAGCCTGGGCCTCGCCGGTGTCATCCAGCGCATCAACCTCGACCGCGTCCCGCATCCGATCACGGCCCACTACCCGGCGAGCGGCCAGCGCTTCTTCGAACGGCTGCGGTACGCCTCCGTATACAAAGAAACAGTGATCCTGCACGAGGCACCGGTGGAGGACGACGGTGTGCTGCCGTCCCCGCCCGCATTCACCCTTTGCGCACGCAGGCTCGACCACCCCGTGGAATCCTTCGGTTACCGCCTCGTCGAACCGGACAGCCGCCGGATGCTGCCCGAGCGGCTCGCGGCACTCGGCATCGAAGGACCGGACATCGGCCGCCTGCAGCGCGAGGGCGAACTGCGCGGCGTGCTCCTCGAAGACGTCAGTGAGCCGCGGACCGGCCAGTCCTTTGCGTTCATCATGGACACCCGGCTGTGCAACGCGGTCTTCGACCTGGCGGCCGGCTGCGACCTCCTGGTCATCGAATCGACCTTCCTCGACGAGGACGAACCGCTCGCGAGTGAACACGGTCATCTGACGGCGGGTCAGGCAGCGCGGGTGGCCGCATTCGCCGGCGTCCGCCACCTGGTGATGACCCACTTCTCCCAGCGCTATGCCGACCCTGCCGACTTCGAACGCCAAGCGCGCGAGGGGGGGTTCGCGGGTGAGCTCACCATTGCCCGCGATCTGGATCGCATCCCGCTCCCCAAGCGTCGTTGAGGGCGCCTTCCGTACACATCAGCGCAGACAGCGCAGCAGTGCGTCCCGTCACCGCTGCCGTCGAATGGCCAGGGATTCCAGTTTTCCTAGCTGACTGCTGAAATCCCACACTATTACGCCATTGCGTCATTATTTCATTACGCCAATCCGAGCAAACCGTACATGCGGGCATATTTCGCGGTAAGCCGCTCCCGAGTTGCACGATCAAGCATGGCCAACCGCTCTGGATCGGCGTTATGCGCCAAATCCGCCTGCTTTACCAGCAAGGCTCCGGGGGTTTCGAGTATCCGTGCGGCATATTTCTCGAGAGATTCTCCGGGCTGTTTGGTCACCGCCAGTACGATCTCCTTCGTCTCCGGTGCCAGCGCAGCCTCGTCCAGCCACTCCCGTGACAATGTCCCGTCCTCGATCGCGTCATGCAGCCACGCCGCGGCAACCTGTTCGTCCGTTCCTCCGTGTTCGATGACGCTCCTGGCCACGGCAGCGAGATGCCGAATATATGGTTTTCCTGCTTTGTCGACCTGTGAGGCATGTGCTCGTATCGCGAGCGCCTCCACTTCGCGCAGACTCATGCGGGCCATGCATCTCCCTGCCGATCGCTCTGCGGCTAATCATTCCATAGACTACCGACAAGTCAGGCGCCGGGAAATGCAGAGCGGCCGCAGAGCGATAATCGTCATCCGCAGCAACCTCGCCAAATTCCCTCAGAATCCCGGCCTTTCGGAATTCTTGCTCGTCACCAGCGGTAAAATCCTCGACGAGGTGGAACGCGGGACGTACCTGGCCGAGGTCGAGGCCCACACGTTCACGGCATTCAAGAGGTCCACGGACGACTGTGCTCGGGCACCGCCGCTCGCTCCAGGATGCGGGAGGCGACCGCCGCCGAGTCGACGAGCGGGTGGAGGGCCAGAGCGCGCAATGCGGCGCGGCGCGAACCGCTCACCGCCGCCTCGATCGTTGCTCGCTCGACTGCCTTGACCGACAGCATCAAGCCGGCCTGGTGCCCGTCCGGCGCAGCCGGCGACAACGGCCTGGCGCCGTCGGCGTCCACCTCGCAAGGGACCTCGATGACGGCGTCCGCGTCCAATGCCGGGACTGTCGTGCCATTCGGAACGTTCACAATCAGCCGGATACGCTCGCCCCGCGTGATCGCCCGCATCAGGGCCAGCGCCACCCGATCGTAGCCACCGCCCTCCAGATCCTGGGCGTCGCGCTGCCAGCCGCCCGACGCCTGCCGGCTCTCCGCCATGTATGTCTCCTCGCGCTCCAGCCGCCTCCGCTCCCAGGCGGCGTACGCACCGGCCGGATCCGTTGCCGCGGCCTCGGCGAAGAAGGCTGCCTGCTGTCGCGCCAGGAACTCCCCGCGCGTCGCCTCCGCCGCACGGGCCGCCACGACCGCTTCACGGGTGAAGTAGTAGTAGTGCAGGTATTCGTTGGGGATCGAGCCGAGTGTGCGCAGCAACTCCGCTCCGAACAATCGCCCCTCCTCGAACGACCCGAGCGCCCCGTCGTCGGCGAGCAGCGACGGCAGCAACTCCCGGCCGTCCGCGGCTGTCAGGCGCCGCAGCCAGCCGAGGTGGTTGAGGCCCACGTAGTCGTACGAGACGCCATCCGGATCCGCACCCGCCGCCCGCGCGGCGCGCCGCACCAGACCCACCGGCGAGTCACAGATCCCGATCACACGCCCGCCGCCCACGCCCTTTGACCGCAAGCCCCTTTGTTGCACAACGCGCAACATCGCTTCGGTCACCATCCCCGCCGGGTTAGTGAAGTTGATCACCCAGGCTTCGGGTGCCACCGCGGCCACGCGTTCGGCGATTGCCACCGCCACCGGCAGCGTCCGCAGCCCGTACAGCACTCCGCCCGCGCCCACCGTCTCCTGGCCCAGCACGCCCTCCGCCAACGGGATCCGCTCGTCACACGCCCTGCCCGCCATGCCGCCCACCCGGATCGCCGAGAAGACGAAGTCCGTATCGCGCAGCGCATCGTCCAGGCTTTCCGCGATCCGCACCATGGGCGCCCGCGCCATGCCCCCCGCCTGCGCCGCGAGGACAGAGGCGATCACCTTCAGCCGTGCCCGGTCGATGTCGTACAGCACGAGCTCCTCGCAGGCACCCGGCGAGCCCGAGGCGGAGTCCGCGAGCAGCGCCCGGTACACCAGTGGCACCCGGAAACCTCCGCCGCCGAGAATCGTGAGCTTCATGACATCACCGCTTTCCCTATCTGTTTGTGGTGAACTTGTCGCATCTGGAGGGACTGGGGGAAGGAAAGAAACGGAAGGAGAACGTTCCGTGTCGGACCGTCCTGTCCTCGACCCGCTCGCTGCGATCCGCTCCGAAGGTGATCCGGCGACAGATGTGTATCTGACGGGGACTGTTTTCCTCGACATCATCTTCACCGGTTTGGACAGTGCGCCCGTACGCGGCACCGAATCGTGGGCCAGAGGCATGGGCTCCAGCCCCGGCGGGATCGCCAACATGGCCACCGCCCTCGCCCGCCTGAGCCTGCGCACCTCCCTCGCAGCGGCCTTCGGCGACGACATGTACGGCGACTACTGCTGGGAGAGCCTGGAACGTGACGAGGGCATCAACTTGTCGCACTCCCGTACAGTCCGCGGCTGGCACTCGCCAGTCACCGTCTCCATGGCGTATGAGGGCGAACGGACCATGGTCAGCCACGGTCACGAAGCACCGCCGCCCGAAGAGCCTGCGCCGCAGTGCCCGCCCCCCTCCCGCGCCTGCGTGGCCACCTTGGAGCCGGGCGGGCCCCCTCGGGAGTGGATCGCGCTCGCTGCCGGGCGCGGCAGCCGTATCTTCGCCAATGTCGGTTGGGACGAGACCGGCTGCTGGGACCCTGGCGACCTCGCCGACCTGCGGCACTGTGACGCCTTCCTGCCCAACGCGGTGGAGGCGATGCGCTACATGCGCACCGACAGCCCGCGCGAAGCCGCCAGCAGGCTCGCCGAGCTCGTACCGCTTGCCGTGGTAACCCTGGGTGACCAGGGCGCCTACGCGGTCGACTCGGCGGCCGGCGAGACCGCCCAGGTGCCGGCCCTCAACGTCGAGGTGCTCGACCCGACCGGCGCGGGTGATGTCTTCGTCGCCGGATTCGTCACCGGCTCCCTGGCGGGCTGGCCGCTCGCCGATCGCCTCGCCTTCGCGAGTTTGACTGCTGCCTTGTCGGTCCAGGAGTTCGGCGGCTCCCTCTCCGCACCCAGCTGGATCGAGATCGCCCACTGGTGGCAGCACGCCAAGGCATACGACGACCAAGACCGTGAGGCGCTGCGTCGCTACGCCTTCCTCGACGACCTCCTCCCCACGGCCGCCCGCCCCTGGCCGCTGCGCCGCGCGGTCCCGACCATCGGCTTCCGACACCCGTGATCCGCTCCTGAGCCTGCAGTGAACCCGCCGTAAAGGAAAACCTGCCTGCAAAAACGCTCGGGCCCCGCCCTCCTCCCGTCGTACCCTTGAACCCCAGGCCCTCACCGGCATGTCGAGCACCGAAGGCGGGACCAGTAGGCCTCAGAGCCGGCCCATGACTCAGACAGACAGGCAGGAAACGCAGGCGCGCGCCCATTTCGTCGTACCGGCCAAGCACCCCATGGTCACAGTCCTGGGATCGGGTGATTCGCTGTTGCGCGTGATCGAACGGGCGTTCCCGACCGTCGACATCCATGTCCGCGGCAATGAGGTCAGCGCTGCCGGGGAAGCCGGCGAAGTTGCTCTCGTACAGCGCCTCTTCGATGAGATGATGCTGGTGCTGCGCACCGGCGCACCGATGACGGAAGACGCAGTGGAGCGGTCGATCGCCATGCTCCGGCAGAACGGCCGCGCGGAGGTGAGCGGTGCGGCGCACACCGAGACACCCTCCCAGGTGCTCACCCAGAACATCCTCTCCGCCCGAGGCCGCACTATCCGCCCCAAGACGCTCAACCAGAAGCGCTATGTCGACGCGATCGACAAGCACACCGTCGTCTTCGGCATCGGCCCGGCCGGCACCGGCAAAACCTACCTGGCCATGGCCAAGGCGGTGCAGGCCCTGCAGTCCAAGCAGGTCAACCGGATCATCCTCACCCGTCCCGCCGTCGAAGCCGGCGAGCGGCTCGGCTTCCTGCCCGGAACGCTCTACGAGAAGATCGACCCATATCTGCGCCCGCTCTACGATGCGCTGCACGACATGATCGACCCTGATTCCATCCCGCGGCTGATGGCCAACGGCACGATCGAGGTCGCCCCGCTGGCATACATGCGTGGCCGTACGTTGAATGACGCGTTCATCATCCTCGACGAGGCACAAAACACCAGCCCCGAGCAGATGAAGATGTTCCTCACCCGGCTCGGCTTCGACTCCAAGATTGTCATCACCGGTGACATCACACAGATCGACCTGCCCGGCAGCACCAAGAGCGGCCTGCGCCAGGTCATCGAGATCCTCGAAGGCGTCGAGGACGTGCACTTCTCCCGCTTGACCAGCACGGACGTAGTCCGCCACAAGCTGGTGAGCCGGATCGTCGACGCCTATGAGGCATATGACAGTCTGCAGAGCCACGACGGCCACGGCTCCCGCGGCTCCCGCGACAACCACGGTTCCCGCGACAACCGGCGCGCCGACTCCCGTCACCCCCACGCCCACGACCCCAGCCACAGAGGAAAGTAACCACCCGCACTATGGCGATCGACGTCAACAACGAGTCCGGCTGGGAGATCGACGAACCGTCGCTACTCGACGCCGCCCGCTACGCCCTCCAGCGCATGCGCATCCACCCCCTCTCCGAGCTCTCGGTGATCGCCGTGGACACCGCCGCCATGGAACACCTGCACCGCCAGTGGATGGACCTGCCAGGACCCACCGACGTGATGTCCTTCCCGATGGACGAGTTGCGTCCACCCAGCAAGGACGACGCCGACCCCCCCCAGGGGCTGCTCGGTGACATCGTGCTCTGCCCCGAGGTCGCCAAGAAGCAGGGCGAGGCCGCGCCGACGAAGCACACGATGGACGAGGAACTCCAACTGCTCACCATCCACGGCGTGCTCCACCTACTCGGCTACGACCACGAGGAGCCGAGCGAGAAGGCCGAGATGTTCGGCCTGCAGAAGGCGATTCTCGACGACTGGCGCGCCGAACGCGGCCTCGAAGGGCCCTCACCGGCCCCGACCCTCCATTGATGAGCACGCCATGAGGGTCATGATCATCGCAAGTGTCCTGCTGGTCGTCCTCGCCTGGCTCGCGGCATGCGCAGAGGCCGGCATCGCCCGCACCTCTCGCTTCCGCGCCGAGGAGGCGGTGCGAGCCGGGCGACGCGGCAGCGCCAAGCTGCTTGCCGTCACCTCCGACCCGACCCGCTACCTCAACGTCGCGCTGCTGCTGCGCATCGCCTGTGAGATGGCGGCGGCGGTGCTGATCACCGTGGCCAGTCTGCGCTCCTTCCCCCAAACCTGGCAGGCGCTGCTGGTGGCCATCGGCGTGATGGTGCTCGTCAGCTATGTCGCCGTGGGCGTCTCACCACGCACCATCGGCCGCCAGCACCCGCTCAGCACCGCCACTGCGGCTGCGTACGTGCTGATGCCGCTCGCCGGGATCATGGGGCCGATCCCCAAGCTGCTGATCCTCATCGGTAACGCCGTGACGCCCGGGAAGGGCTTCCGCCAAGGTCCGTTCGCCTCCGAGGCGGAGCTGCGGGCGCTGGTCGACCTTGCAGAGAAGGACTCGCTCATTGAGGACGAGGAGCGCCGCATGGTGCACTCGGTCTTCGAACTCGGCGACACCATCGTGCGCGAGGTGATGGTGCCGCGCACCGACCTTGTCATGATCGAGCGCTCCAAGACCCTCCGCCAGGCGCTCACCCTCGCACTGCGCAGTGGCTTCTCGCGCATCCCGGTCACCGGCGAGAACGAGGACGATGTCCTTGGAGTCGTCTACCTCAAGGACCTGGCCCGCAGAGTGCACATCAACCGCGACTCCGAGACCGACCCGGTCGCCACCGTGATGCGGCCCGCCACCTTTGTCCCCGACACAAAAAACGCCGGCGACCTGCTGCGTGAGATGCAAAAAGACCGCAACCACGTCGCCGTCGCCATCGACGAGTACGGCGGAACAGCCGGTATCGTCACCATCGAGGACATCCTCGAGGAGATCGTCGGTGAGATCACCGACGAATACGACCGCGAGCTCCCCCCGATCGAGGAACTCGGCGACGGCAAGTACCGCGTCACCTCACGCCTCGACATCGGCGACCTCGGGGACCTGTACGGGGTCGCGCTCGACGACGAGGACGTCGAGACCGTCGGCGGCCTGCTCGCCAAGTCGCTCGGCTGGGTACCGATCCCCGGCGCCACCACCGTCGTCGAACTGCCCGAGGACGCCTCACCCTCCGGTGCGCCGCACGCCCCGACGGCGCTGCGTCTCACAGCGGAGTCGCCCTCGGGACGCCGCAACCGCATCGGCACCATTGTCGTCTCCCCGGTCATGCCGACGAGTCCCGAGCCCGCCGAGGATTAAAGAGCCAAGGTGAGACACAGCGCAGCGTGATCGCCTCACTGATCAACCAGCTTCCGCAACGAGACGGACCGTCAGCAGACACGCAGCTCACTCAAGAAGCAACGCACCCCCCCGGCGTACAGGCCGACTCGTCCGCCGCTACCTGCGACTTTGCCCCGGAAAGGGCCTCTGGCCTGCGTCGGAGGCCCTTTCCGGGCTTTCCGGCCCTTGCCCGTTTGTGCGGCTCAAAGTCCCCGGAAAGTCCCCCGGACAGAGCTGAGAGTCCCCGAAAAGTCTACGGGATTGATCTTGTTCCTGCGTGGGCTCGGCGCCAGGTGAAGGTATCGATCGTGGCTGGCCCGGATGCCGGCCATGGGCCACTGGCGCAGCGCGACGTGGTGCGTCGTGCCGGACGGTCAGCCTCGGCGATCCGGCGTCGATCATGGCTTCCCGGTGTACCCGCCTCGCCGCACCGCTTCTGGCTCTGCTTCATCGTCACGCCGGGTGATGTGTACTGTCCACCACCTGTGCGCGTACGCTGACGCTGCGTACGCGGGTCGCCGCTGGTGAACGACCCGGCCGCGCCCTCCTTCTCCGAGGCGCAGGCCACCGCGGTGGCGTCGGAATCGATGACGGTCCAGCCCTCAAGCGGCCTGCCGTTCACGGTGATCCAGGGGAATCCCTCCTCCCGCCGTTCAAGCAGGGCCCACACGCGGCGCCGGACCTTCGCCCGGGCCAACGCGATCCGCTTCAGCTGCAGCTCGTCGACCTCC
>JAFAUH010000188.1 GCA_019243445.1 Streptomycetaceae bacterium | reverse complement strand
AGTACGGTGATAGCGATGGTCGCGCCGACCATGCCGACGTAGCCGAAGACCGGTTTGCGGCTGAAGACCGGGATGATCTCCGTGACCACGCCGAAGAACGGCAGGGCAACAATATAGACTTCAGGATGCCCGAAGAACCAGAACAGGTGCTGCCACAGGATCGCTCCACCGTTTGCGGCGTCAAAGACGTGAGACCCGAACTTCCGATCCGCCTCCAGGCACAGCAGAACAGCCGTCAGCACAGGGAAGGCAAGCAGGGCCAGGACGGAAGTAAGCAGGATGTTCCAGGTGAAGATCGGCATCCGGAACATCGTCATGCCCGGCGCACGCAGGCACACAATGGTGGCGATGAAGTTGACTGATCCCAAAGTCGTGCTCAAGCCTGCCGTTACCAGGCCCATCGCCCACAGGTCGCCACCGGCGCCAGGTGTGTGGAGCGATTCATTGAGCGGTGCGTAGGCGAACCAGCCGAAGGAAGCCGCCCCGCCAGGGACGGCAAATCCTGAGATGACCATGAGACCACCGAACAGGAACATCCAGTACGTCAGAGCGTTCAGGCGGGGGAACGCTACGTCGGGAGCACCGATCTGCAAGGGCATAACAGCGTTCGCAAAACCGGTGAAGGTCGGGGTGGCGAACAGCAGCATCATGACGGTGCCGTGGATCGTGAAAAACTGGTTGTACTGCTCATTACTCAGGAATTGCAGTCCGGGTCGGGCCAGTTCCGCACGCATCAACATCGCCAGGCCGCCAGCAAACAAAAAGTACCCGAAGGAGGTGACGAGGTACATATTGCCGATCGTCTTGTGATCGGTGGTGGTCAGGTAATTCCTGATTTTCTTCCCCATGGCAACACGTGGATTTTTTGCAGCGCCCAGCAGCTCTTGACGAGTTTCCTGGCCAAGTTGCGGCATCGCCCCTCCTAAGAGCCCCTCACAGATTGGGTGCCCAGCGGCAGCGTGACGGGACACGGCGCTGCCGACGCGACTACCGTGTAGCCTCCGGAGTTGCTTCACAAACTTCGGCGAGGCCATTTGGGTCACCCTCGCGACCAGCCCGTCGGCCTCATCCATGCCACAGGCAACGCTGCCGAGGTCCTGCGCACCGCCCGTATACGAGAGTTTCGGTCTCGCTCTCACCCTTGATAGGAAAAAGAGGGGCGTGACCGTCGGGTCACATCCCTCTTACACATGTATGTATAGTAAGTGTCCGGAGGGGGACTTGAACCCCCACGCCCGATAAAGGGCACTAGCACCTCAAGCTAGCGCGTCTGCCATTCCGCCACCCGGACCGGGTCCACGCCGCGGTTCCCCGCGGCGACAGAAGCAACGATACCAAGGATTCGCAGCACGTTTCACCTGGGTATCCGCTGCGGATCGGCGTGGATCAGCGCGGACAGCGGTGCCGTCCGCGCGCGACCATGCAGGACAATGCCTGTAGGCGGCAATCACACAGCCGGGGAATGATGATCATGGGGCGGGTCACCGAGCGACACCGAGTACTGCGGATCAGGGACGGCGCGGCCAGTCACCGTGCGGACACTCTGGTCGCCGAGGAACCCCTGGAGATCCGTCTGGGCGGCAGGCCGCTGGCGATCACCATGCGCACTCCCGGTGACGATTTTGCGCTCGCTGCGGGGTTCTTGGTCAGCGAGGGTGTGATCGGGACGGCCGAGGAGCTCGCCGCGATCGTCTACTGCGGGGGTGCAACCGAGAACGGCTCCAACACGTACAACGTGGTGGACGTCCGGCTCGCCGAGGGTGTGCCGCTGCCCAACATCACGCTCGAACGAAACGTGTACACCACATCGTCTTGTGGCCTGTGCGGCAAGGCCAGCCTCGATGCCGTCCGGACCACCGCCCGCTGGACCGTTTCCGACGCTCCTGGCCTCCGGCTCACCCCGGAGCTACTGGCCGCCCTCCCCGACCGGCTGCGCGCCGCGCAGCGCGTCTTCGAGCGGACCGGGGGCCTGCACGCCGCCGCGCTGTTCACGGCGGACGGGGAACTGGTCGACATACGCGAGGACGTGGGCCGTCACAACGCGGTGGACAAACTGGTCGGACGCGCCCTGCAGCAGGGGCTGCTCCCTCTCTCCGACAAGATCCTGCTGGTCTCCGGGCGTGCCTCGTTCGAGCTCGCCCAAAAAGCGGTGATGGCCGCGATCCCTGTACTGGCCGCAGTCTCCGCACCGTCGTCGCTCGCCGTCGACCTGGCCGCCCAGAGCGGGCTCACGCTGGTCGGCTTTCTGCGCGGGACATCGATGAACATCTATGCGGGTGAACACCGGATCACGCTGCCTACAGCGGCGACGCCGCACAGCGCCTGATCCGGCTCGCTGCCGTCAGCGGGCCTGTGCCTGCGGCCCTGGCTCAGAGTGCGCCTGCCGCTCCGCGCCGGGACCGACGACCTCGCCGGCCACGGTGCGCTGCTCGCCCGGCGGCGTTTCGTCGCGCAGCGCCTTGGTCTCCGCCTTGAGGATGCGCAGCGACTTGCCCAGCTGGCGGGCCGTGTCGGGCAGCCGCTTGGCGCCGAAGAGCACGATCGCGGCGAGCACCACAATCAGCAGATGGGTCGGGGTGAACAGGTCGCGGATCACGGTTTGCTCCTCAAGCGTGTCATGCGTGTATGCGTGGAGTCATGCGTGGGTGGGACGGGCCTGAGCGGCAGGGGACGATGACTGCTTCCATGGCAGGCTACCTGCCCCACCGTCCCCGGCATCAGTTGACCAACGCTTTGCTATCACCGCGCAGACCATCAACTGCATCTGGTGGAACAGCATCAGCGGCAGGACGAGGAGTCCGGCCTGGGCACCGAAGAGCACGCTGGCCATCGGCAGGCCGCCCGCCAGGCTCTTCTTCGAACCGCAGAAGACGATGGCGATCCGATCGCCGCGGTGGAAGCCGAGCCACCGCGAGGCCGTGCTGGTGAGGGTGAGGACGAGGCCGAGAAGCACCGCTTCGACGCCGACCAGTTCGAGCAGCCTGACCGCGGTCACCTGGTGCCAGATGCCGCGCGCCATCCCCTCGCTGAACGCCGTGTAGACGACGAGCAGGATCGATCCGCGATCGACGAACCCGAGTGCCTTCTTGTGCCGTGCGACGAAGCCACCGATCCAGCGCCGCAGCAACTGCCCGGCGACGAAGGGCATGAGCAGCTGAAGTGCGATGCCGAGCAGGCCGTGGCCGGAGAAGCCGGCGCCAGTGGAGTGCAGTACCAGCCCGGCGAGTACGGGGGTGCCGATCATACCGATCAGGTTGGAGTACGTACCCGCACATATAGCTGCGGATACATTTCCACGCGCAATCGAGGTGAAAGCGATCGACGACTGGATCGTCGACGGCAGGATGCACAGATAAAGCAGTCCGGTATAAAGCTGCGGGGTCAGCACATAGGGAACGAGCCCGCGCGCAGCGAGCCCGAGCAGCGGGAAGAGCACGAAGGTACTCACCAGCACAGTGAGGTGCAGCCGCCAGTGGCCCATCCCGGCCACCGCCTCGCGGGTGGAGAGCCTGGCGCCGTAGAGGAAGAACAGCAGTCCGATGGCGAGGCTCGCCGCCTCGTCGGCCACAGGCGCGGCAGCGCCCTCGGCGGGCACCAGCGCCGCGAGGGCCACCGTTATGACCAGCACGAGTATGTACGGGTCGAGGGGCAGCCAGGACGGCATCTTCAGGCGCAGCATGCTTTACAGCCTGCGGGACGCCACGGTCTTTGTGAACCCGTTCACTGGCTGGGGCTCGAGGTTGATCCACTCACGTTCGTCACCGACATGTTCACCGTAGCGATCGGAAGCCCCGAAAAAAGCAACCTGCGAAAAACGTGACCGCCCCCGCCCCGCCTCTTCCAGGATGACCTGGTACGTAAAGGTGGAGCGCTTGTTACGGCGTTAGCATCAGATTTTGTATCTGCTGGGCAACGACGAGACAAGGAAACCACCGCTCGTGAGCAAGGCCCCCTTCATCACCCTGAACAACGGGGTGCATATCCCGCAGCTCGGCTTCGGCGTCTGGCAGATGACGGACGCGGAAGCGGCCGATGCCGTCGCCACGGCACTGCGGGAAGGCTATCGCAGCATCGACACCGCCGCCATATACCGCAACGAGAAAGGAACCGGCAGGGCGCTCGCGGCTTCCGGCATCGCTCGTGAGGAGCTCTTCGTCACCACCAAGTTGTGGAACAGCGCGTCCGAGACGTGGACGCGGGACAGTGTGCAGCGCGAGTTCGACGCCTCACTGTCCAGACTGGGCCTCAACTACGTGGATCTGTACCTGGTCCACTGGCCTCGTCCGATGCGTGACGATTACCTCACCATCTGGCGGGCGTTCGAAGAAATCCACCGCAGTGGGCGCGCCAAGGCGATCGGCGTCTCCAACTTCCAGTCGGCCCATCTGCGGCGGCTGATGGACGAGACTGAGATCGTCCCGGCCGTCAACCAGATCGAGCTCCACCCGGACTTCGCCCAGAGCGAGCTGCGCGCATTCGGCGCGGAGCACGGCATCGCTACCGAGGCGTGGTCGCCGCTGGGCCAGGGCAAGGGGCTGCTCCATGACCCAGTGATCGGCAAGATCGCGGGCAAGCATGGCAGGACTCCGGCTCAGATCGTGCTGCGCTGGCATCTGCAACTCGGCAACATCGTCATCCCGAAGTCCGTGACCCCGTCCCGAATCGCCGAGAACTTCGACATCTTCGGCTTCGAACTCGACGGCGAGGACTTGGCCGCCCTCGGCGCCCTGGACAAGGGCAACCGGCTCGGCCCGGAGCCGGGCACCTTCGATTGGAGCTGAGCATGGATGCGGCGGTGCCGCCGCTCGGGCGGCGGCACCGCCGCGCTGCGCATACGCTGAATCAAGGAAGATCAGCGCCTGGCCCCGGAGCACAGGGACGGTGATCGGACATGGCACAGCAGCGACTTCGAACGATTCGCCTTCGAACGATTCGCCTTCGAACGATTCGGCGCACCGCGCTATCCGGCGCCCTGGCAGCCGTACTGGCGGCTTCGACAACGGCTGCGACGACATATCGCAGCGACCCGGTCACCACGGGTCATGTCACGATGATCGACGCCACGACCCACACCATGCGCGTCACCGACAACGGCAGGACGGCGATGACGTTCCCGGTGAGCTTCGGCAAACCCGGCTTCCGCACTCCGTCCGGGACTTTCCACGTCCTCGGCAAGGACGCGGTGGTCGAGATGACCTCCTGCAGCGTGAACATCACCTGCAACCCGCGCAGCCCCGGCTACTACGACTTGATGGTGCATTGGGCCGTGCGGCTCACCTCGGGAGGTGTCTTCGTCCACGCGGCGCCGTGGGATTCGCAGATCGGTACCGCCGACACCTCGCACGGATGCATCCACCTGTCCACGGCGGACGCCCGCCGCTTCTTCGACTTCTCACGCGTCGGCGACACAGTGATTGTCCAGGGCACCGGCCGGGCCGGGCCAGGCCCGGCCGGCCCCTGACGCTCGCTCACAAGGGCTGCTGAGGAGGACTACTGGGGAGCGGGCAACTGCTTGCCAGTCGCGCCGTCAATCAACTGACGGGAGCCCAGCGGTGCTTTCAGCGTCGTCGACACCGGGGTGAGCATGGCGATAAATGAGCACAGCTCACCAGGTTTTTGATGGTTCGTCACAAGTATGGTGAGAGTGACGGTGGTCGGGGTTTCCTGCGAGACGAGCTGCGCCGTCCGGCAGCCGCCGGCGACGGCCTTGGTGGTGAGCGTACGGCCCTGGGCCGTGACCGGCTGATCGATCGGCTGCTTGCTGATCCTCGGTGTGGGCGCGGGCTGCATCGGGCCGCCGGGATCTATGGATGTGCCCGGGCCAGCGGGGCTCGCGATCCGGTCGGCGACATTGCTCGTGGTGGTGGCGAAGTTTCCGTAGCCGCAGACTCCGGTGAGGAGCACACCGGCGGCTATGGCCGCTGCAGCGGTGGGCGCAAATGAACGTTTCTTCATACCTGTGTGACGGATAGGACGCCGCTTCAGTTCCCCCAAAAGGGCGATGAGATCATCACCGCCCAGGCCGGGCACCCCACAGCCTTTGCGTCGGTTAAATGCTGAGCAGAAGCCCGTAGATGCCGATCAGGGTCCCGTCGGCGAGGACGTCGATCGCGCAGATCGCCAGGCAGCGCCCGGCGACGGGCCCGCGTGCGCCCGATACGCGAGGCCCGCAGCTGCGGCGGCGAGGATCGCGGCGGCGCCGAGACCCACCGGCAGGGTCAGGGAGGACGAGCTGGTCTCGGCGAACTGCTGCGTCGCCAAGTCGGCGGGGCTCGGGGCGTTGTGGTCGCTGTTGTCGGCTGCGCTCATCTGCGCGGCGGGGATGGGCTTGACCGAGGCAACCGCGCCGTTGCTGTTCAGCAGCACCTGCTGGTAGTTCGGGTGGCTGAAGTCGAACAGGCCGCTCAGCGAGCCTGCCCGCTGGTCGAACGACGCGTCGCCGATCCCGCCGGTCCCCCAGTTGTTTTCGATGAAGCGGGTGATCGAGGTCTGCTCAGTGGGGGTGTGGTCGACGGCGTTGACCTTGCTGTACGGGGAGATCAGCAGCAGGGGAAGCCGCGGCCCGGGGCCGCAGCGGTCCTGGTAGCCGCCGATGGGCGCGGGACCCGCCTGACAGGCCGGGCTGTCGGTGGCGTTGCCGCCGGAGGCCTTGGTGGAGTCCTTTGAGCCGTTCAGTGGCTGTGCGTAGACGTGGTCGTACCAGCCGTCGGAGTCGTCGTAGGCGATGATGACCGCGGTGTTCTTCCATTGCGGCGACTGCTCGATCTCGTTGATCTCCTTGACCAGGAAGTGCTGCTCGTCGGTCGGATCGGAATAGCCGGCGTGCCCGTCCTGGAATGCGGCGGCCTTGAGGAAGCTGACGGCGGGAAGCTTGCCCGCCTTGGCTACTGCGTCGAAGGCGCTGAGGTCGTACTGGTGGTTTGCCTGCCCGTTGTGGCCAATCTCGTTGATGCTCTTCGGCAACAGGTGGTGCGGGTTGGCGGTGGACTTGTAGTACGCGAAGGGGTTGTGATGCGCATTGTAGTCTTCGACCGCGGCGCCGCCTGCGTTGGTGTGCGTCTTGCCCTTGCACGTGGCGTATTGGCCGTGCTGTCCGTGTCGGCTGTTCCCTGGGCTGCTGGGTGCGAAGCCGCCTTGGAACCAGCCCCAGGTCACGCCCTTGGCGTCCAGCAGGTCGCCGATGTTCTTGCCGGTCAGCTTGGCGAGGGCGTTGTCACTGATGTGGTTGCTGTCGGCGCAGTCGTCGAACGCCGGGTCCGGGTCGGTGATGACCGTGCCGATGCCCTTGGCGTTCGGGGAGGCCACGATATGCGGGTCCGGGGTCGCGGTCCGCCGGGGGTTCTCGGTGCCGGAGGAGGGGGCGGTGGAGATCACGCCGTGGGTCTGGCCGGAGACCAGCTCCAGCGCACCGGGGGTGGATGGTCCGTAGCTCGAGGCGAAGGAGTTGTCGCTCATTGCATAGTGTTGGGCATAGTTCCACAGGCCGGTGACGGTGTTGCCGTCGTAGTAGTCCATCGACAGGCCCGGATCGCCGTAGAGATTGCCGGTGCACTTGCCCGTGTCGGTGTGCTGGATGAACTGATCGGCCTTGCCGCCGTCGTAAGCGTACTGCTCGGGTGTGTAGTTGTGGTTCTGGTCGCAGGTCATCGCCTGGGAAGAGGAGAGCCGCTGCGGCGCGTACTGGTTGGGGTTCTGCTTCAACAGGCCTGCGGTCGCAAGGTTGTTGACCTTGGGGGTGTTCTTGGAGGGCGTGAACGGCGTGCCGTCGGTGTTCGCCGCCTGCGGGTACGTGGCGAAGTAGTGGTCGAAGGAAACGTTTTCGTCGTAGATCACCACAAGGTGCTTCACCGGGGTGGCAGTATGCGCGCCCTGGTACGCGGGAGCGGGGGCAACGGCGGGCGCAGCAGCAGCCAGTGTGCCGCCCGTCGCGGCAAGCGCGACGGCTCCGGCCGCGGCCATCCCTCGCAGCACCCAACAACGTGCGAGGGATGCGCCGCTCATGAAGTCCTCCGCACATCACAAACTGCCGCCACCCGCGCGAGTTGTTCGAGCGACTCGGAGAGGTCCGCGTCGATCCGCTCGCGCTGGTGGAGGGTGAGCTTGTCCAGCGGAGTCCACCCGGACGGGGTGGTGAAGGAGTCGAGGGTACGCTGCAGCTGGTCCAACTGGGCATCGAGTTGCGTCAGTCCGAGGTCACGCGAGGTGAGCAGGGGGCGCAGAAAGCCCAGTACGGTACGGGTGCCGTCGAGGTTGGCGCGGGCGGTGGCAAGATTGCTGCCGCTGCCGTAGTCGGTGCGGCCGGTCAGCTCGAATTGCAAGGTGTTCTCCAGGATTTCGTGAGCACGCCGTCCCAGGTCGTTCGGGTTCATGCGGGTCTGCGCCCATGAGGCGCGCAGTTGGTCGACATCGCTGGCCAACTTGGTTGTGGCCCCGCGCAGTTGCGTGGCGGACTGTCCATGCCAAAGTCCGTACTCGATGCGATGGAAACCGGTGAAGTGCGAGTCATCGATGCCGTCCGCGAGTCCCGCTGTGGTGCCGTTGATCGCCTTGTCGACGTCGCCGAAGGTGCCGTAGGCGGCCCCCATCCGCTCATAGACCAGGTGCGCGGGCAGCCAGGCACTGCGGGCGGCGGCCAGTCGGCCGCTGTCGATTGCGGCTTTGAGTGCCCCGACGCCGACCGCCAGATCCCCCATCCGGTCGCCGATCCACTGCTGGTATGTGATGGCCGGCGGGATGAGGTCGTGGACGGTGACGGGCAGTACGGCCGGGCCGGAGGCGGCGTGCGAACCGCTGATCGTGACCGTGGCACCGGTGGCCGCGTCGGAGTCGTCGGGGAGGCATGTGAAGGCGTAGGAGCCGTTGCCGAGGGTGACCTGGAGCGGCCGGGTGGCGCCCGGGGCGAGGCTCTCGATCTCACCGTGGACTTTTCCGGTTGTCGCGTCGGTCAGCTCGACCTCGACGGTCGAATCGGAAGTGTTGCGCACGTCGAAGACCTGCAGCCCACCGCGCGGACGCGTCCACCCGTCCCCGCACTTGGAGGAGGAGATGTGGACGGGGGTGTGCGGCAGCCCGTCGGCGGGGTCCTGCCCCTCCGCCCCGGTGCGCAGCCCGGACAGTACGAGCACAGCCGCGGCCACCGCTCCTACGGCAAGCGCTCCTCCCCCAGCGGCCAGGCTGCGGGGTGTCCGCGGGCGGAACATCACGTCATTCATCGTAGGCAGCGCGACGGCCGTGAAGGGTACATCCGAAGTGGTGGGACGGTGAATTCCACCGGAGTTCATCCGCGCGGCACTACGGCGGCACTACGGCGGCACTACGAATGTTCTGAAGACCTTGTAGAGCTCCAGAACATCCCTGGGTCACCGAGTGTCGCGCAGCAGCGACATCGCACCGGAGGGGTGAAGGGCGAACAGGACGATCGCGCCCACCACGATCACCATCAGCAACGACCGGGTCAGCTGCCACAAACGGCCTCGTGGCGAGCGGCGCTGCTCCGGCGACGGCGACTCGCCCCAGGCAGTGCCGGCCCGCCACCCCTCGGATCGGCCCGGGCCCTGCTCCCGCAGTTTGCGGGCCACCATGCGGGCACGGGCAGAGGGTTCCTTCGGGGCGGTCTGCCGGATCGCGGCCTCGGAATCCTGCTGGAATTTCTCCCAGACTTCATCGGGAATAGATGACGAGTCGTCAGGTGGCAATGATGGCGTAATCATGGAGACTGCCTCAGGTCGTGTTGGTTCTCGTCGCCCGGGTCGGTGACATGCGTGGCACGCACGAGAAGCCTCCCCACAGACCGGTCGCGGAAGTTTAGTTGTACCGGCAAACACGCATTTACCACAAGATGATCATGCGGATCCCGCATACAGCGAGGACCATACGATCAAGCATGATCAGGCAGGGTCAGGTCAGCCGGTGGTCAGTTCGGTGAGGGCTCTGCCCAGCTCCGTCAAAGCTCCTGCCACATGCGGGAGCCGCAGAGGCTCCGGTGCCTCCAGGGCCGCGCGCCGCTCGGCGGGGGTGCTGCCGTAGAACGCGGATGTGGTGAGGCGGACGCGCAGCGCCGCCGGGTCCTCGCCGAAGCGGTGACCGCTCAGGCACGCCGGCAACAGGTCCTCCAGCTCATCCGATCGGGTCGCGCCGTGCGCTTGGAGAGCCGGACGCAGCGGCGTCAAGTCGGGATAGAGATGAAAGCCGGCTTGTGGGGGCGGGCACAGTGCACCCCGCGCGGTGAGCTCACGGTGGGCGGCTCCCGCCACGGCAGCGTGCAGCCGGTTGGCGGCGGCGGCGTGCGCGCGCAGCTCGAGCGGTTCGGTGAGCGCAAGAGCCGCAGCCGCGCAGACGGGGGCGGCTGCTTCCGCACGTGCGGCGGCAAGGGCGTCCATGACAGGCGCCTGCAGAGCGGCAGCAGGACCGTCCGCCGGGAAGAGGGCAAGGGCGGCGGGCCAGCCGGGCGGCATCAGCCCGGAGCCCAGGTCGGCGAGGACGACGGTGTGGTCGTGCAGCATCTCGGCCGGGCTGACCAGAACGGTGTGCGGATCATGCAGCACATCGCGGTATGTCTCGTCGGAGACGATCAGCAGCCCGGCGTCGGCCGCCGCTTCGCACGCCTCGTGCAGCAGCTCGGGCGGGGTGACGGTGCCAGTCGGATCGTCGGCGACGGAAAGCACCAGCAATCGCGGATCCCTCCCTTCGGCGCTGGCCCGCCGCACCGTCTCCAGCAGGGCGAAGGGATCGGGCACCCCGCCGCCGTCGGAGGGGGTGGGGGTGTAGTGCGCGGTACGGCCCAAAAGCCGGGCTTGCGGCTCGTACCAAGCGGGACCGGGTCGGGGCAGCAGCAGGTCGCCCCCGGCGGCGGCGAGCAGGGCCAGCAGCAGGGGGCCGGGCCCCGGGCCGAAAACCACCCGTTCAGGGAGAGTGGGCAGCCCACGCCGCTCCCAGTAGCCGCAGGCGGCGGTACGGACCTCAGGGCCGCCGCCCACGGGCTGCGGCTCGCCATCGGCCGGCGCCGCAGCCGCGAGCCGTTCGGCGAGCAGCGGCGGAACCGGCAGGCCGGGATCGGTGATGGCGGGCTTGGCGGGCCGGAAACCGGCTGCGGTCCGCTGCATCCGTACCTCCGGTGGACATCGGCCGGGAAGGCCCGGCCTTGAACGGCTGGTCAGAGGCGACCTTACGACAGCCTTGTCGGCGATAGAGGCGGTAGAGGCGGTAGAGGCTGTGTCTCTTCCGCAGAGGTTTCCCCGAGCCGGAAGAGGTTATCCGGCCGTATGAGGCGAGGAGGAGGCGAGGAGGCAGCCCCATGAGCGAGCGAATCGAGCGCAGCGAAAGGTGCGCACCGTGCGAAGGCGCAGCCGAGCGCAGCGAGGACAGCGAGGACAGCGAGGACAGCGAGGACAGCGCATGAGTACCACAGTGGCTGACCACATCCTCACCCGGTTGCGGGAGTGGGGTGTCACCCACGTCTTCGGTCATGCCGGCGAGGGGATCAACGGGCTGCTCACTGCCTGGCCCAAAGCAGGGAACGATCCGCGGCTCGTCCGGGCCCGCCATGAGGAGTCGTGTGCGTTCCAGGCTGTGGGCTATGCGAAGTTCAGCGGTCTGACGGGGGTGTGCACGGCAACTTCGGGGCCAGGCGCCATCCACCTGTTGGGGGGAATGTACGACGCGAAACTCGATCATGTGCCGCTGGTGACGATCGTCGGCCACGCCGACCGCGGCGCGACGGGCGGCCCGTACCGGCGGGACGTCGATCTGCACGCCCTGTTCAAAGACGTGGCCGCCGACTTCCTCGAGACGGTCTCCGTCCCCGATCGGCTGCCCGATGTGCTCGACCGAGCCATCCGCACCGCGAACGGCCGCCGCTGCCCGGCCGTCGTGATCGTCCCGGCGGAGCTGCAGTTCGCCGACTACGCCCCCTCCGCGCGCGAGTTCACGATGGACGTCGTCGGCGTCGGCACCGAACAGTGGGCGCCTATGCCGGACAGTGACGCACTTGAACACGCCGCCGAAGTGCTCAATTCCGGCCGTAAAGTGGCCATTTTGGTCGGACAGGGTGCCGCCGGAGCGCGCGCCGAGGTCGAGCAGGTAGCCGATGTCCTGGCTGCCGGAGTAGCCAAGGCGCTGCTCGGCAAGGACGTACTCAGCGATGAACTCCCTTGCGTCAGCGGGCTGATCGGCATGCTCGGCACTCGGTCGGCGTATGAGCTGATGCGCGGCTGCGACACGCTGCTGACGGTGGGCTCCGACTTCCCCTACACCCGATACCTGCCGACGTTCGGGAGAGCGCGCGGCGTCCAGATCGACATCGATCCGCACACGGTCGGGATGGGATACCCCTATGAGGTGAACCTCGTCGGTGACGCCCGCATCACGCTGCTGCGACTGCTGCCCAAGCTGCGGCGCAAGGCCGACCGCCGCTGGCAAGAACAGGTGATTGCCGACGCCGAGCGCTGGCAGAGCGAGATGGAACAGCGCGCCGGGCTGCCGACGGAGGCGATCAACCCCGAGTTGGTGGCGCGCGCGCTGGATCCGCTGCTGCCCGAGGATGCGGTCATCACCTGTGACCCGGGTCCTGTCGCCACCTGGTACGCGCGCCATCTGCGGATGCGCGGGACGATGCGGGCTTCGCTCTCCGGGACGTTGGCGTCGACGGGAAGCGGCGTACCGTACGCCATCGGCGCGAAGTTCGCCTGTCCTCACCGGCCGGCGATCGCGCTGGTCGGGGAGGAGGCCATGCAGATGAGTGGCCTCGCCGAGCTGATCACGGCGGCACAGTACCGGGATGCGTGGAAGGACCCGCGGCTGGTGATCGGCGTCTGGAACGAGCGCAGCCCCTGCCGTACAGCCCCTGAGGTCGGGAAAGCCCCGGATGTCTCCTACGCCGCTTTCGCGGCCTCGCTCGGCCTCACCGGGATCCGGGTGACGGAAGCGGATGAGGTGGCGGGGGCATGGCGGCGTGCGCTTGACGCCGACGGCCCCGCAGTCGTGGAGTTCCTCACCGATGGGTTGATCTCGATGGTACCTGCCGGGCCGGCGATGTAACCGGCTGCTCAGGCCTCCACGGGGCGTGCGGCGGTACGGGCGCGCGCACCTTCCCTGGTGCGCCCCGCGAGTGGGGTGCGCCTTGGATGACGGCGCAGATACTCCCCTTCGAGAGCGCTCATCCGATCACTGTGGGTGCGCAGCGCTTCCGCGGAACCATACAGCAGCGTGTCGTGCCGAGTCCGGTGGAGCGCTTCCAACTCCTTGATCAACCTCCGGTCGTCCAACAGCTCCGGTGTCACACCAGTGAGGTGATCGGCCATGGCGCGCTCCTTTGCCGCAGTCCCTGCCACGCCCCCTGCCACCAGATTAGGCGCAGATGAGGCGCCTGCAGCATTTGCGAGCATTCCTGAGTATTCCTGGTCATGAGGGAACGCATGAGCGGCGTGGAGCGGGTAAGAAGCAATACACCTAGCGGGACAATCCGGGAGGGATGTCATGCAGCGAGGTAGCGATCGGCTCAGCTTCCACAAGGACGACGAAATGAAGCACGAGCTGAAAGGGCTGATCCGCTCGGGCCGCCCCACCAGGGTCGAGGAATGGCATGATCCCGAGCCCGGAGCCGACGACGACCCCCAGGTCGCGACGGGCAACGTTCCTTCGGGCCGCCCGCCGGACGAGGTATCGCTGCGCTTCGAGCTCGCCCGGCACCTGGGGCGTAGCGCGTTCCCGGCGAAGCGCGGAGGACTCGTCCACGACCTGACCGAACAGCATGCCCCCGACGGTCTCACCGAGATGCTGCGCCAACTGCCGGGCGGCAAGACCTACCACAACGTGCAGGAGGTCGTCGACGAACTGCGCCGCGAGTGAAGGGTGCGGGCTGCATCACAGCGGGGCGCGTGGTCGTTACGCGTGGTCGTTACGCATGGCCGCTGCGCATGGCCGTTACGAAAGAGCGGGCGCCGTCTCGCCGGTTATGGCGAAGCAGCGCCCGCTCCCTGCGAGATCCGCGAGGCCTTCAGTCTCCGGTGAGCGTCGCCAGCGCCCGTACGCCCTCGCCCTGGACGGTGAGGGTATCGGGTGAGCCTGCGTCGATCGACAGCGACAGATCGTCCCCCGGCCAGCCCTGGCTGAGCGTGGCAAGTGGGACGGTCCGGTAGCTGCGCACCTGCGGCAACGCGCGGGTCAGCCGCTCCTCGGAGGTGAAGACCGGCACAAGACGCAGCCCGTCGCCCTGCTCGAAGACAGGCAGCGCGATCGAGCCGGGTTCCTCGCCCTCCGCGTTGGCAGCCTCCTCAGGCACGGGCAGCAGCACCTCACTGGCGGCCAGGGTGCCCAGCGCCACCGTGTTGGTCCCGTCAGCGGCGAGCTGGTGCAGTGCTTGTTGGACGGCCGTGGGGTCGTCCGTGGGCCTGTTCTCGTTCTCAGTCATCCGTTCGTCTCCTTCTCGGGTTGTTCGGGCCGTCGAGTGGGCTCGGGTACCCGAAGGAACGGCAGGCATGCGTGATGCCGCCCAGGAGGCTGAAAAGCTTGGTCGATCGCCGTAACGACCGGGGGAGCAAGAGGCCGCGCGCCCTGGCCGCGCGGTCTCTTGTCTGTTTCCAGTGATCAGGGGATCAGATGCCCGCCTCGAACGCCGGGAGGTAGGCACCGGACTGGCCTGCCGCCGTGGGGTGGTAGGAGTCGAAGAGTCTCCCTGTCAGAGAGTGCAGCCACGCCTCGGAGTCGCAGAGCTGATGTCCGGCGAAGTAGGGTCGCACATCCACGAAGGTGAAGTTCTTGTACTTGGCAACCTCACCCGAGATGACACTGTCGAGGAGGCCGGCGGCCTGGTCGACGGCAGTGCGCTTGGTGGTGTCGAGCCCCCTGCAGCCGTCGGACCGGGACAGGTCGTAGAACTCGGGGTAACCAAGCACCACGACATGGGCGTTGGGCGCGCCCTCACGGATTTTGGAGTACAACGTATCGAGTCGGCCCGGGAGCTGATCCCTCATCATGTTCTCGGAGGTGTTGATGGCGTTCAGGCAGCGGCTGTCGTCTCCGAAGACACAGTCTCCTATGACGGTTGAGAAGCCGATGTCGTTGCCGCCGTCGGTCACACTCACCAGCGTAGTACCGGAGTTGAGTGTCCCGAGCTGGCTGTTCTCGGTGCTGGCGGTGGTGGCTTCGGTGCATGCCTGAAAGCTGAAGGAACTTGGGTTGATCGCAGTGGCGTAGAGGTAGGGGTAAGCGGCTGTGCTCTGGTCGCAGCTGTTGAGGTAGTCACTGGTGGAGCCGACTCCGGCGGAGAACGAGTCGCCAAGGGCTACATAGTTGACGCCATGGTTGACGCCACTTGCGCCTGCGGCGGATGCGCCGCCCAGTGCGATACCCAGAGCTGCAGCGAGCGCGGTGGCGGAGGCGAACAGAGGGGATCTACGCAAAGGGGGCCTCCACGGGGATGTTGGGACATTGATCATGGGCCGGTTGAGGATGCTACGCGACCGCAACACCGCAGCGCAGCAGCGCGCCCTTGTCAGCAAGAGCTTTCGAGGCGCATGGCGACCGCCGCCGCGTGCCCCGCGTCGACGGGGATGTCCCACAGCGTCCAGCCCGGCACGGCCGCCGGCGACTCCCCCGTACCGACGTACGTACGGGACAGACCACCGGACAGGCCCTCACCGGTGCCTTTGAGATACGCCTCCTTCCGCGTCCAACAGCGCAGGAAGGCGGAGGCCCGGTCGGCAAGGGCGAGCGCAGTCAACTCGGCCTGCTCGCGTTGATGGAGACACGTCGACACCTCCGCGACGACCGCCGGATCGCGCGACTCTTCGACGTCGATCCCGACCGGCGTCGCGGCGAAAGCGAGCAGCACCAGCTCTCCGCTGTGTGAGAGGGAGAAGTGCAGCCCGGCCCCCGGCACCGCCGGCCGCCCGTGCGGACCCTCGCAAAGCGGGCACGGCTCGCACCCCACGGCGACCTCACCCGGCCCGGTACCCAGGTAGGCGCCGAGCAGACGCCGCAGTGCCGCATGAGCGGCGGCGTAGCGGTCTCGGTCCGCTGCCCGGAGGAAGGCGGCATAGCGCGCCTGCTCCTCCTCGTCGAAGAGCGCGAGAGCGTCTTCGAGCGACTCCCGGTGCCCGGCAACGCGCACCAGCCACACATGCGGCACCGCCCCCGGCTTCGGCCTCTCCAACGGCCCGCTGAGCGGGCCGGGTGGGAGTGTCCACGCTTCCGGGGCCGGGGCTATCTGGTACGGCGCGCTCATTTGGTGAGCTCCAGCAGCGGCACGCCAGGGGGCGTGAAGCCGAAAACCTGCCCGTAGAGGGAGAGTTCGGACTCGAGGGCGGTGGCGATCGTCTCCTTGCGGCGGAAGCCGTGGCCTTCGCCGTCGAAGGTGAGGTAGGCGTGCGGGATGAGGCGGTCGGCGATCGCGGCCAGGAAGCGTTCGCACTGGACGGGCGGGCAGATCACGTCGTCGAGACCCTGGAGGATCAGGAATGGCACGGTGACCTGGTCTGCATGGGTCAGCGGGGAGCGGTCGCGGTAACGGTCGGGGACTGCCTGCAGGGGACCGATAAGCGATTCGAGATATTGCGACTCGAAGTCATGGGTCTCTCCGCCCTGGGACCAGCCGACCAGGTCGAGGACGGGATAGCTGATCGTGCCGCAGGCGTAGACGTCGGTCGAGGCGAGCGACGCGGCTGTCGTCCAGCCGCCGGCGCTGCCACCGCGGATCGCCAACCGGCCGCCGTCGGCGGTGCCTTCGGCGACCAGCGCCCGCGCCACCGCCGCGCAGTCCTCCACATCGACAACGCCCCACTGCTCGCGCAACCGGTTGCGGTAGGCACGGCCGTAGCCGGTGGAACCGCCGTAGTTGACTTGGGCGACGCCGATGCCGCGTGAGGTGAAGTACGCGATCTGCAAGTCGAGGACGTAGGGGGCGCGGCTCGTCGGGCCACCGTGCACCCAGATGACATACGGCGGCAACTCGCCGTCAGGAGCGGTGAACTCCGGGTTCCGTGGCGGGTGGACGGCGGCGTGCACCTCGCGGCCACCGGGTCCGTCGAAGGTGCGTGCCACGGGCTGCGGCAAAAATCCGGAGCCGACGGTGTCTGCATGCCGGGCGCCGATCACGCAGGCGCGGCCGGTGCGGGCGTCGAACTCAACGACCTCGAATCCGGTGGTACTGCTCGCCGCCACGCCAGTCACCTTGATCCCGCTGGTGGCGAGGGTCGGAGCCCACTCCGTCCACGGTCCGGGCACGTCGGTGAGTTCGCCGGTCGTGGTGTCCACGATGCCGAGCCGCTGGGCGCCCCGCCCATGGAGCACCGCGACCAGGCTGCCTTCGGGTGGTGCTTCAGGTGCTTCGGGTGGTGTTTCGAGTGGCGCGAACCAGCGCAAGCCGATGCGCCATCCGGGCCCGGCGAACTCCTCTTCGCGCGGACAGAGGTTGACGGCCTCACCGGTCACCGGATCCACGCGGTGCAGATTCCACCACCCCGTACGGTCGGTGGCGGCGAGCAGGGTGCCGTCCTGGGCCCATTCGATCTGGGCGACCGACTCCTCGGGGCCGCCGATGAGCGTACGGACGCCGGTGAAGTTGCCGTCATCCACCTCGGCGATCTTTACTTCGGTACCGTCCCACGGCATCCGCGGGTGGTCCCATACCAGCCATGCGGCGCGGCGGCCGTCCGGGGAGATCCGCGGGGCGGTGACGAACTGGTGTGTGTCATCGGTGAGTTCGCGGATCACGGCCCGGTCCTTGGCAGCGGAGCCATCGAGTGGCACCGCTGCGATGACCCGCCGGACATCCGTCGGTCCCTGGCCGGTGAATTCCTCGAGCACACAGCAGACTTCGCCGCGCTCCACAAACACCTGGGGATCGGCCCAGCGCAGCCCGCCGCCCACCGGGGACAGCGGGGTGAGGGGCCGCGGCCCGCCGTACTGCGCGTCGGGCTCGTACGCATACAGCCGCTGGTCGGCGAAGTGGACGAAGACCAGCAGCGGGCCCGAGGCGCCAGGCACCACCGTCCAGGGGGTACCGCCGTACTCGATGACCCGGCTTCGGACGTTCCACGGTGCGGGCAGCACGTTTTGCTGTGTGGCATCGGCGCGGCGGCGCACCAGCGTCGTCCGGCCGCTTTCCGCGGGCCTGGGCTCGGTCCACCACACTTCGTCGCCGACCGTGCCGACGAAATCTGCGCGGCCGTTGTGGGCCGCGGCCGTCGTGGCGTCGATCGGGGACTGCCAGGTGCCGTACGGTGCGGTGCGCATGGTCATAGCTGTCGAACCTCCTGTCCGGGTCGTCCGGGGCGTCCGAGTCATCCGAGTCGTCCGATTCGCCCGAGGCGTCCGGTTCATCGGCTGAGGAAGCGGTCGAGGACACGGACGCCGAAGTGCAGGGCCTCGACAGGCACCCGTTCGTCCACGCCATGGTAGAGCCCCTGATAGTCGAAGTCCGGGGGCAGTTTGAGCGGTGCGAAGCCGTAACCGGTGATGCCGAGGCGGGAGAACTGTTTGGCGTCGGTGCCGCCCGCCATGCAATACGGGATCGTGTGTGCTCCGGGGTCGAAGTGCTCGACGGCCTCGCACATCGCCGCATACGTCGGCGAGTTGACCGGTGCCTGCAGGGCGGCTTCCCGGTGGTGGAACTCCCAGTCGACATGGGGGCCGGTGAGCCGGTCGAGCGTCTCGGTGAACTCCTCTGCTCCGCCTGGCACGATCCGGCCGTCGATGTGAGCTGTGGCGCTCCCGGGAATGACATTGATCTTGTAACCGGCCGACAGCATGGTCGGGTTGGCGCTGTTACGCAGCGTCGGTGCGATCAGCGCGGCGGCCGGCCCGAGCTTGGGCAGAAGGGCGTCGACGTCCACCCCATCCGCCCCATTCACTGCATTGGATACTTCCGGCACCTCTGCCTGGTCGACGCCGTAGAGCGCGGCGAGTTCGGTGAGCGCTGCGTGGACGGTCCGGGTGAGCCGGATCGGCCACTGGTGCTCGGCGATGCGGGTGAGGGCTGCGGCGAGTCTGCTGACGGCGTTCTCACTGTTGCTCTTGGAGCCGTGGCCTGGTCTTCCTCGTGCGGTGAGTTTCAGCCACGCCGTACCGCGCTCCCCCGCGCCAATCGGATACAGCCGCCTTTGCGGGCCGTCGTGCAAGGTGAACGCGCCCGCTTCACCGATGGCTTCGGTGCAGCCCTCGAAGATGCCTGCGTGTTGGCGCACCAGATAGTCGGATCCGAAGGCGGCGTTGTCTTCTTCATCGGCGGTGAAGGCAAGGACGATGTCGCGGCGCGGCCGACGGCCTTCACGCGCCCAGGCACGGACCGTGGCCAGCACCATGGCATCCATGTTCTTCATGTCGATCGCGCCGCGGCCCCACACCAGCCCCTCGCGGATCTCACCGGAGAACGGGTGCACGCTCCACTCCGCGAGCTCGGCGGGTACCACGTCCAGATGACCGTGCACCAGCAGCCCTGCGGCGTCGGGCTGCGAACCCTCGAGGCGCGCCACCACATTGGCGCGCCCGGGCGCCGATTCCAAGATCCGCGGTTCGATCCCGACCTCGGCCAGGCGTTCCGCGACGTACTCCGCCGCCGGGCGTTCGGCGCAGTCACCGCCGCCGCGATTGCTCGTATCAATCCTGATCAGGTCGGAGGTGAAGCGGACCACTTCCTCGAGTGCCTGTTCCTCACCCGGTGCGTCACTCACCATGTCAGCCATATGCCTCCTCGACCGCTGCCGAGACCAAGGTGGTCACGGCCTTGAAGCACCGGATGCCGTCGTACATGGTGGCTGCGGTGTAGCGCACGCGGCGCTCCCCGCTCGGCTCGACGGTCGGTACAACGGCCGCCGCTCCGACCAGATGAGCGGCGTCGAACTCCACCTCAACGGTGAACGGCCCGCCACATACCGGTGCATGACGCGTCGCGAGCGCTGTCGCCTCCTTCGCGGCAGCCCGGATCTCCTCGGCGGTGCGCGCCGGTGGCCGGCATACCGCCGCGTACCGCGACACGTACTCCTTGACGGCCACGGTGCGCGCGTGCGGCGCATAGCGCTGTGCATCGAGCCCAGTGCGATCGTCGCCCGTCACCAGCACCACCGGCACTCCGAACTCCCCCGCCACCAACGCGCCCAGCCTGCCCTCGCTCGCCGGTTCACCGTCGACCCACACCCCAGTGATGGAATTGGCGAGATAGGTATGGGCAAGGACGCCCTCGCTGCCTGCCCCGGTGTGATAACCGACGAACGCGATCCCATCCGGTCCCTGAGGCGGTGCGTGCTGCACGCCTTCGATCATCGACAGGTCCTTGTGCCGCCCGGTGAGCATCCGCGCCCGCTCGTCGAGCTCTTCGAGCAGCAGGTTGCGCATGGTCGAGTGCGCCTCGTTGACCATCACCTCATTGGCTCCGCCGTCGTAGAAGCCGGCGATCGCCGCATTCACGTCGGAAGTGAACATCCTGCGGCAGCGCTGCCACTGCTCAGTGCCGGGCAGCACATCAGCGGGCCAGGTCACGCCGGTGGCGCCCTCCATGTCAGCAGAGATGAGGATCTTCATGTACTGACTCTATCGACAGTCCCGTCCCGGAAAGTAGAGACAGGCCCATCCGGGCGTTGCCACGGCGGGGTCAGGATCGCGCTATGGCAAGCATATTGATCGTCCGCGCCATCACGCCGTCCAGCACCGTCGTGCGGTTTCCGCCAGAAGCCCGACTCATCACAATAGGTAAAACATCGCTACAGAGAGTAAGAATTTTGTGATACGGTAGGCATGGTTGTCATATGAACGCCCTTGAGTCATCCCCGCACGCTGCTTGTTTGACACCGTCACCGGTCGTCCCACGGCCGCTGTACTGGTTGCGCCACCCAGTAGTTGCGGCAGTGCTCGTGGCCGCCGTGCTGCACCTGCTCTGGGCGGTGTTCTTCGCCACCGACGGCGGCGACATGGCAGCGCAGTACGCATGGGCCGAGTTCGTCGGCGCACACCCCGGTTCGGCGTACAACCTGTCGTGGTACGGCGGGATGCACCCCGTCTCCTACAGCGTGCTCACCCCCTATCTCATGGCGTGGCTGGGGGTGCGCACCACGGCGGTCATGGCCGGGATCTTCTCAGCCGCGGTGCTGGCACGCCTGCTGATGCGTTCGGGTATCGATCGTCCGCTGTACCCCGCGGTGTGGGGCGCGTTCGCGCTTTCCTGCGACACCGCGTCGGGGCGCATCACCTTCAGTGTCGGCGTGCTCTTCGGCCTGGCGGCCACCCTGGTGGTGTACGAGAGCGTCGGCGGGCGCTTCGCGCGTAACGTCGGTGCTTTCGTGCTCGGGGTCATTGCGGCGTGCTCCAGCCCGGTAGCTGGGTTGTTCCTGCTGGTCGCAGGGGTCGCACTGTTTCTGACGGGACGTCGCAAGGAGTCGTTCGCGCTGCTGGCCGGCCCCCCGCTGGTGGTCGGGGTGGCCACGCTGCTTTTCCCCTTCTACGGTGTGCAGCCGTTTTCGGTCGGCGGTGCGGCGCTCGTGGCTGCGACGGCGCTGCCCATCGCCGTGTGGGCGCCGAAGTCCTGGCGGCCGGTGCGGGCCGGGGCCTGGGTCTACATTGCCGGCGACCTGCTCACGCTCGCGGTCCCGTCGCCGATCGGCAGCAACGTGGAGCGGCTGGCACTGCTGTTCGCCGCGATGGTGCTGCTTGCGGCAGTGCCGGCGCTCCCGCATGGCAGGCAAAGACTCGCGGTCTTGCTGGCGTTTGTCTTCGCTGCGGGCTGGCAGGTGGTAAAACCGGTGCAGGATCTGGTCAGTACGGCATCCGCGGCGAGTTGGTCCGAGTACGCCAAGCCACTGATCGTCGAGTTGGGGAGGCTGGGTGCCGACCGGGGACGCGTCGAGGCTGTGGCTGCCAAAACCCACTGGGAGTCGGCGGGTCTGAGCCCGTACGTCGATCTCGCGCGGGGCTGGAACCGCCAGCTCGATGTCGAACGCAACCCGGTCTTCTACGACGGAAAGCTCACGCCTGCGACGTATCACGCATGGCTGCGGAGATGGGCGGTGACGTATGTGGTACTTCCCGACGCCGCGCCCGACAGCGCGGCAGCCGCGGAAGCACGGATCGTCATGGCCGGGCAGCCGTGGCTGCGACCGGTCTGGCGGGACGCGCACTGGCGCATGTACGCCGTCGCGGACGCGGTGCCGCTGACGTCGGCGCCGTCGACGGTGGCGCGGGCGGGCCAGGGCGAGTTGCGGGTGCGTGTCCCCGAGGCAGGGTCGTTCCTGGTACGTGTGGCGTGGTCACCGTGGTTGGGCGTGAGCGGTGGTCCAGGATGTCTGGAGCGGGAGGGGGAATGGACTCGGCTTCGGGCCCGAGATGCCGGGGTGTTCCGCATTGGGGGGAGCTATCGGATCCCGCGGGGCACTCCCTGCGGGGACGCAGCACCAGGGACGTCACCTCGCGTTCCCAGGTCGACAATAACCTCACTGCCCGCGCTCTCCACCTCAAGAAGAGGCCGGCACCTCCTCGACCAGGGCGAAACGGTCCCCGACACCGCGTAGCCAACCAGGGGCCCACCAAGCCGCCCTCCCCATCAGCGCGAACGCCCCTGGCACCAGTACTCCGCGGACGATGGCCGCGTCCAGGAGGATCGCCAATCCCGCACCCAGTCCAAACATTTGTATGAAATTTATCGAACTACTGACGAACGCCAGAAAGCTCACCGCCAGCAGTCCAGCGGCGGTCGAGACGATCCGGCCGGTCTTCGCCAGCCCTCTCTCGACCGCCGCCGCGGTGTCCAGACCCCCCTGCCTCATCTCCTTGATGCGGGCCACTACGAATACCTCATAGTCCATGGAGAGCCCGAACAGCACGCAAAAGATGAGGACCGCCACCGTGGCGTCGGTCGGCTGTGGTGTGAAACCCAGCACGTTCTTCAGATGGCCCCGCTGGAAGATCCACACCATCGCGCCGAGCGTGGAGGCCAACACCAGTCCGTTGAGCAGCAGAGCACGCAATGGCTGCAACAGGCTTCCGGTGAACAAAAAGAGCACCGCGAAGGTGGTGACGATGATGATCGCAGCAGCAAGGGGCAGCCGGGAGCCGATGGCCGACCGGGTGTCCATCAATTCGGCATCGGTGCCGCCGACAAAGATCCGGGTGCTCGCCGGGCCAGCCGCGTCCCGGATCCGCTGGACGAGACCGAGTGCCCGTTCGGACTTCTGCACCAGACCGGTGGAGACGGACAGCCACTGCGCTTGGGCACTGCTCCGCCGCTGATCGGCCTGGCCGGATACCTGCTGCCCTCCGGCGTAGATACCAACGCTGCTGGTCACAGCAGTGACGTCCGGCTGTCGGGACAGCCGCCACGCGTACGCCGCGAGTGCTGCGTCTTTCACTCGCGGCGTGACGACTACCTCTACCGTGTCGCTGCCGATCCCCTTGAACTCCTTATCGAGGATGGTGGTGACCTGTCGACTGGTCACGTCTGACTTGAGTACCCGCTCGTCTGGCGTGCCGAACACAACCCCCAGCAGTGGACTGGCCGCCAGTAGCAGGGCCGCGACCACCGGGAGCGTGGTGATCACCGGTCGACGGCTCACTCCGCGCGCCAGCCACGCCCAAAACGGCGTGTCGCTGCCTTGAATGCCTCGCATCCGCGGCAGTCGTCCAACTGTGGTGCGGTGCCGGCCCCTCATGGCCCGGTGCCGTCCACCTTTTACCCGGCGCCGTCCAGGGTTGACCCGGTGCCCGAGCAGCGCCAGCAGAGCCGGCGCGACGAACAGCGCGGCGAGGGCGGCGATGGCCACGACACCCATGCCCGCGTAGGCCAACGAGCGCAGGAAGTACAGCGGGAAGACCAGCATGGCGGCCAGGGCCGCCATGACGATGGTCGCGGAGAAGAAAATGGTGCGCCCCGCCGTGCTTACGGTGTGCTGGAGGGCTTGCGGTACCTCGTCGCCCGCGGCCAGGCGTTCGCTGAACCGGGCTACGATCAGCAGGGCATAGTCAATGCCCAGGCCAAGGCCGAGGGCGGTGGTGACGTTGGCGGCGAAGATCGAAACGTCCGAGACGCTGCCCAGGACGCGCAGCAGGCCGAAGGTGCCGACGATGGCGGAGATTCCGATGGCCAGCGGCAGCAGAGCCGATACCACATTGCCGAAGACGACCAGCAGCAGGATCAGGGTGAGCGGGACGGCGATCGTCTCGGCGAGCACCAGACTCTTCGTAACGTTGACAAAAATGTCCCGGTAGACACCCTGCCAGCCACCCAGTGCTACCTTCAACGGGCCGGTGGTGCCCGCGTATTTGTCGTGGAGGTGCAGGGTGCGGTGCAAAGCGGTGTTCTCATCCCCGCTGAGGTGGGCGGCGATGACCGCGTATCTGCCGTCGGCCGACTTCAATGCCGGGTTGCCGACGGACCAGTAGGAAGTCACATTGGTGAGAACCGGCTCCCTGGCCAGCTGACCGGTGAGCCGTTGTCCGGCCCACCGTACTGCGGGCGAGTCCACCGAACCGTGGGAGGCCTCGACCAGGAAGACCAGGTTCACCTTCCCGCCGAACTGGGTATCGATGAGCTGGGTGACCTGGCTTGACTGTGCGTGGGGATCGAGGAAGCCGCCGACTTTGAGCACATCCATGGCACCGGTGGCCAGTGTCGTGGCGATGGCCAAGGCCAAACCTACGAGCACCAGGACCAGTCGAGCGCGTCGTAAGACCCACTGGCCGAGCCAAGTGAACATCGTGCCTCCTTGGGAGAGAATCTGGCGCTATGTGGAGGCAGGCGGTCAGCGGTGACTGACCACGAACCCGGCCGTCAGCAAAACGCTCAATCCGGTCGCCGTGATCCACAACGGCATCCTGCGAGCTCGTGGCCGCAGGATGGCCATTCCTGCCGTCAGCGGCTGGCGCCGTACCCGGAGCCAGATCGAGACCATTTCCCAGAGCACCCACAACAAGCTGAGCATGAAAACAGCAAGCCCCCACGAGGGGTTGCCGATGGCTGTCAGGCAGGCCGCGCAGGCTGCTCCGCCGATGGCGACCATAGCGATACCGACCGCCACCGAGCGGGACAGTCCCAGGACGAGTGCGGATGTGTGGAGACCGGCCTGCTGATCCTCGGGTATATCCTCCGCCGTGTTGACCAGGATGATGCCCTCCTGCATGGTGCCGAACCCCACGAAGAACAGCAGGAGTTCCCAAGACGGATAGCCCGGAAGCGTCCGTGCCACGATCGTCATGGGCAGCGCAAAAATGATCGCGCACAGAGTCACCATCTGCCACAGACCACGCCTCTTGAAGTGCAGCGGAGGCACCGAGTACTGGGCCACCCACAGGAGTTCAACCCCAACGAGCGGAATCAGGTCCCAGTGCCGGGTGCCGACCGCCAAAAGAAGTGAAAGGGCAATCACCGCGGCACACGTGATCCTCAGCTGCCATCGCACATTGCCGACACCGAGGCGGTAAACGGCGCTGGATAACCGGGTCTTGTAGACGGCGTCAAGGTCGCGATCAGCCAGACAATTGATCATGTCGCCAAAATTGGCCGTCAGATAGATGAGTGCGAAGGCGGCAGCGAACTGCCACCTGACGAGATGGGATGGGTTGGATGCCATCAACAGCGCCGGGATCATAACGATAGGAATTTCCGCGACCATGAATTCTGGACGGCGGATGGTGAGGGAATCGTGGATGAACTGCCGCTTCGAAGGTTTCGTCATTGCTCACACCGCCCGGTTCGCGCGCCGTATGATAATGGGAGCAGGGATAAGAATTCCATCGAACCGCAGTCCGGCCTTGCAGCAGTGCCCATCAGTTCCCTCCTCGGCTTCGAGAACGGGCGACAACAGCAGAAAAGTTGTGCCCGGGAAAACCAAAGCTCTTGCAGATCGTCAGCAAGTACCCTAAACCAAAAACGGCTTCACTTCTCGCCGCCGAAGCACAGTACCACCTGGCATGACTGCCACTGCCAATCTCGGACAGAATTCAAAACCTGGCGGCCCCCATAACCCGCGTCCGCCCCGTTCCACAGATCTGTGCGACCCATCGCTCGGGGGCGGCTTGGTTCTCCGGAGGCCAAACGATCATTTACCGGACATTCCGGCTTCGCAATACCTTCGCCGCGGCTCACAAGCTGTCCTAAAACGTTTCTTGCGGGCCCGACACGGGGCGTTCTGTAATGGATGCACGAGACACTCGCACTACTCTCCGAGTGCGCTCCATGCCTCAGCTGCGCAGACGAGTCGGAGCGATCCCCGCAGCCTTCCGCGTCGACTCACGGTTAACGAGCCAGAAGGGGAGTAGTCAACAGTGCGCCTAGTCGATGAGTCAATGAGGAGGCAACAAGCCGGCCGAAGAAGGATGGGGACATCTACTTTACCAGATATGAGGGATATGTCGAGCTTGCACGCGAAAAGTACATCACTTTCCATTTCTCGGGTCTCTCGCCTGATTTTCCAACTGCTCCACCGTCACCAACGAGTGGATCGACCGGGGCCCACGGACGAAGAAAAGTCGCGCGTTCCCTGCACCTTGCTCGATCCCTGCACGACGTGTTTCGAGGCACGACACTCAAAGATCGAACGATTCATCCGGAACCGCGAAACAATACTCTTCGCCATCCCGGCTTTTCCGGCGAAATCACCCAACAGGAAAAAAGTACTGGGCGCTCTACCGGATCTCGGCGAACTGGAATCATTGCGCTTCCTGCAGTCGATATGCGACCACGTGAGTCATTTCTATTCACCAGGTGCCCGTGTGACGATATGCTCCGACGGACACGTCTTCGGTGATGTGGTTGGGGTGACCGACAGTGCGGCGACCGCTTACCGCCAAGGCCTGGCGGAAATCATCAAGACAGCGAACTTGGAATCGCTCGATATTTTCGGGCTGGATGACGCATTCGGCTGCAACTATTACCCGAGGCTGCGAGAGATTCTCGAACGCGACTACGCCGTGAATCTCGAGGAAATGAGGAACAGCGTTCGCACCGACAACGCCACCCGTTCGATGTTCAACGGAATCCACCGCTTCGTGTACGAGGACACGCTGGCCAACGGCGAGAATGAAGGAGTGTCCAAGACGAAGCTGAGGAACAACTCGAAGGCCACCACCTACCAGGTAATGCGTCGAAGTGACGCCTGGAGCAGAGTGATTGCAGAAACGTTTCCGGAAGCGGTAAGGCTGTCGATACACCCGCAGCCGCCGCACTCCGAGAAGTTAGGCCTACAGCTCATGCCTACCAAGGACAGCTGGCTGACTCCGTGGCACAGTGCCGTGCTTGACGACGGCAACAAGCTGCACCTGACCAAGCGCTGGGTCGCCGAGGAAGTGGGTGCCTCCATCGTCTGGCGCAACGGACGCCCCAGTCACTTCGTGGCTCCGCACCTCACCATAAACCCCTTGGAAAAGGACCACACATGCCCCGATCGTCATCGCTCGGCATCATGATGGACCAGTCCCCGCTCCGTCCCTTCGGCCGTGTCCTCCAGGTGCCTGAAGGCACCCGGATCACCGACATACCGGTCCAGACGCTTAGGAGGTGGACCGAGGAGTCGCGGGTCTTGGTGCTGCGCGGCTTTTCCATACTCGGCAAGCAGGAATTCGCCGATTACTGCCGGCTCTGGGGGGAGTTACTCGAATGGGAAGTCGGCGCGGTGATGGACCTGGTTGTCCAGGACAAACCCAAGAACTACCTCTTCGCCAGCGGTGACGTACCCTTCCACTGGGACGGCGCCTTCGTCGAGGCCGATCCGCGATTCTTCTTCTTCCAGTGCCTGGACGCGGCCCTCGACGCAGGCGGCGAGACTGTCTTCTGTGACACTACTGCTGTCTACCGGGATGCTGACGAGGACCTACGCCGACAGTGGGAGGGCATCAGTCTCACCTATAAGACGGAGAAGTTGGCGCACTACGGAGGCCAGATCACCGAAAAGCTGGTCAGCCAGCACCCGAGTACTGGCGTGCCCGTCCTGCGTTTCGCCGAGCCACTGGACCCCACCGTCTACAAGAACCCCGTGTTCGTTACTGTGGAGGGGAACCAACAAGAGGAGACCGACGACTTCCTCGCCATGATGAGCGAATTGGTGCACCGGCCCCAGTACTGCTACGCCCATGCCTGGCAGCCGGGCGACATCGTCATCGCCGACAACTTCTCCCTCATCCATGGCCGCAACGCGTTCACTGGCTCGACATCGCGTCATCTGCAGCGTGTCGAAGTCATTTGACCGACCTCCTCTCGGCCTGAAGGACTCCGTTGGACCGTGGCTGAGCTGAAGCCACGGCCCCGGCTCCCGCCCTCGCGGGAGCCGGGGCCGTGGCGTGTCGGGTAGTTGTCAGCCGCGGCCTCAAAGGCACGCGGCAATCAAATCCACCCCAACCGGTGAACGTGGTCAGCTCTCCACATGGGCGGCGAGGCGGGCGAGTTCGGCATCGTGGATGCGGTTGAGGCCCTTGGGGGCGAAAGTCCTCTCAAAGAAACCGCCGATGCCGCTCGCACCCTGCCAGGTGGTTGTCACCACCACCTTGGCGCCTCCCTCACCCGAGGGAGTGACGGTCCACGTCGTGACCATGGAGGAGTTGCGGTCCCGCTCGACCAGCTGCCCGAGGGAAGGCTCGCTCGCCTCGATCAGGCAGTCGCGCACCCGCTTTTGCGTCGCCTGCAGCTTCCAGTGCACGACGCTGCCCGCCCCGGTGCCGCCCTCCCGCACCTCGTACTCGCTGAACTGCTCGGGCAGCAGCTCAGGACGGGTCTTGCTGTAGTCGGCGAGTGCCGCGAAAACCGCCTCGGGTGCGGCTGCGACCACGCGCTGCGTGGTGGCCTCGACCTGCGCCATGTCTGTCTCCTTGGATGTCTTGTGCGACGTGAGTCGGCTCATGTGTCTGCTGCGCCGCCGCACACAGCCAACCACTGACGGGCGAGGCAATCGAATCCAGGGGCTGCACACCGAAGGGCGTACGCTCGTCGCCCCTGTCTCATGAGGTGCCCCGAGGCGCAGGGACGGGATCCCCGGAATGCTCATCTGTACCAGACAAAGATCACATGGGCGGAAGTCTGGCGCCCAGGTTACTGGAGAGTTACGCTCAGAACCGCGAGGCCGTACGCCACCGACCGTGGCCGTACGGGCTCACCGCTCACGGCGGCCTGGTGACGCAGCCGCCGTGGCACAGCACCAAAGGCACCAAAAGCACCATCAATAGCAGTACGTCGGTTCGGCAGCATCGCGGCGAGGCTCCGGGACAGGGCCCGCCACTCCTTCCGCGGGTACTCCTGTGTCCGTGCACCCCTTATGTCGTCAAGCCCCCGTGCGGGGCAGCCCTCTGGAGTTTTGCGATGGACCGTCCGTCCGCTACGCCCGCTTCCCCCTCCCCGGCTTCCCCCTTCTTGACCGTCGCCGTCGTCGGGCTCGGCACGATGGGTTCCGGTATCGCCGAGGTCCTGGTCAGGGCCGGTCACCACGTCATTGGCATCGAGCCGGCCGAGCGCGCCGCCGCCGCGGCCGTCGCCGCCCTCGAGCATTCCACCACCCGCGCTGTCGAGCACGGCAGGATCACCGAAGTCGAGCGCGACGCCGCGCTCGCCCGCTTTTGTACCTTCGCCGACCTGCAGGCGGCTGCCGAGGCCGATTTGGTGATCGAGGTCGTGCCGGAGAACTACGAGCTCAAGCGCGAGGTCTTCGCCGCGCTCGATGCCGTCGTCAAACCTGGCGCGATCCTGACCACCGGGACCAACGCGCTGTCGGTGACGCAGCTCGCCGCCGACACCGCCCATCCGGAGCGCGTGCTCGGCCTGCACTTCTTCGCTCCCGCACAGGCGATGAAGCTCGTCGAGGTGGTCTCCACCGTCCTCACCTCGCCGGAGGCGACCGAGCGCGTCACGGCCCTGGTCCGCAGCCTCGGCAAGGAGGCCGTCCCGGTAGGCGACCGGCCGGGATTCCTCGCGGACGGGCTGCTGTTCGGCTACCTCAACCAGGCCGCTGCGATGTATGAGGCACGCTACGCGACCCGCGAGGACATCGACGCGGCGATGAAGCTGGGCTGTGGTCTGCCGATGGGGCCGCTTGAGCTCCTCGACCTGATCGGCATCGACACCGCCAAGACGGTGCTCGAAGCGATGTATGCCGCCTCGCACGACCGGCTGCACGCGCCCACTCCGCTGCTGAACCACCTCGCCGCTGCCGGGCTGACCGGCCGCAAGTCCGGGCGCGGTTTCTACACCTACCAATCCCCCGGCAGCCGGACGAAAGTCCCGGATGACTTTGCATCCGAGGACGAATTGAAGAGCAAAGGCGAAGCGCAGCGGAGCGAGACCTCCACCGTCGGCACGACGGCTGGCGCAGGTCGCACGGTGCGGCGCGTCGGTGTTGCCGGCTCCGGCACGATGGCCTGCGGCATCGCCGAGGTCTTCGCCAAGGCCGGGTACGAGGTCGTGTTGGCCGCCCGCTCGCTGGAGAAGGCCGCCTCCGCGGTCTCCAGGATCGCGGGATCCCTTGCCCGCTCCGTCGACAAGGGGCGGCTGACCGCCGAGGACCGGGACGCGGCGCTGGCCCGCCTCACCCCGTCGGGGTCGTTGGACGACTTCGCCGATGTCGATCTCGCTGTCGAGGCGATCGCCGAGGAACTCCCGGTGAAGCAGCAGCTGTTCGCCAGGCTCGACAAGGTGTGCAAGGCCGACGCGGTGCTGGCCACGACTACCTCCTCGCTGCCGGTGGTCGAGATCGCCACAGCCACTTCGCGACCGCAGGACGTCATCGGCATGCACTTCTTCAATCCGGCTCCGGCGATGAAGCTCGTCGAGGTGGTCCGGACGGTGCTGACCACCGACGAGGTACGCACCACCGTGCACGAGGTATGCAAGAGGTTGCGCAAGCACCCGGTGGACTGCGGTGACCGGGCTGGTTTCATCGTCAACGCGCTGCTGTTCCCCTATCTGAACAACGCGGTGAAGATGGTGCAGGAGCACTACGCGAGCGTGGACGACATCGACACGGCGATGAAGCTCGGCGGCGGCTATCCGATGGGTCCGTTCGAACTCCTCGATGTGGTCGGTCTCGACGTCTCGCTCGCCATCGAGCAGGTGCTGCACCGCGAGTTCCGCGACCCCGGACTCGCCCCCGCCCCGCTGCTGGAGCACCTGGTCTCCGCGGGCTGTCTCGGTCGCAAGACCGGCCGCGGCTTCCGCGAATACGCCCGGGCCTGACGAGCGCGTGGGAACGTCCACCAGGGGAGTGCGGTACGTTCCCCCCATGTCCCAGCCGCGCAGTACCGCCCGTACCACTGCTCAGCGGCACCGAGTGCGCCAAGAGCTGTCCACCGCCGCGATGCACCTTTTCTCCACAAAGGGGTATGAAGCGACCACGGTTGACGAGATCGCCGCGACGGCCGGGGTCGCCCGGCGCACATTCTTCCGCCACTTCCGCTCCAAGGAAGAGGCGATCTTCCCGGACCACGACGACACCCTCGTCCGCGTCCAGGCCGTACTTGACAGTGCGGGGCCGGACGAACATCCGCTGGAGGTGGTCTGCCGCGGCATTACCGAAGTATTGCGGATGTACGCCGAATCCCCCGAAGTCTCCGTCGCACGCTACAAGCTCACCCGCGAGGTCCCGGCGCTGCGCGAGCACGAGATCGCCTCGGTGGCCCGCTACGACCGACTGTTCACCCGCTATCTGCTGGGCCACTTCGATGAGTCGCAGCACCGCGTCGGCGATGACGATCCGCTGCTCGCGGAGGTGGCCGCGTCCGCCGTGGTGGCCGCTCACAACCATGTGCTGCGGCGCTGGCTGCGAGCGGGCGGAAAGGGCGATGTGGAGGCGCAGCTGGCGCACGCCTTCGATGTGATCAGGGAGACTTTCGGGACGGGGATGGGTGTGGGTCGTGGCCGGAGCAAGCCGGCACAGCCCCCGGCCGAGCCGCGCGGCAGCGAGGTAGTGGTGGCGGTGGCTCGTACGAACACTTCCCCCGCCGAGGTGCTGCGCGCGGTCGAAAAGGCGCTCGGCACCCATGACCCTCTGGCGGGATAACCCCTTCAAACCTGCCTGCGATCTGCACGAGTAGCAGGAAAAGAAAATTTTTGGCACGCAGTGTCTTTACTGATGGCACCGCGTGCCATAGATTGATGGTGTCCGGGCGGGCGGCGTGCAGAGGACGCCTCGCACGCCGCCTGTCCCCAAAGGCCCGGACGCCTGCGTCACAGGCATTTCCGCGCGCCACCGCGCGCTCGCTACACCCACTCAACGCACCACGTTCGCCGAACCG
>JAFAUH010000111.1 GCA_019243445.1 Streptomycetaceae bacterium | reverse complement strand
GCCCATTTCAACTTGGACCGAGGCGGCCATATCTTCAATCGCCACGCTCCGGTGATCAAATTGCGAGAGGCGGCGCGCGAAGAGGACCACCTGCGGCTGCTTGGACTTCTCAATAGCTCGACGGCTGGGTTCTGGCTCAAGATGGTGAGCCACAATAAGGGCAGCACGGTGGACTCACAAGGAGCACGACAGTCCACGCTGCCTTTTGAAGATTTCTACGAGTTCACCGGCACCAAGCTCCAGGAATTCCCCCTTCCCGCCGAGTACCCCACTGCTCTCGCCACCGCCCTCGACTCCCTCGCCCAGCAACTCTCCGCGACAACCCCCGCCGCCCTCACAGCCAAGGCCATCCCCACCGCTGCCGCGCTCCGCGAGGCCGAGACCCGCTACCACTCCACCCGCGCCCGCATGATCGCGCTCCAGGAGGAGCTGGACTGGCAGGTCTACTCGCTCTACAGCCTCCACTCCGAGGACCTGCGCCTGCCCGACTCCTCTGCCGTGCCCGAACTCGCCCTCGGTGAGCGCGCCTTCGAGATCGTGCTCGCGCGGCGGGTGAAGGCCGGGGAGGCCAGTGGCGAGTGGTTCAAACGGCACGGGTCCACGCCGATCACCGAGATCCCCACGCACTGGCCCGCCGAGTACCGCGCGCTCGTGCAGAAGCGGATCGACGTGATCGAGTCGAACCGGGCCATCGGCATGGTCGAGCGCCCCGAGTACAAGCGGCGCTGGGCCACCGAGGGCTGGGACGCCATGCGGCAGAAGGCCCTGCGGTCCTGGCTGCTGGACCGGATCGAGGACCGCTCGTACTGGTTCGATGAGCAGGGCAACCCGACTGTCACCACGCTCGCCCGTCTCTCCGAGCGCCTGTCCACCGACGAGGACTTCACCTCCGTAGCCGAGCTGTACGCGCCCCGGCAGGACCTGGCCAAGACGGTTCGCGAGCTGCTCTCCGAGGAGCACGTCCCCTTCATCGCCGCCCTGCGCTACAAGCAGCCCGCCGGGCTGAAGAAGCGCGCGGACTGGGAGCACGTCTGGGAGCTGCAGCGTGAGGAGGACGCCGCGCCGGACGAGCCCGCCAAGCGGAAGATCCGCGAGCGGACGCCCGTACCGCCGAAGTACACCTCCGCCGACTTCCTGAAGGTGAGTTACTGGCGTGCCCGAGGCAAACTCGACGTGCCCAAGGAGCGGTTCGTGTCGTACGGCACGGTCAATGTGCAGTCGCCCGAGCTGTACGGGTGGGCCGGCTGGGACCATCTGGAGCAAGCGCTTGCTCTCGCCTCGTACGTGCAGCAGGCCGGGCTCGGCGAGGACGAGCTCGTCCCGTATCTGACGGGTCTGCTGGAGCTGCAGCCCTGGCTGGACCAGTGGTACGGCGAGTACGACCCGGAGTTCGGGGCCTCGCCAGCGGCTGAGATCCTGGCGTTCCGGCAGCAGAAGCAGGGCGAGCTCGGGCTGACCGACGAAGCCCTGCGCGCCTGGCGCCCCACCGCCGCCACGCGCCGCTCCGGCAGGGCTCTTGGGCACACGCCCAGCCCCAGTGGGAAAGGCCCGACACAACCCGCCCGATAGCAGTACGGATGTGCGGGCCGATTTGCGACCGTTCCTCGGTGTGGGCCGTCAGCCGCGGCTTGCCCCATGAGGCCATAGGACGCGTACGGGCACGCCGGTCCGCTCGGCGTACTTCACTACGTCGGCCGTGCCGCCGTAGCCACGTGCTGGTTGACCGTCCCATACCGCGAGAAGTTCATCCAGAAGACCGACGAGGAGTTCGCTACCGCTCATGTGCGCCTGGGAATCCGATGTGGTCAGCCCTGTCTCGTGAACGTCTGTGGCGCGGCGCAGCAGGTCGTCGTACATGGGGTGATGCCACTTGGGCAGATCATCGCGGTATGTCTGGGCTGGGATCACCGCTTCGAGGGTGCCGCCGTGTTCCAGGATCGCCTGTGCGAACCACGCGTCGGGTCCATCGGCAAGGCACGAGAGGCCCACCAGGGGGACGCTTGGGTAGTGGTTTACCGTCTCCTGAAGCACTGCTTGCACGAGTGCTGCGGTTTCCGCGGGCAGGCCGCGATGTCCGGTGATCCCTACACGCATGTCATTTCCTTTCAGTAGTTACAGGCGTCAGGTTAGGGTTCGTGATCCCCGTCGCCTTCACGGCATTGGTCAGCAACTCGCAAGTTACTTGCCAAAGTACGTTTTTCAATCCTGCGGGCAAGCCGCTCGTACCCGCTTGCGAGAGTGATCGTCTGGCACTCAACGGACCGCAGGCAGGGGACACGGCGTAGCGTTTGAGGCATGGCGAATGAGCATCTGGGCGACCGTATCGAGCGGTTGCGGCGCATAGCTGGCCTGACTCAGGAGAAGCTGGCGGAACGGTCCGACGTGTCGGTGGATGTCGTACGCAAGCTGGAGCAGAAGCGGAAGCACTCTGCGCGGTTGCCCACGCTTCATGCGCTGGCGAAAGGACTTGGCGTCGAGGTCACATCGCTGCTGGGGGATCCCCCGGGGATCCCGTCGAATGGGGAGGCGGATTCGCCAGCTCTAGTGGCCGTGCGCCGGGCAATCGTGCCGCCACTGTTCGCGCCTCCACCGGAACCGAGCAGCACTGAGAGGTTGTCTCTGCCACTGTTGCGCGCTGAGATCGCGGACGTCTGGACTTTCTACCATGCTGCCGATTTTGGGCGAGTCATGGAGGTACTTCCGGGAATCCTCGCGGATGCACGGTTCGCGGCTGCCGTGGGGCGTGACGATGAACGAGCAGCCGGACAAGCTGCCCTTGCCAAAGCGTTGCAGCTCGGGGGCCATCTGGTCATCCGGCTGGGCAAGACAGATCTCGCATTGTCCAGTCTTGAACGGGCAGCCGCAGCGGCCGACGCGTCCGGTGATCCGCTGCTGCCACCCATGATCTACAACTCCGTGGCATGGGCGTACCAGCGTCAGAACCGGTTGGACGATGCCCAGAACCTCGCGGTGACCGCTGCTGACCGGGTAGAGCGAACTAACGCTCGCACGCCCGAAGGCATCCGTGTGTGGGGCGGGCTGCTCATGTCAGGTGCGACGAGTTCGGCGCGGTCAGGCGACTACGACAGCGCCAACGTCATGATGCGCACGGCAGAGCAAGCAGCAGGGCGGTTGGCGACCATGCCGCCCCCTGCTGACGGCCGGATGGTGAGCGTCTTCAGCAAGTCATCTGTCCGTATCGAGCGTGTGCGCCTTGCCGTGCAGCATGGCCGTCCGGAAGAGGCGCTGAACCTCGCTCACGGGATGCGGCTGAGCAAGGACACCCCGCCTTCATGGCGTACGTGGCTGCTGCTGGACGTAGCTCGGGCACATACGGACATCGGCGACGCGGAGAACGCGGTGAAGACCTTGGAGCGGTTGAAGCGCGTTGCCCCGGCCTGGATGCGGCACCATACCCTTGCTGTGGCCATCGTGAGTGATCTGTGGGACGGTTCGACCCGCCCATCGGGACTGCGCAAGCTGGCTGAGTTCCTGGGCATCGCTGATTAGCCGCTGAAAAGTAGGACGTTCCGTCCCTGTGACGTCGTCATCGACGGCGCGAGTCTGATGCCATGACAACGGAGCAGACAGAGCAACACGAATCACCCCTTGCGTTTGGTCGGCGTGCGGCGGATGCACTGGCTGAGGCACTGGAAGCGGCGGGTTTCTGCTTGCCTTCTCTGAGCGGCGGTTTTCCCCTGATGGGCAGCGCGCAGGTGGAGTTGGGTGGCCTGTCGGCGGTGGATGCGCTGCGGCTGGCGCGGTGGATCAAGGAGCGCACCCAGTGATCGCCCGGCCAGAGGTAGGCATCCTCGCCTGGGATGCCCGAACAGACTGTGTGGGCCGGGTCGTGGACTACGTCGGTCCCCGGTTCATTCACGGTGTGGATGTGGCTGGGGGCGTGTTGCGGTGATGACAATTCGGTTCTATCGGGTCAATCCGACGACTGGGAAGCGTAGAGACGTGTCCTCGTGGTCGGTTCGGGCCGATGCCGCTGCGCGTGAGCGGCTGGCGGTCTCGGAGGGTTGGTCGTCGTGTGAGTGTGTTCGGTGTCTGCGGGGAGAGGGTGCGCGGTGAGTGCTGCTCGGATGGTGGCGGTGCGTCGGGGCTTCTGGGCGGAGTGCGTCACCCGGACCGCCGATACGGGAACCTCTTTGGTCGCGTCGATCGACACGGTGACTGCGCGTCAGGCGGTGGGGTGGGTGCGGGGCTCCGCTGGTCCTTTGGTGTCCTTGCTCGATGACGTGGAGCGTGATGCGGCGTTGTCCTGGTTGGAGGGTGGGGGCTGTATCGGTGCGGTTGCCGGGTTGCGGCGTGGTGAGCCGTGCGCGTTCACGCTTCGGCGCGGCGGGACACGCGTTGACTGGACGGTGCGGCCGGTGATCTTCCTGCCGCTGGCGGGGCGGGACGACCGGGGTGTTCCGGAGTGCGCGGGGCGGTTCGCCTGCGTGATGACGGATTCGGATCACCAGTGCGGGAGTGGCCGTGGATAGCAGGTCGCTGTTGGTGACGTGCCAACAACGGCGTTACGTTCGAAATCACAAACCGGCCGCCCCGCTGTTCCCGATGCCACCGCTCGCCGAGGCTGCGCTGCGGGCCGCTGTCAAGCGCATCGACCTCGCTGAGGCCGTGCGGTTTGAGCAGGAGTTCCGCGACGCCTGGCAGGAGGCGGTGCAGACCGATTCGACCATCCCCATGCGGACCTTCTTGTTCCGCTGGGCGGTGTTCGTTTCGCTCCATCGCTACCCGGCGCGATCCGCGCGATTCCGCGAGCTCGAGCGCGCAGTCGGCAGCGCCGAATCGCAGGACGAAGCGCGTGCTGCGGCGAGTGAGCTCCACTACCTGCTCAAGGCCGCGACCGACGAGGTGCGCGCCAGGTGAGCGACTGGACGTGGGAGTACGAGCCCGACGCCGAAAATGTCGTCGGGGGCCTCCCGTCGGTGTCCACCTCCGACTTCGTGCTGAAGCTGAGCGAGGCGGTCACCCCAGCGGGCGCCGAGGCGGCGCTGAAGGAGTACTTGGTCACCGACCGGCTGGTCGGCAACTTCGGCGAGGCGCCGGATCTGATCAAGTCGGCGCTGGACAGCCACTCCTCCAAGGCGGCCTGGGGGGTGATCAGCCCCAGGGCTGCAAAGCGCTAGGCTCGTGCGCATGACTGAGTTTGTCCAGGTGACGACGGCGACCGAGAGCCGTCAGGAAGCGGAGAAACTTGCCCGCTCGGTGGTGTCTGCCCGATTGGCGGCGGGGGCTCAGATCGTGGGGCCGGTGATCTCTGCGTTCTGGCATCTCGGTGAGTTCGGCACCGGGGAAGAGTGGCAACTCGTGTTCAAGACCCCTGCCGACCGATACGCCGATCTTGAAGCGCACTTGTTGCAGCACCACCCGTGGGAGAACCCAGAGGTCTGCGCTGTACCGATCGTCGCGGGATCGGATGCGTGCCTGCGCTGGATCGAGCGGAACACCGAGCCGGACGCACAGGATTGAGCTCACATCGCGGGCCGATTCCCTCAGAGCTTCGCCTGACCCTCCATCACGCGCCCCAGCAACGCCCGGTCAGCCATCACATGCTGCGGTCCGTTCCCGGTCATGACCACCGAGCGAACGCGCCGAGGAAGTGACGCCCGCCGCCGCACCAATGCCGGACCACGGCGCTTGTCCACGTTCAGCTCCGCATAGACGATCTTTCCGCCGCTGTCAGGGAGAAAGACGTCCCACCGGTCGCTCATCGCCTCGACCAGGAACAGACCGCGCCCTCCCTCCGCATCGTCACCCGCCGTGCGCGGCTTGGGCTCGGTCGTGCTGCCGTCCCACACCTCGACAAACAACGTCCGGCCCTGCACCCGGACCTGAACCGCGACCAACGCCAACGTTTCCCGCTCCACGAACGTCGGATTAGGGTTCGTGATCCCCGTCGCCTTCACGGCATTGGTCAGCAACTCCGAGACGATCAGCGTCGCCGAGTCGGCCAGGTGATCGAGCCCCCACAGCCCTAGCGAGTGCTCCACGAGCGTCCGCCCGATGCCGACCGCCGTGGGCGTCGCCGCAAGCTTCAGCCACGCACCCGCAAACGACGCTTGGTATGCGCTCACCGCACCATCACCCCCGCCCCCGCCTGCACGGCGGCGAGCGCTTCGCGCCCCTCGTCGGCGATCCACACGCGACCCCCGATCGACTGGGCCAACGCTGGCGACGAGCACACGACCGCCGCGCAACAGCCCCTCCGCGAGCTGGCCCACAACCCCCGGTCACCCTCCCCAGGGCAGGGATCAGCCCACATCAGCGGCGTCATCACGGAGCGTGCGATGCCGCTCACAGCATGGCCCTGACGCGGCATCGAATGCAACCGCTTCGGATGTATCGGCTGCATTTGCGAAAGGAGTTGGCGAGACAGCCCGCGGTAGGCCAGACTCGGCCCTGAACGCTCCAGCGCACGGAAGGGAATGAGCGTGGCCAAGCCGCCGACTGTGCGCCTGCGCCGCCTCGCGGCGGAGCTACGACGGCTCCGAGCAGCCGCCAAGCTGACCCATGAGGAGGTGATCCAACAGACCGGCATCACCCGCCCCACGATCTACCGCATCGAACGGGCACGGGTCCGGCCCCAACAGCGCACCCTGACAACGCTGCTCGACTTGTATGAGGTCAGCGACGAACAACGCGCCGAGATCACCGCTCTGTTCATGGGCGCGGAAACGCAGGGCTGGTTGCGGCCGTCGTATCACGCCGACCTGCGCGACGAATACAACGCCTACATCGCCTTCGAGGCCGAAGCGTCGGCGGTCAGAAACTACGAGTCCCTGTTCATCCCCGGCCTACTCCAGACCGAGGACTACGCACGCGCCATGACTCAAGGCGTCTGGCCATCGGCCACGACCAAGGACCTCGACAAGCACGTGCAAGTACGCATGGAACGGCAGGTCTTACTGGCCAAGGACGACCCCCTGAACCTGACGGCGATCATCGACGAAGCCGCACTGCGGCGGCACGTCGGCGGACCGCTGGTGATGGCCGAACAGATGCAGCGGCTACAAGTGTTGGCGGAACGCCCGAACGTCACCCTGCAAGTCATCCCCTACGCCGCTGGCGCACACCCCGGGATGCCCGGCAGTTTCGCCCTGCTCAGCTTCCCCGACGCCGACGACCCCGAAATCGTCTACATCGACAGCATGGCCAACGACCTGTTCCTGGAATCAGAACAGGACATCCGCCACTACACGACCACCTTCAATACCCTGGCCCGGGTGGCCCTCAGCCCCGACGACTCACTCAGCCTGATCGCCGCGATGATTCACGAGCTGATGCAAGAACAGGAGACATCATGATCACGCCCGATCTCACGAACGCCCCGTGGCGCAAGAGCTCGTACAGCTCCGCGCAAGGCCAGTGCGTCGAGGTCGCAAGCCTCCCAGGCGCGATCGCCGCCCGCGACAGCAAAGATCCCAAAGGCCCCGCGCTCTTGTTCTCACCCGGCGCATGGCACGCCTTCATCGGCGGCGTGACCGGCGGCAAGTTCCGCCCGTAGCGCACACGGCCACCGGTCGCCCCCGCCTCACCACGGGCGGGGGCGCCTGCATATCGCGCTCTACCGCCCGCGTGACGCCGATGCTCGAACTCCGCACTGCGGCATCTCTGCGGCAGACTAACCCCACTATCACAAAGGAGGAACTCGATGAGCGCTCAACCCGTGGAGAGGCCCGACTTGCCGCTGTTCCCGATGCCACCGCTCGCCGAGGCGGCGCTGCGGGCCGCTGTCAAGCGCATCGACCTCGCTGAGGCCGTGCGGTTCGAGCAAGAGTTCCGCGACGCCTGGCAGGAGGCGGTGCAGACCGATTCGACCATCCCTATGCGGACCTTCTTGTTCCGCTGGGCGGTGTTCGTTTCACTCCATCGCTACCCCGCGCGATCCGCACGGTTCCGCGAGCTCGAGCGCGCAGTCGGCAGCGCCGAATCGCAAGACGAAGCGCGTGCTGCGGCGAGTGAGGTCCACTACCTGCTCAAGGCCGCTACCGACGAGGTGCGCGCCGGGTGAGCGACTGGACCTGGGAGTACGAGCCCGACGCCGAAAATGTCGTCGGGGGCTTGCCGTCGGAGCTGGTGGAGCAGGTAGCGCAGATGGCGCAGCGTCTCGCTGACGCCGCCGGTGTGAAGTACATCGGCGACCCGCCGATCGAGGAGTCCGGAGTCTCAAAGGTGTTCGTCTACACCGAAGGGATCTTGATGCTCTGGTATCAGGAGGACCGCCGATACAACGCGGTCTACATCCTCCAGGCCATCCCCTGGCCCGGATAGCGCGGCGGCCGGACATTCGTTTTTCCCTCCGGCTGAAGCCGGGGGTAGTCACGAAAGAGAAGTGTGAAAAGAGAAGTTTGATGATCAGGAACACTCCTCGCCCCGAGGACCGTCCGCTGCTGCGCGAGCTGATCGACATCCCGGAGTCGGTGTCCACCTCCGACTTCGTGCTGAAGCTGAGCGAAGCGGTCACCCCCGAGGGCGCCGAGGCAGCGCTGAAGGAGTACGTGGTCACCGACCGGCTGGTCGGCAACTTCGGCGAGGCGCTGGATCTGATCAAGTCTGCGCTGGACAGCCATTCCTCGAAGGCGGCCTATCTGCACGGCTCGTTCGGTTCCGGTAAGTCGCACTTCATGGCGGTGCTGTACGCCCTCCTTTCGGGCAACCCCGCAGCACGGTCGCGCGCCGAACTCGACCCGGTGCGCACGCGGCACTCCTGGCTGGATACGGACGGCCGCAGGTTCCTGCTGGTGCCGTACCACATGCTGGGCGCCAAGTCCCTGGAGCAGCGCGTGCTCGGCCGGTACGTGGAGCATGTGCGCAAGCTGCACCCGGGGTGCCCGCTGCCGCAGGTGTATCTGACCGAGGGGCTCTTCGAGGACTTCGACCAGCTGCGCCGACGCAACGGCGACGACTGGGTGATAGCGCAGCTCGCGGACGCCGGGGACGGGCTGAAGGACGAGTGGGGCGAGTCCTTCACCTGGACCACCGAGCTGCTCGACGCGGCGGTGACCGCGCCCGAGGAGCACGAGAACACCAAGCAGCTCGACCTGGACAACCCCGCCACCCCGCGCGAGCTGCGGGCACGTCTGGTACAGGACCTGACCCAGACGCTGTTCCCGTCGTTCGCGCGGGGCGCCTCCGAGAACGCCGACGGATTCGTCTCGCTGGACAGGGGGCTCGGCATCATCGCCGCGCACGCCAAGGCGCTCGGCTACGACGGGCTCGTCCTGTTCATGGACGAGCTGATCTTGTGGCTGGCCTCGCGGATCCACGACCAGAAGTTCGTCTCCCGTGAGGCCGATAAGATCACGAACTTCGTGGAGGGCGGCGATGAGCGGCGTGCCATCCCGGTGGTGTCGTTCATCGCCCGTCAGCGTGATCTGCGGGAGCTGGTCGGCGAGGAGATGTCGGGGGCCGCGGAGGCCGCCGTGCAGGACAGCCTGAAGCTCAGTGGCGGACGCTTCGACAAGATCGTCCTGGAGGACCGCAACCTGCCGCAGATCGCCCGGGCCCGTGTGCTCAGGCCCGTCGACGCCGCGGCCGAGGCGAAGGTGGAAGCCGCGTTCGCCGAGGCCAAGAAGCTCGGGCCGGACATCTGGGACACCCTGCTCGGGCACGACAAATCCACCACCGGCGCGGACGAGGACGCCTTCCGCAAGACGTATCCGTTCCCGCCGGCGTTCATGGACACGCTGGTGCACATCTCCTCGGCGCTGCAGCGCTCCCGTACCGGTCTGAAGCTGATGAGCCAGCTGCTCGTGGACCACCGTGACGACTGGCGGCTCGGTCAGCTCGTACCGCTCGGTGATCTGTATCCGGCGATCGCGGGCGGCGGTGACAAGGGGTTCAGCGGCGAGACTCAGGTGCACTTCGAGGCGGCTGACAAGCTGTACCGCGACAAGCTCCGCCCGTACCTGCTCAAGACCAATCAGGTCACCGAGGACCAGGTCGAGGCGTACCGGCGTGATCCGGCGGGTCTGGGCGATCCGCAACTGGCCGCGCGCTGCCGTGACTTCACCGGTGACAGCCGGCTGCTGCAGACCCTGCTGCTGTCGGCGCTCGCGCCCAGCGTGCCCGCGCTCGCCGATCTCACTTTGGCCCGGCTGCATGCTCTCAACCATGGCTCCATCACCACCCGCATCGCGGGCACCGAGGTCGGCCGTCTGGAGCAGAAGGCCAAGGAATGGGCGGCGACCTTCCCCGAGATCAAGGTCGTCGGTACCGGTCCTGGGGCAGTGGTCCGCCTTGAGCTGACCGGCGTCGATCTGGACGCCGTGCTCGCCAATGCCCAGGTGCACAACAACCAGGCCAGCCGGCGGGCCAAGATGCGTGCTCTGCTCAAGGAGGCGCTCGGCGTCGGTGACGGGCCCGGCGGCTTCGACCCGTACGAGGTGCTCGATCTGGTGTGGAAGGGCACCGAGCGGCAGGTTGAGGTGGTCTTCGGCCATGTCGCCGAGGCCGACTCGCTGCCGGAGTCGACGCTGCGGCCCAGCCAGGACGAGGCCTGGCGGCTTGTCGTCGACCTGCCTTACGACGAGGGCGAGTTCGGGCCGATGGACGACGTGCAGCGGCTGCGCGCGCTGCGGGAGAAGCCGGGTGGTGAGTGCCGCACCCTGGCCTGGTTGCCGACGCATCTGACCGACGCGGTGCGTGGTGACTTCGAGCGGCTCGTGGTCATCGACAAGGCGCTCGCCGACGAGGCCCGCTTCGACTCCGACTTCGCGCGCAGCCTGGGCGCCGACGACAAGGCACGCGCCAAGGGCATGCTGGCCTCCCAGCTCGCCATCCTCACCGAGCGCGTCCACCAAGCGCTGCGGCAGGCGTACGGGCTGGCGCAAAAGCAGGAAGGGGTCGTCGACCTCAGCTTCGACACCCATCTGGTCGCCCAGCAGGAGGTGGCCGATCTGCGGCTCCCACTCGGCGCACCACTGAACGCCGCGGCCCGCGAGCTAGCCGGAAAGCTGCTCGCCTACCAGTACCCCGCCCACCCCGACCTGGACCCTGAGAACACCGGCAAGCCCGTCAAGACCACCGATATCAGGACCGTGTTCGGGTACATCCGCAAGGCCGCCGAGCACCGCGACGGACAGGTCGAGGTCGAGTCCAAGGACCGCAAGGTCATGGCGCGGATCGCGGGGGGCTTGGGGCTCGGTGTGATGCGGGAGGCGTACTACCGGCAGGCGAGCTTGTGGGCCGACCACTTCACCAACCAGGCAAGGCGAGATGGCGTCACCGAGCCGACATTGGTCAAGCTCTCCGACTGGAGCGACCTCCCCGAACCACGCGGACTGCCCGAGCCGCTGCGGCGACTGCTCGCCGCCGCCTACGCGGAGATGACCGACCGGGTGTGGGTACGCGGCGGTGTGCCCGTCGAGCCCGCGCCCGCGCCGCACGAGCTGAAGCCAGAGTTCGCGCTGCGCGAGCAGCAGTTGCCCGGCGAGAGCGACTGGGATCAGGCGCGTCAGAGGTTCGAGACGGTGTTCGGGGGCGTGGCGCCGCAGCTGCGGCGCGGGCGGATCGTCAACCAATTCGCGGGTCGGATCAAGCAGGCCGCGAGCGGGCTCACCCAGGACGCCGAGCGGCTGGTCACGGAGCTGGAGAAGCACCGCGACTTCCTGCGGCTGACCGACGACTCACCCCGGCTCGTCCTGGCCCGGCAGGCTCAGGAGCTGATCAGGCAGGTCACGGGGGCGGGCATCGACGCCAGGAGCGTGGTGGACCGTCTCGCTCGCTTCGACCTCGGCGACTTCACCGCGCACCGGTACGCAATGTCGCTGAAGAGCGCCGGGAAGGTGGCCACCGCGCTGCAGGGCACCAGCTGGGACCATCTGGGCCTGGCGTCCACCGCCGGTGTGGAGGGTGAGGCGATCCTGACTCGGATGCGTCAGGCGGCGGCCGGTGACCCGGGCGACTATCCCGACCTGCCCGGGGTACTGAGCGCCTGCGGCAAGGAAGTGGTGGCGCTGCTGAGGTCCCGGCAGGCCCCGGCCGCGCAGCCCGAGGCGCCCGCCGTCTCGGCGGCGCCGAGCTCTGAGAGCGTGGATCTGGGCGGCGGCTCCGCCCATCCGCCGGTGCTACCAGAGCCAAGGCCGCTGCCGGGGGCGCAGCAGCCGGGGCCGCGCTCCTCGTCGCGCTCCGTCGCCCGTTCCGGTGGGGGGCGGACCACCGCCGCCCGGGCCGCCGCCGAACTCCAGGCGGAGATCGCGGCGCTGGCAGCGGAGCACCCGGACGCCGTTGTCGAGGTCGTCTGGAAGGTCGTCGACTGATGTCCGACGCAGCGACCACGGCAGCAGTGACCACGACACCCCAGGCCACAGCACCTCAAGCCGCGGGACCCGCCCGGTTGTCCGCCGGGACCGTCCGCCAGTACCTGGCCGCCCGCAGCCGGCTCGGTGACGGCGCGGTCCGCGTCCTGCTGCTGCGGGCCGCCCCCGTCTGGGACGCTCCCACCGTGCAGCGCACGGCGGGCGGCCTGCGGGCGCGGGTGGCCCTCGCGCCGTCCGTGCTGGCCGTGCACGAGTTGATCCTGGGCCATCTGGATGCGGCCACCCCACCCGACCCCGGGGTCCTGGTCGTCCTCACCGACTGTGAGGACACCGATCTCGACCCCGGACTGCTCGCCCGGGTCTACGGCGGCCACATCCGGTCGGTCGACAACTGGGAGGTCGTGCGGGAGGCGTTCGACGCACGCGGTATCGACGGGCGGCTGCGCCGCGAGACCTGGGCGGCCGAGGCGCTCATGGACGCGGCGGCCACCCGCGGCTGGCCCTCGCTCGGCAAGGGGCTGCTCTCCCGCGACGAGGCCCTCACCCGGCTGGCCAGGCGCCGGCTGCGGCTGGGCCGCCAGGACACCGACGCGCTGGGCGCACCGGCCGCGCACGACGACGGCGACCGTATCGACGCCGTCGCCCTGTTCCGCTGGACCCTCACCCCCGGCGGCCCGGACCTGCTGCGCGGCCTGCGCGGACCGGAACTGGCCGGCCTTTCCGCCTTCCTCGGCGAACCCGAGCAGGCCGGCTCCACCGGCCGGATCATCACCGCCCTGGTCGACGCGGAGCACGGGGCCGACGCGGCGGCGTACGCGGTGGTCTGCGCCGCCCTGTGGGGGCATGCGCAGCCCGACCACGACCTGTACCGGGCGCGCGGGCGCGCCGAGCGGTGGCTGGGCGAGCGGCCTCCTGCCCAGGGCGATGATCTCGACCGGCTCCTGGCCTCCTTCGCGCGCAGCGGCGAGACGTACGTGCGTGGCCTGCTCGACCGAGGCGAGCACCGGCTCGCCGACCCGGTGCTGCACCGGGCCGCGCAACTCGTCACCCAGTTCGGTGCGCACAGTGCCGCCGAGGCCAGCCCGCTGCTCGCGGCCGGCCTTGACGCGCGGTTCACCGCCGCCGGCCGCGCGCTCGCCAAGGACGACACCCAAAGCATCACGGACGCCGTCTCCGTGCTGGCCGAGCACGCCCTGGCCTGTGACGACGCCGCCCAGGTCCGCGTCGAGCGGGTGCGGATGGCGGCACGGCTGCGGCGCTGGCTCACCTACCGCCCCACCTGCGAGATCCCTTCCGTGGCCGAGGGCATCGCCCGCCAGATCCACGAACTGGGCTGGGTGGACCGGGCCCTGGAGCACCTGGAGGCGGGCGGCGACACGGACAGCGTGCTCGCCGACGCCTATAGTCGGATCGGCGAACAGGTACGCAGCGAACGCCAGGCCCTGAACCACGCGTTCTCCGAACGGCTCGCGGTGTGGACGGCGGACGGCACCGCGCCCCGCAGCATGCTCACCGTGGAGAGTTTCCTGGAACGGGTGGTCGCTCCTGTGGTGGCCTCGCCCGGGCACCGGATCCTGCTGCTGCTCGTGGACGGGATGAGCGCGGCGATCGCGGCCGAGCTCGGCGAGGAGCTACGCGCGCACTGGTCGGAGTTCGACCCCCTGCCGGAGCCTGCCGGGGCACCAGCCAGGCGGGCGGTGGCCGCGGCGCTGCCCACCCTCACCGCTGTCTCGCGCACCTCGCTGTTCGCCGGCGCCCTGATCAAGGGCGACCAGAGCGACGAGAAGCGGCTCTTCCCCCAGCATCCCTGCTGGCAGGGGGCCCCGGCGGCGGTCTTCCACAAGGACGACCTGCGCGGCCCCGACACCGGCTCGCCGTTTTCCACCGCACTCACCGAGGCTCTCGCCGACGAGCGCACCCATGTCGCGGTCGTCCTTAACACCGTCGACGACCGGCTCGGCAAGGAGCAGAAGCTCGGCGACGGGGCATGGCGGATCAAGGAGATCGGCGGCCTGGAGCCGCTGTTGCGGGCCGCCCGGACGGGCGGCATGACCGTACTGCTTACTTCCGACCACGGGCATGTGATCGAACGGCGCGGCACAAAAGCCGACGCGCCCGCCGGCAGCGTCGCCTCGGCACGCCACCGACTGCCCGGCGGCCCCCTCGCCCCGACCGAAATCGAACTGTCCGGCCCCCGGGTGGTCTGGCCGGAGCCCGGTGCGCGGATCGTCGCGCTGCGCGACCACGACGCCCGCTACACGGCGATGAAAGCCGGTTACCACGGCGGGGCCACCCTCGCCGAGTTCACCATCCCTCTGCTCGCCCTGCTGCCGTTCGGCGCCGAGCCGCCCACGGGCTGGCGGGAACTGGGGGACCCGGCGCCCGCGTGGTGGGACAAGAACGCCGAAGCGATCGGCATTCCGGCGCCGGGCGCCTCCGGAGCCGTTAGTGGGGACGAGGCCGCCAGCGTACGAGCGCGTCGCAAGCAGACGAAGAAGACCCCCGCCGTGGCAGAGCCGACCATCGCTCTCTTCGAGGAGGAGCACGCGACCCCGTCCGCGCCACAGGACTCCGCCTCCGCCGTCGGATCCGGCGACCCGGCCACCGCCTTGGTGAAACGCCTCATGGCCACCGAGCTGTACCAGGCGCAGCTGGGGCTGCTGGCCCGCAAGCCACAGGGCAAGGCGGTACCGAGGGCCCTGATCGCCCTGGTCGAGGCGGGCACTCTGACGATGACCGCGCTCGCCGAACGCGCGGGCCAGCCAGCCACCCGCGCACCCGGCTTCGCCGCGACGCTGGCCCAACTCCTTAACTACGACGGTGCCCAGATCCTGGAGGTCCTCCCCGACAACCGCACGCTGCGCCTGCACCGAGCCCAGCTGATCGACCAGTTCGGGCTGTGAGACGCCTGAGTCGCTGTGAGACAAGGCACCGCCTCGGCCGCCGGGCCCGCATACCGGCGGCCGAGGGGCGACCGGATGGGAGACTGTCCGGGTGAACGCGTTCGGATCTTCAGCACCGGGTACCGGCTCCCCCGTCGGCGCCGTGCGGCGCCGCGCCGTGATGGACGCGCTGCGTCGTGGCGCCGTCCCCGAAAGCGGCCTGGACCTGCTCGCCACCGGGCTCGGCCGCTTCGAGCGGGCCGTCGACGAGGAACTGGACACCGTTGCCGCCGGCGGCTCGGTGTTCAAGGCGGTGCGCGGCGAGTACGGCTCCGGCAAGACCTTCTTCACCCGCTGGCTCGGTGAGCGCGCCAAACGCCGCACCTTCGCCGTAGCCGAGGTCCAGGTGTCGGAGACTGAGACCCCGCTGCACAAGCTGGAGACCGTCTACCGGCGGCTCACCGAACGCCTCACCACCGCGAGTTTCCCGCCCAGCGCGCTGCGGCCGGTCACCGACGCCTGGTTCTACGCCCTGGAAGAGGATGCCCTCGCCGACGGCACGGAGATGAGCGAACTGTCCCAGGCGGTGGACCGGCTGCTCACCGCCCGCCTGGCCGAGGTGTCCCGGCACGCCCCCGCCTTCGCCACCGCCCTGCGCGGCTACAAGCAGTCCCTGGACGCCGGCGACGAGGCCACCGCCGCCGCGGTGATGGCCTGGCTCGGCGGCCAGCCGCACGTCGCCGCATCCGCCCGGCGCAGCGCGGGCGTCCGCGGCGACCTCGACCACTTCGGCGCGTTCGGCTTCCTGCAGGGCCTGCTCACCGTCCTGCGGGACGTCGGACACGCCGGCCTCGTCCTCGTCCTGGACGAAGTGGAGACCCTGCAGCGGGTCCGCTCCGACGCCCGCGACAAGGCCCTCAACGCGCTGCGGCAGCTCATCGACGAGGTGCACTCCGGCCGCTTCCCCGGTCTGTATCTGATCATCACCGGCACACCCGCCTTCTACGACGGGCAGCAGGGAGTACAGCGACTCCCGCCGCTCGCCCAGCGCCTGGCTACCGACTTCACCACCGACCCGCGCTTCGACAACCCGCGGGCCGTCCAGATCCGGCTGCCCGGATTCACCGAACAGTCCCTGACCGGCCTGGGCGCCACCATCCGCGACCTGTACGCCGAAGGCTCTCAGGCCCCCGACCGGATCACACAGCTCGCCGACGACGCCTACCTCGCCGACCTGGCCCGGGCCGTGGGCGGAGCACTCGGCGGAAAGGTCGGTGTAGCTCCGCGCCTGTACCTGAAGAAACTGGTCAGTGATGTCTTGGACCGGATCGACCAGTTCGACGACTTCGACCCGCGCACGCATTACCAGCTGACCGTGGGCAGCAGTGAACTCACCGCCACTGAGCGGAACTTCGCCGCACCCGAACCGGCCGCCTCGGCGGACGACCTCGACCTCAACGTCTGAGACCCGAACGTCACCGCTGCCCCGGCCTTTTCCAAGCCCCCGGCTTCCCATCAGGCCATCAGACCATCAGTCCGAAGGACTCCCGAGCTCCGACATCAGCCGACATCAGCGCAGGAGGCACTCACGTGCAGGACCAGCCGCACGGCACAGACCCTGTGGAACGTCTCGACCCGGTGGTCGTGCACCACATCGTCAACACCCTCGGCTGGCCCGATCTACGCCCCCTGCAGAAAGCGGCCGTCCATCCCCTGATGGACGGCCACGACACGGTCCTGCTCGCACCGACGGCGGGCGGCAAGACGGAAGCCGCCACCTTCCCCCTGCTGTCCGCGATGCGCCACCAGCGCTGGACCGGCACCTCAGTCCTGTACCTGGCCCCGCTGAAAGCGCTTTTGAACAACCTGGTGCACCGGGTCGACAGCTACGCCCAGTGGCTGGGCCGACGAGCCGCCCTCTGGCACGGCGACACACCCGAGTCCGCACGCCGACGCATCCGCACCGAGTCCCCGGACATCCTGCTCACCACGCCCGAATCCCTCGAAGCGATGCTCATCAGCGTCAAGACCGACCATGCGCACATGCTGGGCCGGGTGCGTGCCGTCGTCGTCGACGAAGTGCACGCCTTCGCCGGGGATGACCGCGGCTGGCACCTGCTCGCCGTCCTCGAGCGCCTGGAAAAGCTGACAGGTCACCGCATCCAGCGAGTCGGCCTCTCCGCCACCGTCGGCAACCCCGGCGCCCTGCTCACCTGGCTGCAGGGCGCCGCTCCCGCCGACCGCCCCGGCCGGGTCGTCGCCCCCGGCGTCACCCTGCCCACCTCCACCAACGCTCCCGCCAACGGCGCTGAACTGCCGCGCCCCGCAGGGGAGGTGGAGCTCGACTATGTGGGATCGCTCGCCAACGCCGCCAAGGTGATCTCTGCCCTGCACCGGGGCGAGAAGCGGCTCGTCTTCTGCGACTCCCGCAAGCAGGTGGAGGAACTCGGTGCGGCGCTGCGCGCCCGCGAGGTCACCGTCTTCCTTTCCCACGCCTCCCTGTCCACCGACGAACGCGCACGCTCCGAGCGGGCCTTCGCCGAAGCCCGTGACTGCGTCATCGTCTCCACCTCCACCCTCGAACTCGGCATCGACGTCGGCGACCTCGACCGCGTCATCCAGATCGACTCACCCAGCACCGTCGCCTCCTTCTTGCAGCGCATCGGCCGCACCGGACGCCGTGCCGACACCTCCCGCAACTGCCTTTTCCTGGCTACCCGCCCAGACAGCCTCCTGCAAGCCGCCGGTCTGCTCACCCTCTGGGCCCGCGGCTGGGTGGAATCCGTCACCCCGCCCCCCTCACCCCGCCACCTCGTCGCCCAGCAACTCCTCGCCGTCACCCTCCAGCAACACCGCATCGGTGACCGGCTCTGGCCCGAGCAGTGGAACGGCCTCGCCCCTTTCGACCGCTCCGCCGCCCCTCTCCTGTCCCACCTGGTCGCGGAAGGCTTCCTCGACAACGACGGCGGCATGCTGTTCATCGGTCCCGAAGCCGAGAAGCACTTCGGGCGTCGCCACTTCATGGAACTGACCGCCTCCTTCACCGCACCGCCCGAGTTCACCGTGCTCGCCGGGCGCACCGAGATCGGCACCACCGACCCCACCGTCCTCGCCGAAGAGCGCCAAGGCCCGCGTCGCCTGCTCCTGGCCGGACGCAGCTGGCAGGTCACCTTCATCGACTGGGCCCGACGCCGCGCCTTCGTCGAACCCGTCGAGGACGGCGGCGT
>JAFAUH010000300.1 GCA_019243445.1 Streptomycetaceae bacterium | reverse complement strand
GATCTAACTCTTTCTACACGACGCTCTTCCGATTGGACAACGGTTGAGTGGACGGTGCGGCCGGTGGTCTTCCTTCCGCTGGCGGGACGGGATGACCGGGGCGTGCCGGAGTGCGCGGGGCGGTTCGCCTGCGCGGTGACGGCTCCGGATCACCACTGCGGGGGCGGCCATGGATAGCGGATCTGTGCTGGTCAAGTGCGACTTGTGCGGGTGTTTGGTGGTCGGCTCCACGCTGCGGGTGCGGGATTTCCTTGGCTCTGGAAGTTTCCAGAGGGTTGGCTGCGGGCCCGTTGAAGCGTCATCGATCACCTTGGGCAACCGATCACCGCGCCTCAGTGAATTCCTATCAACCTCCGGCAAATCACAAAAAATGCTCCATAATTGGCAATAGCTTCGTTTTGCTCGCGCTCGGGTGCCCAGGGGCGCCGCCGACGCTCAGCGCCCGGGAGGGCGAGGCGGGTAACAGCGCGCTCAGCCGAAGTTCACAGGCTCTAGAACACCTCCTCCGGTGTCTCCGGCGGCGCATCTACTACGGTGCAGAGGAGACAAACAATCATGAAAAACGGACAGGTGGCCCTCGCGCTCACTGGCGGATACTTCCTGGGGCGCTACCACAAGATTCGCTGGGCGATGGCGCTTGCCAGTGCGGTAGCCGGAAAGCGCCTTCGCTCTCAAGCGGGCGAGATGGGGTCTGGTCTTCTCCAATCTTCTCCAGAGCTCAACCGGCTCGCTGCGGACATTCGTGAGGACGTGCTCTCCGCCGGCAAGACAGTAGCCGTGGCAGCAGCAGGTAATCGAATCAACGCACTCAGCGACAAGATGCAGGATCGGGCCGATGCCCTGCGCGCCGGCATCAAAGAGCCCTCCGCCGAGGAGGAAGAGGAAGAAGAAAAGAAAGGAGAAAACAGGAAGGAAAGCGGTGAGGAACGGCGCGGCAGCAGCAGCCGGGGCGGACGAAGCTCCCGCACAGCAGAGATCACCAGGGGCCCCTCCTCCAAGGCGAGCGCGACCCGCCAGTCGCCCAAGAAGGCAAGGGATTCAGGTGCCAGGAGAGGCGATTCAGGCTCTCCTGGAATTTCCGGCCGACCCAGCAAGTCGACTGCCCGGGCGGGCACCTCCATGAGGAGGCAAGGGTAATGACTGAACAATCGGGCGGGCGGAACTCAGGCGGCGCCGGCAGTGCGGTCCAGGAATTGCCCGTGGATCGGCTGATCGAAGAAGCACAGAACCTTCTTGCGGCGGTGGGCGAAAAAGCCCTTACGCGAGTGGCCGACAAGGTGGGAGGGGTTACAGAGCGGCTTGGGGAGTACGTCGAAAGCGGCGCCGGCCCGGGATTGACAGCCGCCCTTACCGGAGGCCGGAGCCTCGGTGGCGGTGCTTCCGCAGTAGGTGGCGTGCTTAAAGCTGGGCTGACGCAGGTGAAAGAGAAGGTGAAGAACGCTGTAGGCGGCGGAGAGAAAGGAGAGGACTCAAAAGACAACGAGATCAAGGCAATCAACATCGTAGAAAGTGTCGATGTGGGTGTTCCCGTCTCGGTCGCCTACAACCAGTGGACCCAGTTCGAGGACTTTCCAAGCTTCATGAAGAAGGTGGAGAGCGTCAAGAAAAAGTCCGAAACCGAGCTCGCATGGAAGGCGCAGATCTTCCTCTCGCATCGCACCTGGGAGTCCGAGGTCATCGATCAGGTGCCCGACGAGCGCATCGTCTGGCGATCGCATGGCGCCAAGGGGCACGTTGACGGCGCGGTGACTTTCCATGAGCTGACGCCTGATCTCACCAAGATTCTCCTGGTGCTCGAATACCACCCCCAAGGATTGTTCGAACGGACGGGGAACCTGTGGCGAGCTCAGGGGAGGCGGGCACGGCTTGAACTCAAACACTTCCAGCGGCACCTCATGACCAAAACCGTCTTGCATCCCGAGGACATCCATGGATGGCGTGGCGAGGTGCGCGACGGCGAGATCGTAAGCGAAGACGAAGACGAAGGCGAATACGAAGAAGAGCCGGAGGAGGAGGCCGAGGGGCGCCACGAGGCAAGCCGTGAACCCGAGGGCAACGACGAGGAGGAATACGACGAGGGCCCGGAGGACGAAGAGGAAGCCGGGGGTGACGAGGAGCCCGAAGCAGAGCCTGGCGAAGGCAATGAAGACAACGAAGAGGAAGAAGGCAATAAAGAGGAAACCGAGGACGAAGAGCGGCCGCAGCGTCCGCGTCACAGTTCCACAGCGAAGGCCCGGTGAGAGCGATGACCGTAGCAAGCCAGAGCGGCCAGTACATGGAACGGCCATCGAGCGGCGGCCTCGCCGACGTAGTCGGCCTGATCTTGGACAAGGGCTTGGTAGTCGACGTCTATGCACGTGTGTCCCTCGTCGGTATCGAGATTTTGACGATCGACGCGCGCGTGGTCGTCGCGAGCGTCGATACCTATCTGCGCTTCGCCGAGGCGGTCAACCGCCTCGACATCGCACGGAGCGGGACAGAGACACGCGGATTGCCCGGATTGATGGAAGAAGTCAGCGAGGGAGGGGCGCAGAGCAAGACGAAGGGCGCCCTGGAAGGTGTCAAGGAAGTAGTGGGCAACATCCTTCCCGGTGTCGGCGACGAAGAGGACGAAGAAGACGAGGAGGAGTTGGAGCCCGAGGAAAGGCCGCGGCAAAGGTCCCGTCCGACTAGCCGCAAGGATCGGGGGCGGTGACCGTGGGACGGTCCACGCCCGCGGATCCGGCGACACACTCCAAGGAGGACGCAAAGGAGGACGCAATGGTCAGCTGCTACGTCTACGGCGTCGTCCCAGGGGAACAGACATCAACGGAAGTCGAGGATCTGCCCGCAGTGGCGAATGCGCAGGAGAAAATCAGTCTCATCCGGCACCGCAAGCTTGCTGCCGTTGTCAGCGACATGTCCACCGAACGGCCGCTCGGGACTCCAGAAGACCTGCGGGCGCACGCGAGGGTCCTCGATACCCTGGCAGCCACGGACACGCCCGTTCTTCCCCTCCGTTTCGGCACAGTGGTCAAGGATGCCCAATCCGCGGGCCGCATGCTCGCCGACGGTTATGACCACTTCATGGCTGCCTTGGAACGACTGCAAGGCTACGCACAGTTCACTCTCAACGCCCAGTACATACAAGATGCCGTGCTGAGGGAGGTGCTGGACGAGCGACCGGAGATCAACCAGCTGCGCGAAGAGATCAAGTCATTGCCCGAGGAGGCCAGTTACTATCAGCGAATTCAGCTGGGGCAACTCGTGACCGAGGCGGTCTCGAGCAAGCGCGACATGGCTTCTGCGGAGATCCAGCAGTACCTGGCACCGCTGGCAGCCAGCACGGCGACCTCGCCTCCCACCGCGGACGAGGCAGCCGTCGACCTCTCCTTCCTGGTGAAGCACACGCAGCGCGCCGCCTTCGAACAGGCAGCGGAAGACCTGGCCCGCCGTTGGCACGGCCGGATCCGGCTGCGCCTGCTCGGGCCACTGGCTCCCTATGACTTCGTAGCGGACGCGATGGCCGACACCGGGGAGGTGCCCTAGCCATGGGCTTGTTCACCGGACTGCTCACGTTGCCCCTCGCCCCTGCACGCGGCGTCGTGTGGATCGCTGAGCAGATCTACCAGGAGGCACTGAGACGAAACAGCAATCCCAGTGAGATCCGCCGACGCCTGGCAGAAGTGGAACAGGCCCGAGAGGCCGGGCAGATCACAGCAGAAGAAGGAGCACGACTGGAGGAGGAGCTCGTCCGCCGTCTGTTTCCCCCGGACGCGAGCGTCGGCGGCCTGGAGGTGTGAGGAGTAGTGCAAACCGGTCACGAAGACGCAGACGGCTCCCCTACGCGCCGCCGCGCCCGCAACACGGACGCACTTCCCTCGCACCGCCATGAGCAGGATCTTCCCCAGCAGCCAAGCCGCGAAGAGCGGCAGGCACGAGAAGGACAGGCCGTCCAGGACAGACACCGGCGGCGGTCCGCAGTCAACGCTCGGAAGGCAGCCCAGTACGCGGCTTCCTACGTAGCGGACATGACCGGTCGGCGACCGGAAGGGGTGACATCGCTGGAACGGACCCAGGGTGGATGGCGAGTGGGCATCGAAGTTCTCGAGACCCACCGGATACCCGACTCCACCGACATCCTCGCGGTGTACCGCGTCGAGATAGACAACGAAGGCGAACTCGTCTCCTACCGCCGCGACCAGCGCTACTACCGAGGGCGCGCAGAGGAGGACTGACGGATGACGCAACCGGCCTGGAGCGGTACCAGCAGGAACATCGGCGCCTCACGTGAAGTTGCCCGCACCGAACCGGCGAACCTGGCCGACATCCTGGAGCGCGTCCTCGACAAAGGCATCGTCATCGTCGGGGACATCCGCATCAATCTCTTGGACATCGAGCTGCTGACCATCAAGATCCGACTGATCGTGGCATCTGTCGACCGCGCCCGCGAGATGGGTATCGACTGGTGGGAACACGATCCCGCTTTGTCTTCCGGACAGCACGACGTTCTCGAGGAGAACCGCCGCCTGCGACAGCGTATCGACGAGCTCCAAGCAGGCCAGCACGCCCATCCCGACGGCGAGATCGAATCTGGCTCCGCTGGTCAAGAAGAACATCGAGAACACCAAGAGCACCAAAAGAGCCAAGAGCATCAAAAGAAAAAATTGGAACGATCGTCCCACGAGCACCACCAAGACGGATCGCCATGAGGGCCAAGACCTCGGCCATCTGGCTCTATGCCGTCGTCCCCGCCGCCCAGCGTGGGGCTCCCGCTGGACTGACCGGCGTGGCAGGTGAGCCTGTTCGCCTCATTACGGGCGAAAGGCTGTCAGTCCTGGTCGGTGATGTGCCCTTGAGTGACTTCGACCACGACCCGTTGCGCGACCACCTGGAAGACCTGCGCTGGCTGGAAGAGGCGGCGCGCGCACATCACCGGGTGATCGACGCGGCGGCCCGCAGCAGCGATGTGGTCCCCTTGCGGTTCGCAACGCTTTACCACGACGAGGCCGCCGTGCGAGCCGTCCTCTCGGAACGCCTCGAAGACTTCACCTCGGCTCTCCAGCGCATCGCAGGCCGGACCGAATGGGGCGTCAAAGCCTACGTGGACCCGGATATGCTCGCGGCCCCCGCCGACGAACCGGAATCAGATCAGAACACCCCCGGAACCGCATATCTTCGGCGACGCAGAGCCCAACGGCAGGGACAACGGGATGCGCGGCAACGGGCCGCACAACGAGCAGAAGAGATCCATACGGCCTTGGCGGATCTGGCGGTTGGGGCCCTACAGCACCCGCCACAGGATGCGCGGCTTGCCGCCTACCGGGGTTGGATGATTCTCAACGGATCCTATCTGGTCGACGACGAGCGCGCGCAGGAGTTCGCTGCCGCAGTGGATTCATGCGATCAGCGCTTTCCCGAGGTGCGGCTAGAACTGAGTGGCCCGTGGCCGGCCTACTCCTTTACGACAGAAGACCGCGAACGGCAGGGAGAGCAGTCATGAGCACCGCGCGCGACGAACACCTGCCCGGCCAATCTCCGATCGCATGGCAGGGACAGCAGATCGCTCTTGTCGACCTCCTGGACCGGGTGCTCGCAGGCGGTGTCGTCATTTCGGGGGAAATCACCTTGTGCATCGCCGATATCGATCTGGTACGCATCTCCCTGCGGGCACTGGTGGCCTCGGTTCGTGCCGGGTGGGACACCAACACCGCAGGCGGCACTGCGAACCCCATGGCCAAAGGCAACATTCCATGACCGGCCGCGACCAGAGCGAATCCCACGACGCAACACCGAATGTGCGACAACGCATCGCTGTGGACCGAGAGTCAGTGGAACGTGGGTTGGCAAGTCTGGTGCTGACGATCATTGAACTTCTGCGTCAACTGATGGAACGTCAGGCACTGCGACGTATTGACGAAGGCGACCTCAGTGACGAACAAGTGGAGTCGCTGGGGCTGACCTTGATGGCACTCGAGGACCGCATGACCGAATTGCGTGAGCACTTCGGCCTGTCTCCAGACGATCTCAACATCGACCTCGGCCCACTCGGCCCCCTGCTGCCTCGGGACGAGTGACCCACCTTAAAGTGCCCCACGGATAAAAGGCACTGGTTGGGGCGGGCCAGTCCTGTCCGATCGGCGCGGCTCCCGCGGAGGGCTGGCCCCCAGCGCATCACTCCGTGCTGCCACCTGTCGTTATTTCTCGCCATCCTCCTCGGAAAGATCCCACTCCTCGGCCTCGGGGTCGTAGTCGGTGTGCGCGCTGCTCCATGAGGCCTGGATGAGCTCCACTCCCGGCACTTCGCCGACCAGGTCGAACGGATCGATCAGATACGCCAGGGCCTCCGCCTCATCGCGCTGGACGGCGTCGCGCGCGTGCGCGCGCTCGTCCTCCGGCATGTACTCCTCGTCGGCAATACGCCTGAGCGCAGTCGAACACAACTCACCCGTATCGGTGACCTGCAGGACCATCTCGACCTGCAGCCTGATGAAACACTCAGGCCGTTCCGAGTCCATGCCGCCCTCGCTTCCCTCGCGTGTGTGCGGATTCTCATTATGCGGAGCACTCATGCGACGGAGCGTAGAGGTACAGTGCACGCATCGTGGGCGAAACGACCCGGACACGGCGATACATCACTCGCGCACTCCCCCACGCCACCTTTGCACCTCATGCCACGGCTTCCCTTCAGCCCCCAGCCTTTATCACAATGGAGGCTGCACTACGATCAGAGATCACGGTGAAGTTGCCGTATCAGCAAGGGGGTTTTATGGCCTCGCGCCGCTCGCTCACCACCACGGCCGCCGCTGCCGGCGCCCTGCTGGCCGCGATCTACTTTGTCCCGTCCGCGTCCGCGTCCGTCGAGCATCCCGAGCATGCGCATGCGCCCGCGACGCGTACGGCCGCAGCCCCGGACGGGACGACCGCCATCCGCAGTAGCAGTAGCCATACCAATCTCGCGGACACCGGGAGCGTCGACACCACCCCGTATGTCGTCGGCGGCACCACGTTCCTCGGCATGGGCACGGCGCTGCTCCTCGCATCCCGTCGCCGCGCCCTCCCGTACGCGTAAAAAGCGTAAGAAGTAAGGAGAACGTAGAGCGGCAGAGGGCTGTGCGCCCATGACGGCCCCTACGCCAGTGGTCCGGTCACCTTCTCGGCTGCCGCCACCAGGGCGCCCGACCGTACGAAAGCCTCGGCCCCCGCCAGATCGGGCGCAAGGAAACGGTCCGGGCCGGTTCCTGCGACGCCGGCCGCCCGCACAGCCTGGATCACCGATCGCGTGGCCGGTGCCGCTGCCACTGCTGCCTCATTGCCGCCGGCCAGCTCCCGCAGCTCGATCGCACGGGAGGCGGCGACCAATTCGACGGCGAGGATCCGCGTCAGGTTGTCGATCACGTGGCGCAGCTTGCGTGCGGCCGACCAGCCCATCGAGACGTGGTCCTCCTGCATTGCCGAGGACGGTATGGAGTCGGCGGAGGCGGGCACCGCAAGCCGCTTGTTCTCGCTGACCAGCGCTGCCTGCGTGTACTGAGCGATCATCAGCCCTGAGTCGACACCCGGGTCTGCGGCGAGGAACGGCGGCAGGCCGTGCGAACGGTTCTTGTCCAGCAGCCGGTCGGTGCGCCGTTCGGCGATGGAGCCGAGGTCTGCGGCGGCCACCGCGAGGAAGTCCAGCACGTAGGCGACGGGCGCACCATGGAAGTTGCCGTTGGATTCGACCCGCCCGTCCGGCAGTACGACGGGGTTGTCGACGGCGGAAGCCAGCTCCCGGTCGGCGACGAGACGGGCGTGGGCGAGAGTGTCGCGTCCAGCGCCCGCGACCTGCGGGGCGCAGCGTACGGAGTACGCGTCCTGCACTCGCGGCGCTTCGTCGTCTTGGAAGTGCCCGGTCAGGCCGGAACCGGTGAGTATCCGGAGCATGTTCTCGGCGCTCGCGGCCTGGCCGGGGTGCGGGCGGATGGCGTGCAGCTCGGGTGCGAGCACCTTGTCGGTGCCGAGCAGCGCCTCGAGGGTCATCGCGGCGGTGATGTCGGCTGCGGTGAAGAGTGCGGTCAGGTCGGCGCAGGCCATCAGCAGCATGCCGAGCATGCCGTCAGTGCCGTTGAGCAGCGCGAGGCCTTCTTTCTCCCGCAGTTCGACGGGCTCGATGCCGTGAGCAGCGAGCAGTTCGGCGGACGGCCGTACGACGCCGTCGGGGCCCTCCGCCTCGCCTTCGCCCATGAGGGTGAGGGCGCAGTGCGAAAGCGGTGCGAGATCGCCCGAGCAGCCCAGGGAACCGTATTCGTGGACGACGGGTGTGATCTGGGCGTTGAGGATGCGCGCCATCGTCTCGGCGACGAGGGGGCGCACGCCCGTCCGGCCGGAGGCGAGGGTCTTCAGCCGCAGGAACATCAGGGCACGTACGACCTCGCGTTCGACGCGTGGGCCCATTCCGGCGGCGTGCGAGCGGACGATGGAACGCTGGAGCTGGGCGCGGAGCTCGGGGCTGATGTGCATCACGGCGAGCGCGCCGAAGCCGGTGGAAACGCCGTAGACGGGGTCGGGTTTGGCGGCGAGGGCGTCGACGATCGCGCGGGAGGCGGCGAGGGAGTCCAGTGCCTCCGGTGACAGCTCGACCCGGGCGTTGCCGCGGGCGACAGCAAGTACGTCGTCCGCGGTGGTCCCGGACGTTCTCAACACCACTGAGTGCATATTCATATTCACGAACCCTAGAGGCTGAATCGCCAACTGTCACGAGCGGGGTCACAAGTGGAACCAGAAGCGGGGTACGAGCGAAGCAAAGTCAAGAGCCAAGCTTGCGTCCGCGGAACCGGCGGCGTTCCGCGCCCACTGAGGGCGGGGCGTCGACGAGCTCGACGACGGCACGGCCGGCGATCACCGGCCGGTCCGAATGCTCAGCCTTTGCCTGGTATTGGGCCGCGTCCGCGAGCCGGAACAGGCGCCGTGCGGAATTCACCGCACCGACCCCTGCATCCGTGGAGGCGACACCCACGGCGACTCCGTCACCGAGGCCGAGCCGACGGGCCCGCCGACACAGCTCTTCGGCCACATGCTCTGCGTCGGCTGCCTCGCAGTCGGTGACCAGAAGGCAGAACTCGTCGCCGCCGAGGCGTGCGGCGAGACTACCGGGCAGCATCGCGCCACACAATGAGAGCACCGAGCCGAAACCGACGAGGAGGCGGTCGCCGACCTCGTGGCCAAGCGTGTCGTTGACGCGCTTGAGGCCGTTGAGATCGCAGACGATCAAGCTCACGGCCATCCCTTGCTCACGATGGCGTTCCAGCGCCTCGTCGAGGCGTGCATCGACCGCTCGGCGGTTGGCGAGTCCAGTCAGCGGATCGGTGAAGGCGAGCTTGCGTACCTCTTCGAGCCGCTCGGTCTGGGCGATCCCAGCGGCGATCACAGCCGCGAGCACGGTCGCGAAGTCGGCGTCGTCGCGGCCGAAGACCGTTTCCCCGAGCTTTCGTGCGACATACAGTTCGCCCCAAGCCCGGCCGTGCAGCACGATCGGCGCGACGACACAGCAGCCGCGCCCGCGTCGGCGCAACGCCGCAATGCGCCGATGCTCATACGGGCCCGAACCGAAACCGGCCACGGTCTCCACCCACGCCTGCGGCTCGCCTCCGCCGGCCCACTCGCCGTGCAGGTACTCGACGATCTCGGGGAAATCGTGCACGGGATAGCATTCGTCGGCCGGCAGCGGCTCCTCTCCAGGCGCGAGCTCGCCGTCGTTGACCAGCACACGCAACCGCCCCCATTCGCGCTCCCAGACGGAGACGGCGGCAAAACTCGCCTCAAGCGCCTGCCGCGCCCGAACGGCCGCCGCACGGGCCGCCTCCAACGGCGTCTGTGCGGCCGCCACCGCTTGGGCGATCCTGACCACGGCCATCAGCCGCCCGTCTACGCCCGCCTCCTCATCCATCGCCGCCGCCTCTCCACGCCCGCCAATGCACTCAAGGCTAAGGACCTTCTTCACCTCACGGCGTGTGGCATGGAGCACGGCTGTGCGCCGGGGAGCGTCCTGAGGACGCGCAGAGGAATAAACCGTCGGCGAGCACCTCAGCTGAGCTGCGGTGTCAAGATCCAGAACACGCACGTTGTTCCTCTGCGCGTGCGCGTCGTTAGAGGCCGCCCGGCCAGGATGGGCTGCGCTTTTCGTTGAAAGCGGCGACGCCCTCCGCACGATCCGAGGAGAAGGCGACCGTACGCCACGCCGCGTCTTCGACCTCCAGGCCCTCGCGCAGGCCCAGACCCTGGCCGAGGCGGAGTGCGCGCTTCGCGGCGCGCAGGCCCACAGGTGAATTCGCGGCGATGCGCTCGGCCAGGGCAAACGCTGTGGTACGAGCCTCACCCTCGTCGACGAGTTGGTCGATCAGGCCGAGCGTGAGCGCCTCCGCTGCGGCCACGCGACGGGCCGTGAAGACGAGTTCGGCCGCGCGCGCAGCGCCGACCCGGCGCGGAAGCAGCTGCGTGCCGCCGCCGCCCGGGATGACGCCGACCGATACTTCGGGGAGTCCGACCACCGCCGTGCGGTCGGCGACGATCATGTCGCAGGAGAGCGCGAGTTCGAAGCCGCCGCCGAGCGCGAAGCCGTGCACGGCCGCGATGGCGGGCATCGGCAGTTCGAGTACGCCGGTGTACGCGGCGCGGGCCACGGGGCGTTGGCGTGCCAGATCGGCATCGGTGAACGTGTTGCGTTCCTTCAGGTCGGCGCCGACGCAAAACGCCCGCTCATGTGAAGAGGTCAGCACCACAGCGCTCACGGAGTGGTCGGCACAGAGCGCAGCGCATGCGTCCGTCAGCGCACGCGCCATCTGGGTGGAGACGGCGTTCATCGCCTTCACCCGGTCGAGTACCAGCTCGGCGACGTGCTTCCCGTGCCGCCGTACGGCGACCCACTCCCCGAACCTCTGCTCCGCTGTCTGCGTCGTCTCCGTCATCCTGTCTGCCGCCCTCTCGCGTTCCTCAGGTCAACGATCATGAATAGAACGGATGATCGCAGATCAGCTGCGGCGCGTCAGCAGCCATGGTTCGACGACGCCGAGACCGCGTACCGGCCGCCGCCACATCGGCTGAAGCGCGAAACGGTATTTCTCCTCCTGCAAGGCATCCGCCTCCGATACGGGTGCATCGCCGGACGCGCCGAGTGCCTCCGCCAGCTCTCCGTCGACGAACACGGAGTCGCGCGGCGCTATCGAGGTGAGCCTGCTCGCCAGATTCACCGTCGTACCGAAGACGTCCCCCATCCGGGTGGTCACCGTGCCGAAGGACATCCCGACCCGCAGCTCGGGCATCGTCTCGTCGCCGCTCATCGTCTCGATCAGCCGCAGCCCGATCTCGGCGGCGATCCCCGGGTCGTCGCTGACGAAGAGGACCTCATCGCCCAGGGTCTTGATCAGCCGGCCGCCATGCGCTGCGACGAGGTCGGCGCAGGTCGTCTCGAACGCCTCGACGAGCTCGCCGAGCTCCTCTTCCTCCAGCCGCCGGGTGAGCCGGGTGAATCCGACGAGATCGGCGAAGCCGACGACGAGCCGCCGGTTGACCGCCTCCTCGTCGTCCGCCTGAGCGACACGGCTGGTCGCAGCTGCGAGCTGGCGGCGCCAGACATAGACGAGGAACTCCTCCAGTTCCGGCAAGAGCAACTCGATCAGCGGATAGGCGACCTCGGCCCGCGTCATGCCGGGCTCAGGCGGCTCGGTGAGGCCCTCGAGGAAGGAGTCGGTCTGCCAGTCGGCGAGGCGCGCCGTGGTCTGCCCGGTCGACCGGGCGACCTGAATCGCCATGGATTCGCTGAGCAGGCCGGCTTCCACCAGACCGGCGAGGCGCCGCAGAGCCAGTACGTCGGCCTCGGTGAGCGCCTTCGCCTGGCCTATGTCGGCGAACCCCATCGCCCGCCAGAAGCGGGATGCCAGGTCCATCGACACACCGGCGGTACGGGCTGCCTGGAAGGGGGTATAGCGGCGCTCCGCACCAAGGATCAGGTGTTCGAGACGCAGGGCGAGAGGGTCGGTCTCGTGTGCGTCCCCGTCCTCTTGCTGTGGGAGGGCATCGCCGAGCACCTCGTTCGGCTCGTACGGGTGCATTCCCGCGTCACCCACGCTCACCGTCCACTCCACCCCTGGCCGCCGCCGCGGTGGTCACGGCGGCCGCCGACGCTCGCATCGGCCGAGGAATACAGCCAGGCTCCGCGCACTGCTTTCCGAGCCCTCCCGGTCATCGATCACGCTGGGGTTCCCGTAGCTCAACCTCGGGGAACGTCGGGTCAACGATACGGCAGTGTGCCGTAGCTCACGTCCCTTGGATAGAGCTGTAGCTCAACGTTCCTTGGAGAGAGCCGGAGAGAGCCGGAGAGAGCTGGAGAGAGCTGCTGTGGAGAGAGCTGTGGGATCGGTGCCGGCTCACCGCACGTGCACCACATCCCCCGCGTCGACCACGACCTCGTCGCTTTGTGTCCGTACGACAAGTCTGCCCTCGTTATCGATCGACACCGCTGTTCCCGCCACCTCGCGCCCGCCGGGCATGGACGCGCGGATCTCACGGCCGAGCGTCGCGCACCCTGCCGCGTAGGCGTCCCGCAGCCGGCAAGCGTCCGGGCCGCCGCCCGCGTCGCGCCATTTGACGTACCACTCGGCAAGCGAGCGCAGCACTGCCCGCAGCAGCGGATCACGGTCGGTGACGGCAGCACCGGCGAGCGCGAGCGAGCCCGCCACCGAGACCGGCAGCTCATCCGCGCGCAGCGTGACATTGAGCCCGACTCCGACGACCACGCCTGTGCCGGCGACTCGCTCGGCGAGGATCCCGGCCGCCTTGCGTTCCTCGCCGCCCACCGTCACCAACAGGTCGTTGGGCCATTTCAGCCCCACCTCGATGCCCGCGATCCGACAGACCGCTGCCGCCGTCGCCACCCCGGCAAGCAGCGGCAGCCAGCCCCAGCGCTCGACCGGCACCGCAGCCGGCCGCAGCAGTACGGAGAAGAAGAGCCCGGAACGCGCGGGCGCCGACCAGCGGCGGTCGAGGCGTCCGCGGCCTGCGGTCTGCTCCTCCGCAACGAGCACCGCCCCCTCCGACGTACCCGCCTTGGCGCGTTCAACCAGGTCAGCGTTGGTGGAACCGGTCTGTGTGACGAGGTCGAGCGAGGTCCACAGCGCCTCCGGCGCTTCCCGGGTCAGCAGCGCGCGCCGCAGTGCGGCCTCGTCCAGCGGCGGGCGCTCCAGATCCGACCAAGGACGGGATGTCGGTTTGGGTGTCATCGCCCCAGCCTATGAGCGCTCCGGTCTGTGAGCGATGCGGCCTGTGAGCGATGCGGCCTATGAGCGATGCGGCAAGGGCTGTAGTGCCCTGCGCGGAGTGACGCGGTTACGCTACAAAACAGTGTTACTCACCAGTCATGTCCGAGTCACCTTCATCGCTGACGAGAGCAGGAGAGCCGCCCGATATGGCCGAGCCGGAGTACGACATCCACACCACCGCGGGCAAGCTCGCGGACCTGCGCCGCCGCATCGACGAAGCGACGCATGCGGGCTCCGCACGCGCCGTGGAAAAACAGCACGCGAAGGGCAAGCTGACCGCACGCGAGCGCATCCACCTGCTGCTGGATGAAGGCTCGTTCGTCGAGCTCGACGAATTCGCCCGCCATCGCTCCACCAATTTCGGTATGGAGCAGACCCGTCCGTACGGGGATGGCGTCGTCACCGGATACGGCACGGTCGACGGCCGGCCCGTGGCGGTGTTCTCCCAGGACTTCACGGTCTTCGGCGGCGCACTCGGCGAGGTCTTCGGCGAGAAGATCATCAAGGTGATGGACTTCGCGCTGAGGACCGGCTGCCCGGTCATCGGCATCAACGACTCCGGCGGCGCCCGCATCCAAGAGGGCGTGGCCTCGCTGGGCATGTACGGGGAGATCTTCCGCC
>JAFAUH010000405.1 GCA_019243445.1 Streptomycetaceae bacterium | reverse complement strand
TCGCCTGATGCGGTTCTTTGTGCGTGTCTGCTGGATGTCGCAGCTGGGTCATACGGCAACGACCCCCCTGGTGAGGGGACGGCGCCTGGATGCGGCATGCCGTTTGGACCACTGGGTGCGGGAGGGCCCCAGGAGGGTTTCCGCTAGGCGTTTGAGCTGGATGTCGTCCGGTCCGGCGGGGGCGTTGAGGAGTTGGATGTCGCGCAGGAGCCGTTCGAAGGGGTTGTCGATGCGCAGGGCGTGGCCGCCGTGCAGTCGTTTCGCCTCGTCCGCGGAGGCGATGGCCCATCTGTCGTTGACGAGTTTGGCGTTGAACAGCCACTCGTCGCATGCCTGTCCTTGGTCGAGCAGATGCGCGGCGTGGTATGCGGCCAGCTGAGCGCTCATGAGCCGGGACTGCATTTCCGCGAGGTGATTTCGTACGATGTCCAGGTCCGAGAGGTGGCCGCCGTACCGTGGCCGGGCCGAGACCCAGTCGGTGGTCACGTCCATGATCCGCTGATGGATGCCGAGCGCGACGGCGGCGATGTTCAGGCGGCCGTAGACGACCGAGGAGCTGAGGGCGACGGCGAGGCCGTCGCCGATCCCACCGATCATGTTGGCCTGTGGGAGGCGGACTTTGGTAAGGCGGAGTCCGTCGACGGAGAATCCACGCAGTCCGCTGACAGGCCGGTGGATCACCTCGACGCCGGGCCTGTCGGCCTCGATGAGGAACGCCGTCAGACTCCTGGGGTCTTGGGAGTCGGAGGCGCCGGTGCGTACGACGACACAGTGCACGTCCGCGATGGCGGCGTTGCCGATGAAGTCCTTCTCGCCGTCGATGATCCACTCGTCGCCGTCGCGGAGGGCGCTGCTGCGCATGCCCAGCACATGGCTGCCGGTATCCGGTTCGGTCACGGCGATGGTCGGCCAGACCTCACCCGAGGCGATCAGGGGCAGCCACATTCGCTGCATCTCCTCACTTCCGAACTGTTGAATGGGAGCCGTGCCGAGGATGGATGCTTGGAGGATGGCCCCGGCGGTGGCGCTGGCGTACGAGACCTGCGCGAGCATGAGGGTCTTGGCGACGTGCCCGGCATCCATGCCGCCCCACTCGGGCTCGATGAGCACTCCGAGCCACCCAACGTTGCCCATTACCTGCCGTAGTTCACGGTCGGCGTGCGGACCTTTGGCCTCCATACGCTGCACGCGGGGCTCGATCTCGGCGCCCGCGACATCCTTGACCTGCTGCTGAAGGGCATGGTGATCATCCGTCAGGTACGAGAAGGAGATGGACATCGATCTTTCCTTCCTGGGCGGGTGGTTGCGTCTCGCTCCTGCTCCGTCCGGGGGTGCCGAGGGCAAAGCAGGCCGCGTCCGGCATTTCGTTGGTACTGGGTCGCCAGCGCGGGTATGGATGCCGGACTGGTTGACCACCGGATCGCTGCAGGGCGTGGGGGAGCTGCGGATGTCGTCGGGTTGCTCTACGACGTGCCGCCGTCCGCAGGTCTGCAGATGGTGGAGATGACCTCGTCCCGGGCGTTCTTGACGATGTTCATGATCCTGTCGGCGTCCTGGAGGTCGTGCACGTGTCTGTCCACCACGCAGACTGTGCCGAGCACGATGCCGGTTTGCGGGTGGAGGAGTGGCGCGCCGAAGTATGCCTGGATGCCGATGGCATCGACGACATGGTTGCCGGAAAAGCGCGGGCTGGCGTGGATGTTGGGCAGGGGCAGGGCGCGCTTGCGCTTGACCACTGCGGGGCACCAGCCGTGGTCGCGGCTCATGGTGCGGGTCACGAGCGGGTGCTCGCTGCCGGGCGGCGGGTTGTGCAGGCCGATGAAGTTCTGCTCGTCCAGCACGAGGTTGACCATGCCGTACAAGAATCCTGTGTCCGTGGCCATGTGCGTCGCGATGGTGTCGAAGACTGCGTCGGGGGCGGTACTGAGCCCGAGACGCTCCAGCAGTTCCTTTTGTGCTGCGAGATCTGGGAATTGCGTACTGGGGAGGGTCGGCGAGGTGGGAGGAGTGTGGGTCATGGGCGCATGTCCAATACGGCGGGTTCGGTGAAGCGGGCGGAGCGAGCGTGCTCGACGAGGGTCATGAGGACGCTGGCGGCGGATGTGCCGTTGCGGGCGTCGCAGGAGATGACCGGGACGCCGGGGTCCAGGACCAGTGCCTGCCGGATCTCGTCGGCGGAGTAGCGGTGGGCGCGGGGGAACTGGTTGACGGCGACGACGAACGGCAGAGCGAGCTGTTCGAAGTAGGCGACGGCGGTGAAGCTGGCGTCCAGGCGGCGGGTATCGGCCAGGACGACGGCGCCGATAGCCCCGTGGGCCAGGCTGTGCCAGGTGTGCAGGAAGCGTTCTTGGCCCGGGGTACCGAAGAGGAACAGCTCCACCGGAATGGGAACGACGGGGACATCGAAGGTGATGCGCCCGAAGTCCATGGCCACAGTGGTGGTTTCCTTCGATTCCACCTGGTCCAGGCTGTCTGTGGGGGCACTGGCGGCGGTCAGGTACTCCTCGGTGGTCAGCGGCTCGATCTCGCTGATCGCGCCGACGAAGGTGGTCTTGCCGACCCCGAAGCCGCCTGCTATCACGATCTTCAGTCCGGCCGGGCTCACGGCCGGTGAGCGGTCAGACGGCCTTCGAGGCGGCGTCGGGCCACAGGTTCCGTAGTCCTGCACTGACTGCCTCCAGCAGCTGGGTATGGGGGCGGGGACCGGTGGGGGAGTCGTAGAACGGCGTGGTCACCGGGAGCCAGAGCGCGCGGGCGTCGAGCAGGTCCGAGACGAGGACCTTGACGACCGGGACGGGCTGACCGATGGTGCCGGACAGCTCGGCGATCGAGCGGCGGTGGCTGCGGCACAGCGCAAGGATCTGCGCGGCCTCGGGCGAAGCGGTGCCGGCGGGCTCCGCCGACCCGGCCTCCAGCACCGATTCCAGGCTCAGCAGGTGGCGGGGCTGTGTCCGGCCGCTGGTCACGGCATACGGCCGCACCTGCGTGCTGTCCTCCACACTCCACGAGGCGCCGTCCGCGCATTCCATCACCAGGCACCGGTGTGGGGGCCAACCGCGGGGGCGGTGTCGTAGGGAGCCTGACGGATGGGGGTGTGCATGTGCTGAGCGAACGCCGTGATCAGGCGTCCCATCTCATAGCCGACGGTGCCGCCGTCGGCGTCGGGCTCGGCGAGCACCCCCAGCACGGTGTCGACCGTTCCCTGGCAGGTCCCGGGCTGGCTGGTAAAAGCGGAGCGCTGTCCGGTTCCCGAACTCATGATGAAAAACAGGCAGTCCTCGCGCTCGATCATGATCTGCTGGGCGGGAAGTCGGCCGCCCTTGGGGCCGGGGGTGCCCTGGGCGAGCGAGGCGTGCCCGGAGACGGTGGCGGCCATGGTGTCCGCCCAGTCCTTGTCCATCCCGCTGGCGAGCAGTGTCAGCCCGTCCCGTGAGACGAGTAGGGCGTGCGTGACGCCGGGCACCTTGCTGACGAAGGTATCCAGCAGCCACTCCATCTGCTCCCGGGGCTGTGTCAGCACCGGCGGGGGCGCCTCTTGCTGTGAGAGGGCTGTGGGGATGGTCATGGGCTTGTGGGTCATCACATACTCCGTGGAATTCGGGCAGCCGCAGCCAGGGCCGGGCTGGTACGTGTCACTGGTCCGGTACGTGCCGGGAGGGAGGTGTGTTCTCTTGTGCCGCGCGCTGGGAACCACCGAGGAAGGCACCGGCAAGGCCGGGATTGGGCGCGGCGGACGGGCCCGTGTCACCGGTGTCTTGGCCGGGTATGGGCAGTCGTGCCGGGGGACGAACCGGCAGGCCAGGCCGCCCGGGCTGCTGAATTTCCTGCTGGACGGGTGTGGGCGCCGATGGCCTGCGGCGCTGCGGCAGTCCGCTCGGCACGGACGGCACCGCAGCGCTCTGCGGGCTGGGCGGCGTGTCGTCCTGCGGTATCGGGCCGGGCGGCCCAGGAGGGAGGGGCTGCCCGGCCGGCTCCCGCACGGGACCAGGTTCGGGTACCTCGACCAGCAGTCTGCTCGGGATGACGACGACAGCGGTGGTCCCGCCGGCGGCGTTCGGGTGGAGCTGGACATCGATGCCGTGGCGCTGCGCGATCAAGGCAGCAACCAGCAGACCGATCCGTCCGTCCTCCAACTGCGCGCTGACGTCGACGGCTTCGGGTGCGGCCAGGAGCTGGTTCATCTGGGCGCGCATCTGCGGGGGCATGGGCAGAGCGCGGTCGTGGACCTCGATGGCCAGGCCGGTGGCCACCAATTCGGCCCGCAGCTGCACTTGCGTGCTGGGATCGGAGAACTCAGCGGCGTTCTCGATCAGTTCGGCCACCAGGTGGGTGACGTCGGGACCGACGTGACCGGGCAGGGCCAGGGTGGCGTTGTAGGGGTGTGTTGCGACCCGGGCGCGGGGGTACTGCTCGATCTCCTGGACCGCCCCGCGCAGGACGTTCACGACGGTGACGGGTTGGCGGACGCTGCGTGCGGACTCCCCGCCGAGGACGGCCACGCTTTCCACCAGGCGCCGCAACCGCGTCACCAGGTGATCGACCTGGAACACCTTGTCCAGCAAAACAGCGTCTTCGATCAGGTCCTGCAGATCCGTCAGGGCCGCCAGGGCCCGGCTGACCAGCGTGTGCTCACGCCGGGCTATGTGCCGGAACATCGCATGCCGCACGGCAAGCTGGGACTGCTCGTGAGCCTGGACCACCGTCCGCGCGGCCTTTGACTGCAACCACGCGAGAGCGTCTTCGACGTCCGCAAAGGAATCACCACCCGGGTTGCCGGGCGGGGTCTCGGGAACACAAGGCCGGCCACCGTGCCGCAGTTCCTCCGCGGTTCTGGCGATGACGGCACTGACGGATTTCACCGCTGCGATCAGCTGCTCCGCCTGCTGAGCCTGGCTCTGGCACACAGCGTCCGAAGCGGCCTGCGCCTGCAGGAACCCCAGGAGCACGACTACGACGCCGCTGCACGAAAGAGCCGTCAGAAGTCCCCCGACAGAAAGGCCCGTCGGCAGCCAGAGGGCCCAGCCCACACCGAGCAGCACCCCAAACACCACGGCGGGTACCGCTGCCACGGTCCGCACCTGCGCATACACGGCTCGCTCAGCAGCCGAGCGGCGCCGCCGTCCGCGGCGGTGCCCGGCTGGGCGGGGGAAGGGCACAAGGTCAGACATGAAGTTCCTTGGAAAATGGGACAAGAACGGCAGAGCAAACCTCTGCCATCTGCCAGCGGGCGAGCTTCTCCCGGGCCATGCCACCGTCAGACGCATCAGGGACCAAGTGGCGCTCAGCCGACCGTGACCGGGCGTTCCAGATCCCTTCTCGCACCCGTTCGAGATCGATACCGGAGGTCCTCATCTGGCTCACCGCCCGCTCGGTACTTCGAGGGTGCACCAAGTACAGGTGCCGTCATCGCTGGTACCCCAGCACGTGGCGAGCGCAGCGACGATGAACATCCCGCGTCCGTTCTCACGGTGGGAGTCGGGGGACAGGAGCCTGGGCCGGTTGCCTGGGGTTCGGTCATCGACCTCGATGTGCACCTGGCGCATGTCGTAAGACACGGCCAAGTCAACGGATGCGCCATGGCCGTGTTCGACCGCGTTGGCCCCCAACTCGCCGATCACCAAGGCGACGTCGTCGGCGAGCTGGGAAAGACCCCAACGCCGCATCAGTTCCGCACCGGCTTGACGGAGGTCGCGCACGTAGCGCGCCTGCCGGACGATGGACGTCTGCGCGCACCATTGCCTCTCCGAGCTGCGAGGGGCATCGATGCCCGCCGACTGCCCGGCAGACGACGCCGGCAACGAGACCTCCGGGAGGGTGGTGCCGAGCGCAGAGGGGCCGTGTTGCGGCGATGGACCGATCGCGGGCGCTGAGGAGCTTTGCGTCACCGGGGTGGTCACCGAAGTCCTCCTTGCATCAAGGCCATGCACCTGTCCCGCTCGCGCCTCGCCACCACGTGAGTGACCAAGCACCTCCGTACGGTGACCAGCGAACACCGGAGGGAAGGCAAGAGGGAAGGAAGTTCCGATGAAGTTGACGCATCAGTAACCGCTGTCAGGGTGCCGGAGCCGCCGGGCGTGCTGACATGCTGTGCGGTATGGCGACACTGAATGAAAAGCCCGTTACCACCGGCGACTTGCTTCCTCTGGCGCTGACGTCCTACGGACACTTCACGTCCATGCGGGTCGAGGCTGATCACCGTATCCGCGGCCTGTCTTTGCACCTGGACCGCCTCGTGCGGGACAGCAAGGCCGTCTTCGGCGCCGATCTGGACACCGGCCGCGTCCGCGCCCAGGTCCGCAAAGTGTTGGACGGACAGGACGGGCCGTGCATCGTCCGCGTCACCATCTACGACCCCACGGTGAACATGGCGCACCCCGTGGACGCTGATCAGCCGGGCATCTTGGTGACCGTGCGCTCCGCGGGTGCGATGCCCCCGCCGCCGCTGCGCGCGATGAGCGTGCCCTACGAGCGTGATCTTCCCCAGGTCAAGCACTGCGGGCTCTTCGGTGCCCTGCACGCCCGCCGCACCGCACAGCTGAGCGGCTACGACGACGCCCTGTTCACCGGCGCCGACGGCTACGTGTCCGAGGGCGGAACGTGGAACATCGGCTTCATCGACGATGACGGCACCATCATCTGGCCGCAGGCTCCGGTGCTGCCCGGCGTCACCATGGCCCTGCTCCAAGAACACACCAAGCATCACCTCGCCCCCGTCACCCCCGACCAAGCCAAGAGCATGCAGGTCGCGTTCGCCACCAACACCTCCATCGGCGTCCGCGCCATCTCCGCCATCGACGACACACCCATGGCGATCGAACACCCGGTGCTGAGCAGACTGCGCAAGACCTACCTGTCGATCCCCGGCGAACAGCTGTAGGGAACGAGCATGACGGGGGTGGCCAGGTGGACCGGCCGGGAAGTCGTCCTGCTGAGGCAGGCCATGCGCATCAACGGCCGCGATTTCGCAGCCCTGGTCGGCATCAGCCAACGGCAACTCGTCACCTGGGAAAGCCGGGGCGCAACCATCCGACTGCACCCCGGCAACCAAGCAGCCCTGGACACCGTGCTCGCCCGCGCCGGCACCACCGCACAGCAACGGTTCGCAACCCTCCTCACCGAACAAGCCGCCCTCCAACACGACGAGCGCGCCGAAGAACTGCTGCGCCACAACCCGCGCAGCCTCAAACACCCCATCGACGGCAAGGTCATGGCCTTGGTCGCCGAAGGCATCTACCTGTCCGGCTCCCAGGACACCCCGACCTGGCTGGACGCCTTCCGCATCGACGTCTACCCGACCACCAACGCTGATTACGACAAGTTCCTGCGCGCCACCGGCCACCGACCACCACAGCACTGGCCCGACGGCCGCTGCCCCGACAGCCTGTCCGACCACCCCGTGGTATGGGTGACCTGGCACGACGCCACCGCCTACGCACGCTGGTGCGGCAAAACCCTGCCCACCAACAAACAGTGGGAAAAGGCCGCCCGCGGCCCAAAAGGACGCCTCTACCCCTGGGGCAACGAACCCACCGCCGCCAAATGCAACACCGCCGAAGCAGGCATCGACGCCACCACCCCCGTCACCCGCTACCAATCCGGCGTCAGCCCCTACGGCGTCTTCGACCTGTGCGGCAACGCCTGGGAATGGTGCTCCACCGAGGAAACACCCGGCAGCAGCCGATACGAATTGAAAGGATCGGCGTTCACCTCCCCCTTCGAACGCGCTACGCCATCGCTGCGGAACGCCGCGAACGCCAGCATGAAGGACAACGACACCGGATTCCGCTGCGCTGCTACCGTGTGACAAGGCGTCGGAGTGCACCACATCCAGGTCCGGCGCCTTACCGTCAGCACCAGTGACGTACTGGATGTACGGGATCACGGGGACACCATGAGCACGTTGCTGCAGGGCATCAAGGAGTTCTCCCACCTCGCCGTCACCTGGCGCTTCCATCTGGCCTCGCCTGATGACGTCGCTTTGCACGCGCGCAGCCCCCGCAACAACCCCGACTGGCTGGCCACCGGCACCTTCGTACACCGCAACCACTGACGCCCCAACCAGCTCGCCACGTTCTACCCGCGCCTGCTGCGCAAGGACGGCCACGACCTGTACGTCACGGACCTGGACGCGGTCACCGGTACCCCGGTGATCGACCTCGCCCTCTTCTTCAAAGAGATGGGTCCTCGCGGCGAGGTGACGCAGCCCAGCTGGCCGACCGAGATGCTCCGCAACTATTGGGCACCCCGGAGCAAGGGCTGAAGCACACCAGCCATTCCGATAGCAGCATGATTCCGACGTGCGAAGGTACAGGAGACTCATCTCGCTCCCATTGGCGGCAGAGGGCAGCTTCCGGTGTGTCACGCCCCCGGAGCAGCGACCGGGCTCGTTCGTTCCCTGCTCGTCGGCAGTGACCATTCCGGATCGCACAGCCCCTCCTTTGCGGTAGCTCATCGACGGTGGCAGCCAGACCGGCACACGAGTCCCCCTTGTTGACTGCGGCAGCCAAGGTGACAAGCAACCGTCGGACTCCGACAATCACTGGTGCGGTCTGCACTCGTTCAGCTTGGGTGACCATCGGCTCAGCGCACGAGAGTCACGATGCGGACGGCACAGATGTCCGCATCGCCGCGCACGCCTCCAGCCGACGCTTTTCAGACAAACTGGCTGTATTTACTGCTCGGTGACGGTACGTTGGCGACTCGGGTCTGCAAAGGGCGAACAACTGGGTGCAGGTGATGGCAGCTAAAGCGCGGGAGATCGTTTCGGCCGGATCGGCGCAAGCCGAGCTCGGAGCCGCGTTGCGCAGTCTCCGTACGGTACGAGGGCTGAGCCAGGCGAGGCTTGGTGCTCTGGTCCACAGCAGCCCTGATCTGGTGCGCCGAGTCGAGACGACAGAGCGGTTCCCGGCACCCGAATTCATCGAGGCATGCGATCGGGTGCTGCAGGCCAAGGGTGCGCTCACTGAGCTCTGGCGCGCCGCTGATGAGGAACGCCGCCGTTCGTCAGCGGCTGGAACAGGGATTGCCGGGTCGGTGCCGGCCAGGTTCGACCCGAACGCCTCGGAGAGACTGATCGCCGACTGGTTGGCCGACGATGGCCCGCTGGCCGATCATGCTCCGCAGACCGGTCGGTTGTGGGTGACCGATGAGGACGTCGCGGTGGCGGAGGGCCTGCTCAACATGTTCCGGCAGCTCGACCACGCTCACGGCGCCGGCAGGTTCGCGGCCCAGCTCGCCACCTACATCGATACGGAACTGACCACGCTGCTGTCTCGGCCGGCGGCGAATCCGGAGGTCGCGCGCAGCCGGGCCCGCCTCGCCACCGGCTTTCTCGAGCTCGCCGGTTACCAGGCCGTGGACTCCGGGCGCCCCGGATGGGCTCAGTCCTATTACCGGCGTGCCCTGGCCTTGGCGAGTACGGCATCCGACCGTGCGTACGGCGCGTACCTGGTCGCCGTCAATCTCGGCCATCTGGCGCTGCACTGCGATCACCCGCAGACCGCGCTGCGCTGGGCGCAGGCGGCGAGGTCCGGGGCAGGGACGGTGGCGAGCCCAGCGACCCGAGCCGCGATCACCGCGGTGAGCGCCAGGGCGCACGCCCGTATGGGGGAGGAACAGGAGGCGACCGTGCTGCTCATCGAGGCAGAGCAGTTGCTGGAGACCTCCGTTCTCGGGGACGAACCGCCCTGGATTGCCTACTTCACGCGCGCCTACCTCGCCGATGAGATCGCGCACTGCCTGCACGACCTCGGCCGTGCTCCCGCCGCCCGCGACCACGTCGCGGATGCCCTCGGCGGGGTCGGGCGTGACCGCGTGCGCCGCCTCGCGATCGACGCTGCGCTGCTGGCAGCCACATGGCTGCGCTCAGGCGATCTCGATCAGGCGTGCGCGGTCGGGCAGGAGGCGGTGGGATATGCGGCGCGGACGTCGTCCGGTCGGTGCGTGGATCGGGTCGCTCGTCTCCTGGCCGATCTCACGGCGCACGCGGGGCATCGTGCGGTGGTCGAACTTGACGAGTACGTCCGGGAGGTGCTGCCGTCGGCCGCGCAGCGCGCTACAGCTACCCGGCTGCGGGTATGAACCTGCGATAGAACCGCAGCTCCGCCTCCAGCGCCGCCGTCAAGCTGGCCGGGCTGGACAGGTAGTGGCCCACGCTGTCCAGGAAAAGAGCCTCATGATCGGCACCGTGAGCCGCGAGGCCGTCGGCGAGCTGCTGCGCGTCGCTGACCGGGGCGATGTCGTCGGCCATCCCGTGGATCAGCAGCACCGGAATCCGGAGGGCTTCAGCGCGCACGGCGCCTGCTGGACCGCGGAGGGTTGCAGCGTGAGGCCGTTGGAACCGCGGTGCGGTCGTTGCCCACCGCGCCGGGTCGGTGATAGCCGAAATCGCCGTCGCCGCAGTGAACGGGCCCCGGCGGCAGGCGGCTTGGAGCGCCGTGTACCCACCGGCGCTGGCCCCCGTGATGAAGACCGCGCCTGGCAACACGATGCCGTCCGCCAAGAGTTGGCGGGCAACCGCCTGGCAGTCCTCGACGTCATACTCGCCCCAACGACCGTACAGCGCCTGACGGAAGGCACGACCGTGCCCGGTGCTACCCCGGTAGGCCACCTCGGCGACGGCAAAGCCCTGGCTGGTGAAGTACTGCACGATCCAGTCCAGCCGCATCGGCACCTCGGCGGTGGGCCCTGGATGCGCGCGGATGAGCAGCGGAACCGGAAGCTTGCCGCTTGGCGGCAGATGCAGCAGGTACCGGATGGCGGTGTCACCGGATCGCGCCTCGCACACCGCTGGTGGCATCGAGACCGGTTGGGGATCGTGGTCGGGCGTGGGAACAGGTTCTGCCCAGCGGTCCAGGGCTCCGCTCGCGGGATCCACGACCCAAACCGCCGGGGTACTCGCCGGGCTGGAGCCGATGACCGCAACCTTGTTCCCGAGCGCGGCGATATAGGGCTTCAGGGACGTCAGGCCCGTGTCGAGTTCCTTTTGACTCCCGTCTGCTCCGATGGTGATCAGCCGTGTACGCAGACCGTCGTGGACGGTCAGCACCACAGAGCCTTCCGGCAGGAAGGCGTACGACTGATAGCCGGCCTCCCAAGGCGCCGGCGCGCCATCGGCATCCATCGGAGCAACCAGGCGGGCACTGCCGTCCCAGCGGTAGAGATTCCACCAACCCGTACGATCGGACAGGAAGTACAGCGCCCCATCCGGCCCCCAAGTCGGCTGGATCACGGACTCCTCCTCGCCTCCGGCCACGACCGTGGCCGGCCTGCTGACCGCCGCGGAATCGGAGATGACCAGGCGGGAGGCATCCCACGGCATCCGGTCCGCATCCCACTCCACGTACGCCAGCCGTCCACCACGAAGGCGCGGAGCCGCGAGGAAGCCCGACGAGCTCACCAGAACCCGCACCTCCTCGCGCTCCGGGTGGATCTCGACGATCTGATCGCCCTCATCGGTGCCCCGGACAGCCAGCAGGGCTCCCTCTGCGACGTGCAGGTCGCCGTAGAGGAAACCATCGTCCCCCGGCACGACGCGCCGGGGCGCGGTATCCGGGCTGACCTGGTAGACCTTGCTGTCAGCAGCACTGACGATCCACTGGGCATTGGGCCCGAGGGCGTAGGAACCGCCACCGTAGGCATGCAACCATCCGCCGACCGACACACCGAGCGGGGTGTGCACCTGGGGCTTCTCTCCCGGGGCGGCACGGACGAGTTGGCTGGCTCCGCCGAGGTCGGGATTGGACTGCAGCCACCACAATGCACCACTCACACAGGTGAGTTCGTCGTAGGACGTCTGCTTGCGCGCCACCCAGCCTGCGCTGAGCGGCAGGCTACCCCCACCGGCCATCCGACTCCTCGATTGTGAAAGGCAGTTGCTGTCGGCCTCGACGTTACCCCGCGCACCGTGCGCACGACACGGACACCGGGGTTCCGCAGAAGCCTCCTTGCCTAGAGGCACGAAACGCGCCTTGAGCTGCAGGTTCTCGCAGGCTGTCCGATTTGCCCGTGTCACTAGGTGCTCACATCTTCGCTGGTCAGCACACTGCCGAGAGGGCTACGTTCCCCCGACAATTCCAGAAGAAGTGCGGCTGCTTCGTCATGCTTTGAGCAAATTTGCGGGCCGCCCTCATCGAGGAGCGGCGGGCCTCGAAACGCGCTGCGTATTCGAGTACTGTGACGTCAAGTACCACCAACAGAGGTCTACTTGGCGTTTGTCAAGGCGCTGACCTGCGAGAATGCCCGCGCCTAGTGACACGCCGTTTCACTATGCCATCCCACGTTCTTCCTGGTCAGCCCGCATTTTGTGACTCTAGGTGACAGGACTTCTGTGGAACCCCGGGGACAACCCGATCGTCTGTGAAACCGCATCCCGCGGATTTTTCTCACGGGGTCCCAGACGACAACTGGTGACTCACCCTGGTCGTCCTTGCGAGAGATGTCGAGTGAGACGAGCCCGTCCATCCCGTCGTACTGGGTGACCAGCAGGTCGGGCGGGAAGCGGAGATCTGTCCAGGAGTCGAGGAATTCCTCGCTGCCCACTTCGCAGCTTCCCAGCTCGGCTAATTAGTGACTGGCCACGCAGGCGCGAGAATCCGAGTCGGGGCGCACCCCTCGTATCCTGACTGATCCTCAGGTCTTGGCCCAGATCGACGTCTCCGTCCGAGCGAACGCCGAGCCGGTATCCAGCGACAGTACCCGGATGATCGCCAGCTCTCCTGCACTCGTCAGAGCACAGACGGTAGTACCGACCGGGGTCTGAACATCCGCTCCGGAGGACTGGGACTGCACAACGTCCAGACACTGCTCGGGGGTCGGAGCGGTGCTTCCGGTCCAGACGGCGAGTCTGGTCCCCGACATCGGGCCGAAGCCGGAACCGTCGTCGTACAGATCCAGGCCGCCGGTGTTCCGGGGCGGGATGCCGGTGAGGTCGGTGCCGTCGTTGCTTACGACCAGGGGAGCTGGCCCCCACAGACGGCGGAAGCCGACCTGCACGGCGCGGGGGGTCGATGCCGTGGCCGAAGGGGTGGCAGCAGTCGACGAGCCGGGAGCCGATGGCGTGGCGACCGGGCTTGCCCTGTCGTCCGAGGATTGGTGGGGGAAGAGGATGCCGACAATGGTGGCACCGGCGGTGACGACCGCAGCCAACCCCGTCATCACACCTGGCAGGCTGGTGAAGAACCTCTTCACTGGGGAGCCCACTGCCCCCTCCGCGTTCTCCGTCGGCTGCGCCACCTTTGCCCCTCCGTCTTCCGGAACTCCAGTGTTACTGTAGTCGGCCTGACCACTGCTTGATTTCCAGCGACTCCGGGCAACTGCGTAGGCAACTGGCAGGCTCAGTTCTTGGGTGCTCCGGCGGAGATAGCCAATTCCGAGTAACTCCCCCCGGCTACTCGGCGCCTTCAAGCAATGTCTGTTGTTCGCTGGTGAGATCTTCGGTGTTCATGCGCAGGAGTTTTTGCGAGCATGTCGCGTAGGCGTACTGGCCACTCTCGCGGCTCGCGGCTGCCTGGCCACGACCACCAGTGCAGGCACCGTAAAATCGGTAAGGTCAGAGGCCACCTGCTTCGCGCCAAATCTTTGTAAATTCATCGGCTGTGATTTCAACGGCCGAGAATTCCGGCTGCTTATTTACTTCATCTAGAGTGCCAACTGGAACCTCTCCGAGGCCGATTTCGTCGGTCTCGTACTGCTCGTCAGCCCAGGCGAGATGACCATCGCGATACTTTTGCACTTTTCGGCACTCGTACCCATCTTCGCCGATCTCGTTGTAGATCACTACCGGCTCATCGCGGAAGTCGTGATGCCATTCGACCCGCCAATACTTCATCTCAGTTCTTTCCATGACTCACTATACGGCTAGCGATATCCAGTGCCTCCTGGTTGGGCACCACGAAGACGTGCTCTCGCCCACGAATGACGTTGAGGCCGGTAGCATCTATCTCGATGTAGTGGGTGAACCGACCTCCCGCCCATGGTACTCGCAAGAATGCGTATGAAAGTTGTCCAGGAGTGCGTGTTCCTGGCTCAACGTCGGTGAGGTACTGGCCATCTCCGTAACGTGCATCCTTCGGATTGTTCTCTTTGAGGGACGGCTTCAACTCGCCACTTTTGAGGATGTTGTTATAGCCCTGCTCGTTCGTGTAGTGATACAGCGTTCGCGGGATCTCGTCCGTTGCTCCTGCGCCCTCGTCAGTACAAGAGAAGAGGCCCAGCGGGTCGATCTCGGCGTAGACATTTGACGCATACGCGTGGTGGTTCGACCCAGGGGCGAGCCCCAACGGGTCGGGCGCCGTATAACCGGCTGCTTCAGGGTCGTAGTGACGGAAGTAGTTGTAGTTCCAGCCGGTTTCGGGGTCAGAGTACTGGCCGGGGAAGCGGAGGGGGCAGTCGACGTCAGTGTCAGTGGCGGCGGGGGTTGGGGTGCCCCAGAGGGTGGTGCGGTGGTGCCAGGTGAGGGTGCCGTCGGGGGTGACCAGTTCGGTGGGGGTGCCGACGAGGTCGGTGACGATGGCGTGGAAGCGCGCGTCGACCTCGGCTTGAGTGAGGTCGCGGTCGAGCTGGGTGAGCGGGCGGTGGGTGCCGGGGGCGTAGTCCCAGGTGGTGATGTGGCCGTCGCTGCGGGTCTGTTCGGCGAGGCGGGTGCCGTCCCAGGTGAAGCGGATTTCTTCGGCGACCTGGCCGTCGGGAGTGAGGCGTTGTTTTGCGGTGCGGCGGCCTGCGGGGTCGTACTGGTAGTACCAGCGGGTGCCGTCGGGGGTGACGGTCTCAGTGAGCTGGTCCTCGGCGTTCCAGGTGTAGAGCTGCGTACGGGTCTGGCCGTTGAGCAGACGCTTGGTGGTACGGATAACGCGGCCTTGGGCGTCGTATTCGTACCTCGTGCGGCCGGAGCGGCGCAGGAGGGTTCCGGTGAACTCATGTGCGCTGTCGTCGGTCTGGGTGAGGTTGCCGAGGGTGTTGTAAGCGTAGGTTTCGGTCCAGTCGCGGGCGTGGACGGCGGTGACGCGGCCGGTGGGGTCGAGGTCGAAGCGGCGCCTTCCGGTGGTGAGTTCCTCGATTTCGGTGAGGAAACCGTCGGGGCGGTAGGCGTACTCGCGGTGTTGGAGGAGCGTGCGCTCGCCGTCGGGAGAGTGGGTGAGGGACTGGGCGGTCAGGCGGCTGGCACGGTCCCAGCTCTGGGCGAGGGTGACGCCGGTGCCGAAGGAGCGGGCGGTCTCGCGGCTGAGGGCGTCGTGAGTGAAGGCCAGAGTATGGCCGTCGGCGGCGAGGAATTGCGGGAGTCCGGCAGCATCGTAGGTCCAGGTGGAGACAACACCGGTAGGGGTGGTGCGGTGGGTGCGGCGGCCAAGAGCGTCGTAGGTGTACGCCGTGCGGCGGCCATTCACGGTCTCGGCAAGGGTGCGGCCGGCGGCGTCGCATTCGCGGGCGATCTCGGTGTGGGCGTTGGCCGAGCGGACCAGGCGACCGGCCGGGTCGTAGGTGAAGGTAGTGAGGTTGCCGTCGCTGCTGCGCTGCTCGGTGACGCGGCCGAGGATGTCGCGGGTGAAGGTGATGGTTTCGCCCGCGCCGTTGGTGCGGGTGATCAGTTGGCCTGCCAGGTCGTGGGTGTAGGTGAGGGTGCGGCCGTTGAAGTCGGTTTCGGATATCAGGCGCCCGGCCGGGTCGTACACGTACTCCCAGGTCTGGCCGTTGGGGTTGGTGACGCGAGTGAGGTTGAGTTCGGTGTCGTAGGTGAAGCGGTAGGTGACGCCGTTCGCCGTGGTACGGGAGGCGGGGAGGTCGAAGTGGGTGGGCTGGTAGGAGGTGGTGTGCCCGACAGCGTCGGTGTGCGAGGTGAGGTTGCCTTCACCATCCCACTGCCATGTCTCGCGGCTGCCGTCGGGCAGTTCCCGCCAGGCGGGCTTGCCCTCGACCGTCCAGCCGAAGCGGGTGATGTTGCCCAGAGCATCGGTGAGAGTGGTGATACGGCCGAAAGCGTCACGGCTGGAGGTGTTGACGTGGCCCAGCGGGTCGGTCAGGGAGACCGGCAGACCAGCGGGGTTGTTGGTGACGCGGCGGGTGTGACCGAGGGCGTCGGTGACGGCGATCAGGTTGCCGGAGGCGTCGTAGGCGTATTCCGTGCGGGCGCCGACCGGATCGGTGGTGGTCAGCCGGTTGCCGCGCTCGTCGTAGGTGTGGCGCCACACTTGCCCGCCCGGCTCGGTGATCCCCATCGGCAGGCAGAGGTCGTTGTAGGCGGCGGTGGCAACGGAGCCATCGGGGCGAGTGAGGGAGGCGAGGTTCCCGGCCGCGTCGTGCCTGTAGCGTGTGGTCCGCCCAAGTGGATCTGTGACGGCCACGACGTGCTCGTTGTCGGCATCCCATTCGGTGACGGTGGTGTTGCCGAGGGGGTCGGTCTCCTGGATGGGGCGGTATGCCTCGTTGTAGACGACGGTGGTGGTGTGGCCAAGCGCGTTGGTCACATAGGTGGTGCGGTGGGCGTCGTCGTAGACGAAGGTGCCGGACTGGAAGCCGTCGGAGCCCTCACCGCGGATGCAACGGCCCTGGGCGTCGTAGGTGTAGGCGTAGCTGGTGTTGTTCCGGTCGGTCCAGGAGGTGACCCGGCCGGCATGGTCGTAGGTGAATCGCAGCGGTTTGCCGGAGGAGTTGATGACTTCGGTGAGGTGGCCTGCGTTGTCGTAGCCGTAGCGGACCAGGGTGGTGCTGGTGCCAGGGCCGTCGGTGTCGAGCAGGCGCAGGGCGGTGATGCGGGGCTGGTGGGGGTGGCGGTCGATGGCGATGCGGTAGCCGCCGTGGTGGCGGATCTCGACGGGCACCTCGCCGACGCTGTAGACGATGCGGATGGTATTGCCGTTGCGGTCTTCGATGGCGTGCAGTGGCAGGTCGATGACGCCGTCGGCCTTGGTGTGCACTGGGTGGGCGAAGACGTAGGTGCGGCCGGTCGATGAGTCGGTGATGTGCATCCGCCCGCCGGGGCGGCCGTCCCAGGACAGGGGCCAGCGCGGGCCGCGCTCCGGGTACGCCGGGACGCCCGGCTGGGGAATCGGGTAGCACAGGCGCAGGCCGTCGGCGGTGGCGAAGAGCACGCCGTGCTCGTCGAGTTGGAGGCGCTGGTCGAGAGTGGAGGCCCAGGAGCGGCCGAACCAGCCGCCGTGCCGGTAGGACGACAGGTGGGTGCGCTGCAGTACCAGCGGCAGCACACCGGACAGGTTCACGTCGGTCTGGGCGAGGAGCATTTCGCCGGTGACCACGTCGATGGGGTCCTGCTTGAAGCGTTTGAGGGTGTTGGCGATGCTCGCCCGGATCCCGTCCTCACCGCTGGGTCGCAGGATGGAGCGTTCGGGGATCAGGTCGTCGAGCTTGCACAGGGTTTTGCTCAGCCCGGCCAGCGCGGCGGGCGACACGGCCTTGAGTCCTTTGCCGAGGGCCTTGCCCAGCACGCCGAAGCCGACGCCGGCGAGGGCGCCTTCGGCGAGGATGTCGGTGAGCTTGCCCGGGTCGGTCAGTGCCTTGGGGTCTTCCAGGGCGGTGCTGAAGGCGGAGAACGCCATGCCGTCCTTGGCCATCTTCGCCACCGAGGCGACACCCTTGATGTCCTTGAGCGCTTCGAGGGCGCGGTCCAGGCCGCGGATGGCCTCGGTGACCGCCTTGATCGCGCGGCCGAGGATCGAGCCTTCTTCCTCGATCTTGCCGACCAGTTCCACGATCTTCATCGCGCGTTCGCCGGCTGCGATGGTCGAGGCCGCCTCGGAGAACCCAGCGGTGATCACGCTCAAGGCCAGCCCGGCGACCTCGAACTCGATCAGCTCCGCGGCGATCTTGCCTATCTCATCGATCAGGCCCTCCGCCACATCCGCGAACTGACCGATCGCCGCACTGCCCTGGTGCAGGGCGCCCGCGATGTCGCCCGCCTGATTCTGCACCTTCCGGGTGCGCTGAGCGAAGGCATCGGCGGCCTTTCCTTCCCACACCACACCGTTCAGCGCATCGTGGGCGTCACGGCTGGAGTCCTCCACCGTACGGGCGAGCGCCTGCCACTTCCGGGCGACCTCACGGACACCGTCGGGTTTGACTGCCGGGTCGGTGATGTGCAGGAACTCCAGAACGCTGGCAGTGTCGTGGCCGATCGCGTTGTTGAGACTGTTGATGATGTCCAGCGGGTTGAAGTCCACGAGCCGCTCAGCCCTGCCTCTTCGCCGCTTCGTCCCTCAGCATCTCATCGACCTGGTCCAAGACCTTCCCCACGTCCTCCATGGCCTTCCCCTCGGCCTGCCACTCACCATGCAACGCGCTGACGATCGAGGTGAGTTGATCCATCCCGTCGCGTATCTGACCCGTTGCGCTCAGCAGCGACCCGAGCGCGCCGAACGCGGACAAATCGTTCGAGGCACTCTTGAAATCGCCCAGCGGCTGCGCCAATGGGTCCGAGGCGCGCGACATCTTCGACGCCCCATCGGACAACGAGGCGCTCTCCGTCTTCAGGTCCGCCATGAACTTCCAACCCCCGATGTGCACTCGCGATACCTATGACTACTACCTATGTGATCATAGATCGGGCGGAACATGCTGCCGAATGCCCAGCGCTCAACGTAAATTGGCGGGAAGGTTCCGGATTGTCGCACGCGTTGCGTGGTCCCAGCCAACTCGTAGCGTACCTGTACGCGGATACCCAAGCCCACAGCCGTCCTCCCGCCTGCAGGAGAACCTCCTGGGCCAGAGGGTCTCGGTGAAGTAGAGCTCGGCCCGGTCGTCCTGCCACGGCATGAACCCGGACAGGTGCTGTTCGCCAGAGGTGCGGATGGGCAGGTCGACGTCGGGCTGCCTGGCCGTTGACAGGTACTGCGCCAGCTGCTGCTCCGTGACGGCCAGCATCCCGTCGTCAGGGGCGGGAGAGCAGTCATGGTGCTCCTGGAGGAGGTGATGGACAGCGGTGAGAATGTCGTCACGTCTGCTATAAGCGACCGCCACGTTCAGCACAATCCCGCGATGGTGCTGGGTGGCAGCCCCCACCTCGCGCAGCACCGCTGCCTGGTCCGCGGGCAGCCGTTCGAGAGAGCCGATGGGCACTGTCAGGTAGAGGGCCAAACCCACCTGCGGCGTCACCACGTACAGCATCACTGCCCGCTCCCATGATGGGGCTGCCCGCCAGCCGGGGTTCGGTGCCGCCATCCGGAAGACCTCCTATGAGTCCCTGGTATCGAGGAGGCGGATGGCAAGGGCGGTGCCGTCGTCGAGGATGGACACGGGGCCCCGCCAGGTTCGGTCCCAAGCAACGCGTTGGCGGTCTTGCCAGTCGCTGTGGATCTTTCGCCGGTACTGGTCCAGCTGTTGCTTCTCCAGGTCCTCGAAGAGGTCGCTCGCGACTCCGGAAAATGCCTCGACGCGGGTGTGGTTGAGCCGAAAGACGTGGTCGGTGCCGACGAAGTGTCGTCCGAGGAGGTCGTATTCCGCGTCTTTGACGCTGTCGGTCGCAGCGTGGACGAGGCCGGTGTACCGGTTCTTGCCCTGGCGAGGCGGCAGGTGCGGGTCGGCCGAGGCGTTGGGGTAGCCGGAACTGGACTTGGCCCTTGTGTATTTTCGACAATGGGTGGAATATGGACCGTGAAGTGAGCCGCGATTCGAAGCGTGTTTGCGTGGGGACCAGTTGGGGACCACACGGTATGCACGTAACCGAACGAATGGTGCTCTACCGCACGAAATGCATGTGCGATATGCGCCAATTTTCGGAGATATGACAGTCAGATACTTGACTGGGGGTCAAGGGGTCGCAGGTTCAAATCCTGTCGTCCCGACTGGAGCTCGCTCCGTTTTTGCAGGTCAGGGCCTTGTTTCATGAGAGTGGAGCGGGGCCCTTGATCGTTTTTCGGGCCTGCCTCTCACAACTTCTCACATCGGTAATGATCATGGTCAGCCGAGCAGTTCGCCGAGCTTCTCCGAGCCCGCCTTGAGGCTCTGCGGGTCGGGGTGCACGTAGACCCGCTTGGTGAAGCTGAGGTCGGAGTGGCCGGCCCAGGCGGAGACCACGGTGTCGGGGACGCCGTTGTTGGCCATCCATGAGAGCGTCGCGTGGCGGGCGTCGTAGAGGCGGACCTTTCGGACGCCGGCGGCCTTCATGAGTTTGTACGCCTCGCGTCGGAGCTTGTCCGTCTTGAACGGGTTCCCGAGCTCGTCCACGAGCACGTATCCGCTGTCGTTGTACGCCGTGCCGGCGGCGAGTTTCTCCGCTGCTTGGATCGCCCGGAAAGTCTTGAGCGCCCGGTGCGCGGGTGTCGGCAGGGGCAGGATTCGCTTTCCGGCGTCCGTCTTGGTGTCCTTCTCGACGACCTTGTTGCGGGATCCTTTCTCCAGTTGGCGGTCGTAGACGATGGTGCGAGTGTTCTGTACAGCGATCGTGCCGGCCCCGTCGAGGTCGACATCCTCGTCCCAGCGCGCGCCGCAGACCTC
>JAFAUH010000227.1 GCA_019243445.1 Streptomycetaceae bacterium | reverse complement strand
GGTGAGTCCCAGGACCGGGGGTACCGTCCCTTCCTTCATGGCGAACACCGCCATCACGAGGCTGAGGAGTCCCGAACCGCCCAGGGTGTGGCCGGTCATCGCCTTGATGGCGGTCATCCGTGGACCGGTTTGGGCGCTGTGGAAGATCTGCCGCAGGACGCTCGACTCCGTGGCGTCGTTGCGGGGGGTTCCGCTGCCGTGCAGCATCACCAGGTCGATGTCCTGCGCCCGTACGCCTGCTCTGCTGTAGGCGTCTTGGATCGCGCGTGTGATGCCGTCGGGGTCGGGCGCGGTGGCATGGTGAGCGTCGCAGTTCATGCCCACACCGCGCACCCGGGCGTGCACGGGGCCGTTCCCGGTGCCGGCGCGCTGGACGACGACGGCTGCCGCGCCCTCACCCATCAGCATGCCCTTGTGCGTGGCGTCGAAGGGGCGGAGCGCGTCGGGGATGTCGTTCTGCACCCGGTCGAGCGTGCCGAAGCCGCTCTCGGTGGCGGCGTCGGTGCCGGCGACGACGACCGCGTCGGCCATTCCGAGCTCGATCATGTCGGTGGCCATGCCGAGCGCGTACAGCGTGGCTGAGCAGGCGTTGGCGAAGGTGTACGTGGTGGACGCCCCGAAGGTCTTCTTCAGGGCGGTGCCGAAGTGCAGGTCTTCGAGGGCGACTTCGGCGTGGTCACGCCACCACAGTTCGAGGCTGCGCTGCTCGCGCATGGTGGTCCCGACCAGCACGGGTACGTGTGACAGGTCCTCGTCCAGGCCCGCGTCGGCGACTGCCTGACGAACAACGGTGGTGAGCCAGCGGGTGGCGCGGCGCGGGATGTCGCCACCGCTCTCGGGCCGGTCGTCGATCTCGTAGGCGTAGGCCGCCCTGTACTTGTCGGGGTCGAACGCCTTCAGAGGCTTGCGGCTCTCCTGGCCCGCACACAACACGGCGAATATCTCCCGGGGGTTGGCACCGATGTTGGCGACGGCGGCCATGCCCGTGATGTCCCAGGTCACGGTTGTGCCGCCTTCCTGAGCTCGAAGGCGGCCAGCTTGCCGGTTGACGTGGTCGGGAGCTCGTCGAGGAACTCCAGACGGGCGGGCCGCTTGTAGGCGGCAAGACCGCCACGGATCGCGGCGATCACCGCGCGCCGCACCACGGCCGTGTCGAATCCCGGCCGGGCCACCAGATACGCCACGGCCTGCTCCAGGCCGTCAGCATCGCGGCAGCCGACCACCACGCAGTCCTGGACCCCTTCAGCACCGCGGATGACGCTCTCGATCTCACGCGGGACGACCTTGTAGCCGCCCAGGTTGAGCAGGTCATCGGCGCGGCAGAGATGGGTGAACGTGCCGTCCGGCGCACGGCGCACCACGTCGCCGGTGTAGGCGCCGCCGTCGGCGAAGGTGACCGCGGCGGCCTCCGGGCGGCCGATGTAGCCGAGGGCGACGGTCGGGCCGGCGATGTGGAGCCGGCCCTCCTCCCCGTCGGCGACGGGCGTGCCGTCCACAGCGCGGACGGTCGCGGTGATCCCGGGCACGGGGACCCCGAAGGTGCCCGGACGCTCTTTCCCCGGCGGCGTGCCGACGACTATGTAGAGCACCTCGGTGGCGCCGAGACCGTTGAGCAGCTCGGCCTGGAAGGCGGTACGGATCCGCTCGCTGAGCGATGCCGGCAGGTTCTCGCCCGCCGCCACGCACAGCCGCACGGAGTCGGAGGCGAGCGCCGGCGTCTCGGATGCGTTCAGCAGTGCGGCGTACAGCCGTGGGACGGAGAACAGCACGGTGGGTTGGTGGTGCCGCATCGCGGCGGTGAGTGAGTGGACGTCGACCGTGCCGCGGATGAGCGCAACGCGGGAGCCGGCCGCCAGGGGGCACAGGACGGAGCTGCCGAAGCCGTAGCCGAAGGACATCCGGGCGGTGGACAGCACGGTGTCCTCGGGGGTCAGCGCCAGTACGGTGCCGATGCCGTCGGCCATGGCCGCGAGCGCTCCTGCCGAGTGCCGGACTCCCTTGGGCATGCCGGTGCTTCCGGAGGTGTACTGCACGAGCGCCTCACGTCCCGCACTCCACGCGGCCGGGGGCCCAGCCTCCTGCGGGCGGCGTGCGGGGCCGGGCTCGGCCGTGGCCAGAGTGGCGCGGACGTCAGCGCCGGCGAACTGGGGTGTCGTCTCGAACAGCTCCTCCAGGGCGCGTTGCCGCGTGGGGGCTGCGTCGAGGTGCACCATCGCGGCGGCGCAGTTCTCGGCGATGTAGCGGACTTCGTCGTCCGTGAGCATCGGGCTGATCACCACGGGGACGCAGCCGTGCCACCACAGGCCGAGGACGGCGACGACGGTCGCCACGGAGTCGTCGGCGACCAGGAGGCCGCGGGCGCCCTCAGGCACGCCTGCTGCCCTGAGGGCGCCCGCGTACCCACGTGCTGCCTCCAGGAGGGCGGCGTAGGTGATCTCCCCAGCCTGGGGGTCGAGGTAGCTGGTCCTTTCACCCCGGCCGGCGGAGACATGACCCGCCACCAGGTGGTCGATCAGGTTGACCCCGTGGAGGCTTGTCGCCCGCTCACTGAGCACGGACACCGCGGCGTCCAGGCTGGTGAGGGCTGCCGCTTCCTCAGCGGACAGGGCTCCGAATTCGCGCTCGATCGCGGCCGTGATGGCAACCTTTTCCAAGGAGCTGATTCCGAGTTCCTCGTAGAACAGGGCACCGGACTCGATGTCTTCCTTTTCGACTTCGAGGACAGACGCCACGATCTCTCGCAGCCTGTCGTGCACTGTATCGATGGGTTCTGCATCGCGCATCGGCGGGGGTCCTTTCCGTATCTTCGTAGCCGAGAAGTGAGATCTGGTTGGACAGAGAGCGAAGGTGAGCCGGAGACCTGCTCCCGGCCCTGTACCGTTCGCCGAAACATCGCCTGGCTCCGGTCGGCGATGCAGGAACGGGGTGGGATGCCGCAGCGCTCAGCGGGAGTGCTCAGGATTCCAGGCCGACCTCACAGGGGAACAGGACAGAAACGCCCAGGGGATCCTCCGTGAAGATGACCCTCTTGGAAAGCGCGGACATGAAGCCGAGCTCGAAGATTGTGCCGTTTCCGACGAGACCGCCGGGGTTGCATACGACAACAGCGTCGGCTTTCCTGAACGCGTCCATGTGCACGTACTTGTGTCGCCACGTGTCGCGTTCGTTCTTCAGGAGATCCTGGTAGTCGAAGAGGATGAAGTCGGTGCCCGCGGTCTCCTGCTTGATCCTTGTGCTCCGAGGACTCAGTACTACGGTGCCGCTCTCGCGCAGACGAGCGATGGTGTCCTCGATGTACCCCAGGGACTGCTGGAAGCTGCCGCAGACAACAGCATTTCGGAATTCCCGCCGGATCAGGCCTTCCATCATGTCGTTCGATCCGCACGCGGACATGCCTG
>JAFAUH010000155.1 GCA_019243445.1 Streptomycetaceae bacterium | reverse complement strand
TGATCCCGTTCGCCATCTACTGCACGCTGGCAGGGCTCGGCAGTCTGGTGTACTTCACCATCGGCTGAGCCCGAGGCCTGTCCCAGCAACCTGCCCTCAGTTGCTCCTCAACTCAGCGAGGCGGTGAGCGTGATCTCTGTTCCGGTCAGGGCCTGGCTGACCGGGCAGTTCGCCTTGGCGTCCTCGGCCGCCTTGACGAAGCCGGACTCGTCCAGGCCCGGTACTTCCGCCCTGACTGTGAGGTGAATGCCCGTGATGCCCGTACCCGGCTGGAAGGCGACGTCGGCCCGCGTGTTGAGGCGGGTCGGCGGAGTGCCGGCCTGAGCCAGTCCGTGCGACAGAGCCATGGAGAAGCAACTGGAGTGGGCAGCAGCGATGAACTCTTCGGGACTGGTCCTGCCGTTCGGCTCCGCAGAGCGCGACGCCCAGGTGACCGGGTATTCGCCGATCCCGGAGGAGTCGAGGGTGACGGTGCCGCTGCCCTCGAGGAGGTTGCCGTTCCAGACAGTGTGTGCGGTGCGTGTGATGGCCACGATGAGTACCTTCCCGATGCCGCTGGGTATCAGATGTTCCGTTCCGATCATGCCGGACCTGTGGCAGCTCCCGACGTATTGCGGCGCTTATGCGGAGAATCACTCGGCTCTGAGAGCGTTCACAGCCGGTTCTCATAGTCCGTATCGATGATCGTCCTCCGAAGCACAACTCACTCCCGCACCGGTCAGGAGGGTCCGCATGGCTGAACATCCATGGCGCAATCGCTTCCGGCGCTTCCGGCGCTGCCGGAAGCGCCGGCTGAGGTATGTGCTATCCCGCCGCTCTTGCCGGAATGCCGCACTCATGCTGTCCTGGTTGGTCATCGTGACTGTCGGCAGCACAGCGAGCGCCGCGGCACTGACCTCCTCATCGGGCCTCGGGATCTCCCACACCCTCCACGACACCAAGCCGTACGCGATGAACGGCGCGATTTTCCGTGGTGCCTTCTCCAGCGGTGACCACTTCTGCAGCGCCGGAGTCGTCGACAGCAAGGGCAAGAACCTCATCATCACCGCGGCGCACTGCGTCAGCGGCGGGACCAAGGACTTGTACTTCGTCCCCGGCTACCACGACGGCCAAGCTCCGTACGGGGTGTGGCCGCTCGGCCGGACTACGGCCGACAACCGCTGGGACAGCGACCGGGACGAGGATCTGGATGTGGCCTTCGTCGCCGTCCAGCCGCTGAACGGCCGCAAAATCCAAGATGTCGTCGGCGGCTACACGCTCGGCATCGACCAGAAGATGACCCGGATGGTCCGGATCACCGGTTACCCGGGCTCCACCGATACGCCGGTCACCTGCGCCAACCGCACCACCGCATACCGCACCCACCAGCTGCGCCTCGACTGCACCGCATATACCGGCGGCACCAGCGGCAGCCCCTGGGTGACCCGAAATGGCGACGTCATCGGCGTCATCGGCGGCTACCAGGAGGGCGGCAGCACCCCGGACATCTCCTACAGCCCCTACTTCGACGACGATGTGCGGGCGCTCTACAAAGAAGCCGTAGCCGCGAGCCTGTGACCGGCGCTCCTGAGCTCACTGGGCCAGACGACCACGTCGGGAGCACTGCTCTCCTGGACCGAATTCACCTTACTCGGTCCTTCAGATTCGAGTAAGGTGACTCACACTCACCTCGCCCAACTTCCCCTGTCAACCGGTGGCCTGTCGCGACATCATCCTCACCGCTCGACAGGCTGACATTAAGATTTCGCAAATTACAGATCACATCTTGCCATTAGTTGAACGCCGTGAGCATAGTGGCCGACGTGGCTTCCTCGTACGACACTCTCCGTTTAGAGCGTGGCTCCCACAGGGACGTCTTCTGCCTGCCGGCACTTAGCACACAGGTGGCAGAGGCTCGGCGGCGACTCCGCACCCTGTTGAGCGAGTGGGACGTCGACGAGGACATGTGCAGCGATGCCACGCTTGTGCTTTCGGAACTGTTCACCAATGCCGTCCGGTACAGCGACAGCGAGAAGATCGTGTGCGGATTGCGGCTCACGCGTGAGGCGCTGCGGCTCGAAGTGGCCGACGAGGGAGGGGGGACGACAGAGCCATGCACCCGAGAGGCGGCCTCGGACGAGGAGGGCGGGCGCGGCCTGCTGCTCGTGGGCGCGCTGTCACGTAAGTGGGGGGTGCACCCCTGTACGGACGGCAGGGGGCGCGCCGTATGGGCGGTCTTGGCGCGCCGCACCGGCGCGTGGTGACCCGACCCAGGATGGGTACTCCGTGGGTGTCGAAGACGGTACATAGCGTGATGGCGTCGACCGTGGTGGTCGCCCCACCGCGGCGGACTTCCTTTGCCTCGCTACGTGAGCTACGCCCTGGCAATCAAGGGTTGACGAAGGGTGATCATTCCCCTGTCTGTCGTATGGTCGGCTCAGGCCTCAATGTCCCCACTGTCGTTTGAGGAGCGCCGGTGACCCAGCACATGCCGCAGACTGCGATGCCCCGCCCCGAGCCTGAACTGGTGGGCGTGCGCAACTTCCGCGACGTGGGCGGGCTGCCCACGGCTGACGGGCGCCGGCTGCGACGCGGGCGGCTCTACCGCAGCGGCCATCTCGCCCATGCGACCGAGGATGACGCCTTCTTTCTCGCCTCCCTCAGCCTGCATACGATCTTCGATTTCCGTAACTCCACGGACATTGCCATCGAGGGCTTGGACGTCGATCTGCCGGGTGTGCGGAATGTGAACATGCCGCTCTCCGACCCTGCCGCGGGCGCCGACTTCTGGACCACGGTCAGGGATGGCGACTTGCCGGCGCTGCGCGACGCACTCGGCGACGGTCAGGGCGTTGACCGGATGGTCGCCGCCTACCGCGCGCTGATCCAGGAGCGCACCGCCGAACATGGCCGTCTGCTGCGGCTGATCGCCGAGGAGGAGTCCGTGCCGGTGCTGCTGCACTGCGCGGCGGGCAAGGATCGCGCCGGGACCTCGATCGCCGTAGTCCTGCTCGCCCTCGGCGTCGACCGGGCCGCGATCGAGGAGGACTACCTGCTCAGCAACGACTTGCACCGCCGCTACCGCATCACACGCGGTCCAGATGCCAACCCGGTCGCCGTACCGGAGGTCATGGAGCTGATCAGCCCGCTCTTCGAGGCCCGTGTGGAGTATCTCGCCGCTGCCTTCGACACCATCGACGAGGCATGGGGGTCGACCGACCGCTACCTCGCCGAGGGCCTCGGCTGTACGGCGGAGCACCTTGAGCGTCTACGCGCCCTGCTGCTGGAGGACTGCGAAGGTGGAATTGGCGACTCTCATGACGTCTAACGTGCGGCAACCGCCTGCTTGATGAGGGTGCGTCCGAACTCCCCCATCAGGCCGCTGCCCTTGTGGGCGTCGTCCATGACATCGGTGAAGGCCTCGACGAAGCGGTCGACTTCCTTCTCCCCGATGATCAACGGTGGGATGAGCTTGATGACTTCGAGGTGATCGCCGGATACCTGGGTGAGGATACGGTGTCGCTGCAGCAGCGGGACGACGACCATCTGCGCGAACAGCCCCTTGCGGGCGGCCTGCAGCATCGTCCAACCACCGCGCAGTTTCAGCGACTTGGGGCGGCCGAACTCGATGCCGATCATCAGGCCGCGGCCGCGCACCTCGTGCAGGAGTTCGTATTTGTCGACGAGTTCGGCGAGACGCCCGCGCAGCAGATCACCTGCCCAGCGGGCGTTCTCGACGATTTTCTCATCCTCCATGACCGCAAGGGTGGCAAGTCCCGCCGCCATGGCCTGGGCGTTGGAGCCGAAGCTCGCCGAGTGCACCAGCACCCGGTCCATCGACGAGTAGACCTTCCGGAAGATCCAGTCCTTGCCGAGTGTGGCACTCACCGGCACGTATCCACCGGAGAGCGTCTTGGCCACGCACACCAGATCCGGCTCGACACCCGCCTCGTGCTGGTAGGCGAAGAAGTCGCCCGTCCTGCCAATGCCGGTCTGCACCTCGTCGGCGATGAGCACAGCCCCGCAGCGGTGCAGCAACTCCTGTGCGGCGCGCAGGAATCCGGGCGGGGCGGCATGCACGCCCTTGCCCTGGACCGGCTCGACGACGAACCCGGCGACGTCGCCGCGCTTCAATGCCCTCTCGAGCGCGTCCAGATCGCCCATCTCGATCGCGGTGTCGGGCAGCAGCGGGGCGAATCCGTCCCGGAAACCGTCCTCGCCGTTGACCGAAAGCGATCCGATGGTAAGGCCGTGGAAGGCGTGGGTGCAGTACAGAATACGAGGACGGCCAGTGGCGTACCGGGCGAACTTCAGCGCTGTCTCTACCGCCTCCGTGCCGCTGTTGCCGAAGAAGACCCGGTCGAGGTGGGGGGTGTAGGCGAGGAGTTTCTCGGCGAGCAGGCCGGGCAGTGGCGGGCAGTCGAAGCGGGTGAGGTCGGCCAGCCCGGCCTCGATCACGTGGTGCATCGCCTTGCGTACGACGGGATGGTGACGCCCCAGGCCCATCACCCCGAAGCCGGCGAGCATGTCGAGGTAGTCGTTGCCGTCGGCGTCCCAGAAGTAGGCGCCTTCGGCCCGTTCGTAGACCTTGTCGAAACCAATGGTGCGCAGCATACGCGGCAGTTGGTGGTTGAGGTGTTTGGCATGCAGCTCATAGCGCTCGGCGCCGCGCTCCGCGAGCAGTCTGCCGAGGTCGAACCCTTGCGATGCGGCAGCTTCAGCTTCGGCCATCCGCTCTGTCCCCTTCCGTTTCCGTCGCATCGCCCGCCGCGGCAGGGGGTTCCTCCCGCCGCCGGCAGGGGGAGGCTGATGTCACAGACGGCATTGCGATACGAGCCAGGGCCGCCCCGATCTGCCCGGCGATCTCCGCGGGGGTCAGTCCGAGATCGGCCAGGACTTCGCTCCGCTTGGCGTGCGCGAGGAACTGGGCGGGGATGCCGAAGTCCCGCAGGGGGACGTCGACGTCGGCATCGCGCAGGGCCTGGGCCACAGCCGCGCCGACACCGCCGGTACGGCTGTTGTCCTCGGCCACTGCAACCACACGATGGGCGGCGGCGAGCCCAGGCAGCGCCTCGTCGACGGGTTTGACCCAGCGCGGGTCGACCACGGTCACGCCGATGCCCCGTTCGCGCAGCAGCACAGCCGCGGCGAGGCACGTCCCCGCCAGCGCTCCCACCGAGACCAGCAGCACATCGGGGCTCTCCCCGCGGTGCAGGACGTCCATCTGCCCGACTCGGTCGAGGGCGGGCAGCGGCTCGCCGACCGACTCCTTCGGGAAACGGATGACGGTCGGTGCGTCGTTGACCTCGACGGCCTCGCGCAGTTGAGCGCGCAGTTGGTCGGCGTCGCGCGGTGCGGCGAGTCGCAGGCCGGGGACGACCTGCAGGATCGACATGTCCCACATGCCGTTGTGCGAGGCGCCGTCGCTGCCGGTGATCCCCGCCCGGTCAAGGACGAAGGTGACGCCGCACTTG
>JAFAUH010000128.1 GCA_019243445.1 Streptomycetaceae bacterium | reverse complement strand
GCGGTGCTCAAGGGGCTGCGTTATGCCCACCAGCTCCGCCCGGACGAGATCCGCGCTGTGCACTTCATGATCGATGAGAAGCACACCCGCGGCTTGATGGCGCGCTGGGAGGACACCGCGGGCACCACGGTGCCGCTCGAAGTCGTCGCCTGCCCGGACCGGCGGTTGCGACGCGCCGTCTTGGACCTCGCCGCCCGTGTCACCCACGACGGGGGGACGGCGCTCACGCTCCTGGTGCCCCGGCGCACCTACGCGCCCATCTTCGGCCTCATTCTGCACCGGGGCACGGGCGACGCGATGGCCCGCACCCTCGAGGACCTGCCTAACGTCGCCGTGACGGTGCTGCCATTCGACGTGGAGAAGGCGGTGGCGAGCATGGCAGCGGGACGCCCTCCCGAGGCGGTGTAACGGGCCACTCACCTGTCATAACCGTATGGCGAAACACACATGACAGGCCTGCCTCCGCAACGCTACCGTCGTCAAGTCACCTGTGGCCGTGACGGGAGGAAGCTTGAACCAGCACCGTGCGGGGTTGCTGTACGGATTCGCCGCCTATGGCATGTGGGGCCTCGTCCCGCTCTTCTGGCCGCTGCTGAAGCCGGCCTCCGCAATCGAGATCCTCGCCAACCGCATGGTCTGGTCGCTCGCGGCCATCGTGGTGATCCTGCTCCTTCTGCGCCGCTGGGCGTGGATACGCGAGTTGCTGCGGCAGCCGGGGCGCCTCGGCCTGATCGCGATCGCCGCCACCGTCATCTCGGTCAACTGGGGCTTTTACATCTACAGCGTGAACTCCAATCAGGTAGTGGAGTCCTCACTCGGCTACTTCATCAATCCGCTGGTCACCATCTGCTTCGGCGTGGTGGTGCTGCGCGAGCGGCTGCGGCTCGTGCAGTGGGCGGCGGTCGCGATCGGAGTGATCGCTGTCTTCGTACTGGCCATCGGCTACGGGCGGTTGCCGTGGCTCGCGCTCACCCTTGCCTTCTCTTTCGGCACCTACGGCCTGGTGAAGAAAAAGATCGGCCTCGGCGGCCTTGAGTCGCTCGCCGCGGAGACTGCCGTTCAGTTCCTGCCCGCCCTCGCCTTCCTGCTGATCCTCGGCTCCACGGGCCGGAACACCTTCACTCACCACGGTGCCGGGCACGCCGCGCTGCTCATGGGGTGCGGGGTGGTGACGGCGCTGCCGCTGGTGTGCTTCGGCGCGGCAGCGGTCCGCGTACCGCTCACCACCATTGGACTGCTGCAGTATCTGGCGCCTGTGCTGCAGTTCCTGTGCGGGCTGGTGTACTTCCACGAGGCGATGCCGCCCGAGAGGTGGGCCGGCTTCGCCCTGGTGTGGCTGGCGTTGGTCCTCCTCACGTACGACGCCCTGCGCACCGCGCGGCGCAGCCGTCGGACCGTGATGTCGCGGGTGGTCGACGGAGCCCAGGCGACCGAACCGAAGACACCCGCGTAGAGGCCGCCAAGTAGCGGCCGCCAAGTTCGTCACCCGGCGCGGAACACCACGGCGTCGCACAGCCCTTCAAGCGCCTGCTTCGCCGGTCCCGGGGGCAGCGGGGCCAGTGCGGCACGGGCAGCGTCGGCGTAACGAATGGTGTCCCGACGGGCCTGCTCGAGCGCCGGATGGGCGCGCAGCAGCCGAAGCGCCTCGGCGTGCCGCAGGTCGTCGCTGAGGTCGCTGTCGAGCAGTTCGACGAGGCGGTGGTCGTCGGTCGAGGTGCACCCGGCGCGCAGGTGCAGCACCGGGAGGGTTGCAACGCCCTCGCGCAGATCGGTTCCGGGCGTCTTGCCCGATTCATGGCTGTCGCTGGCGATGTCGAGTACGTCGTCGGCGAGTTGGAAGGCAACGCCGATCCGCTCACCGAACTGGGTCATGGTGTTGATCACGGACACGTCGGCGCCCGACATCATTGCCCCGAAACGTCCCGCCACGGCGATCAGCGAACCCGTTTTGCCCGCGATCACCTCCAGGTAGTGATCGATCGGGTCGCGGCCGTCCTGGGGGCCCGCAGTCTCCAGGATCTGGCCGGTGACAAGGCGCTCGAATGCTTCTGCCTGGATACGGACCGCCTCCGGGCCAAGATCGGCAAGGATCTGCGAGGCACGGGCGAAGAGGAAGTCGCCGGTGAGGACGGCGACCGAATTGCTCCAGCGGGTGTTGGCGCTGGGCACGCCACGGCGTACTTCGGCCTCGTCCATCACGTCGTCGTGGTACAGGGTTGCCAAGTGAGTCAGCTCGACGACGACGGCGGACGGCACCACGCCGGGCGCATACGGGTCCCCGAACTGCGCGGCCAGCAGCACCAGCAGCGGCCGGAACCGCTTGCCGCCCGCCCGCACCAGATGCCGAGCCGCCTCGGTGATGAACGGCACGTCGCTCTTGGTGGCCTCAAGCAGGCCCTCCTCGACGTCCGCCAAGCCGACGCGGACATCGGTGTCGAGGACCTGATCGCGCACGCTCAGCCCGAAGGGCCCGACGACGGTCACGAGGGGAACTCCTGTCGCTGAATCGGTCACGCCCACCATCAATGGCACGACAGTGCCATTGATGGCAGCGTATCCGGTCCGCTCCTGACGGTTGCCTCCCGGGAGGGGTGAGCGCGCCCGCGTCCGCTGCCTCCGCCCTGGGAGCGGTCGCGGCGGTCAGCGGACGAAGACACTTGCCTTGCCCGCCAGGTCCAGGAAGTACTGCGGGGCGACACCGAGCACGAGGGTGACCGCGACGCCCACGGCGATCGCGCTCGATGTCAGCAAGCTCGGGATGGCCACCGAGGGGGCGCCCGGCTGCGGCTCGCTGAAGAACATCAGTACGATCACTCGGATGTAGAAGAACGCGGCGATCGCCGAGGAGATCACGCCGATGATGACCAGCGGGAGCGCCCCGCCCTCCGCCGCTGCCTTGAAGACCGCGAACTTCCCGGCGAAGCCGGAGGTGAGCGGGATGCCCGCGAAGGCGAGCAGATAGACCGCGAAGACCGCGGCCACCAGCGGGGAGCGGCGGCCGAGCCCCGCCCACCGGGACAGGTGCGTCGCCTCACCGCCCGCGTCACGCACCAGTGTGACCACCGCGAACGCGCCCAGTGTCACGAATGAGTACGCGCCCAGGTAGAAGAGGACGGAGGAGACACCGTCCGGCGAGACTGCGACGACGCCCGCGAGGATGAAACCGGCGTGCGCGATCGAGGAGTACGCCAACAGCCGCTTGACGTCCGTCTGGGTGACCGCGATGATCGCGCCGATCACCATGGTCAAGATCGCCACGGCCCACATCACCGGGCGCCAGTCCCACCGCAGGCCGGGTAGCACGACGTAGAGCAGCCGCAACAGCGCACCGAACGCAGCGACCTTGGTGGCGGCGGCCATGAAGCCGGTGACCGGGGTCGGCGCGCCCTGGTAGACGTCCGGCGTCCACATGTGGAAGGGGACGGCCGCGACCTTGAAGAGCAGACCGATCACCACCATCGCACCGCCGATCAGCAGCAGCGCGTCGGTAGCTGTCGAGTTGGCGAGCGCCGGAGTGAGCTTGGCGGTGCCGCCCACGACGTCCGCGATGCCGCCGTAGGAGACAGTGCCGGCGTACCCGTACAGCAGTGCCACGCCGAAGAGCAGGATCGCTGAGGAGAAGGCGCCGAGCAGGAAGTACTTGACGGCGGATTCCTGCGACATCAGGCGGTGGCGCCGGGACAGGGCGCACAACAAGTAGAGAGGCAGGGAGAAGACTTCGAGGGAGACGAAAAGAGTCAGCAGGTCGTTCGCCGCCGGGAAGACGAGCATGCCGCCGACCGCGAAGAGCAGCAGCGGGAAGATTTCAGTGGTGGTGAACCCCGCCTTTACCGCGGCCTTTTCCTGCTCGCTGCCAGGAACGGCAGAGCCTTGGGCGGCGAAGGAGTCGACACGGTTGCCGTGCGCGGCCGGGTCGAGGCGGCGCTCCGCGAAGGTGAAGGCGGCGACCAGCGCGACCAGCAGGATCGTGCCCTGGAGGAAGAGCGCTGGTCCGTCCACAGCGACCGCGCCCATTGCTGCGATATGTGACTTGGTGCTCGCGTAGCCGTCAGCGGCGAGCGCGACGACGGCCGCGAAAGCTGCCGCCAATCCGATGACGGAGATGGCGAGCTGTGCGGTATAGCGGGAGCGGCGAGGCAGGAATGCCTCGGCCAGGACGCCGAGGATCGCCGCTCCGAAGACGATCAGGATGGGCGAGAGCTGGGCGTATTCGACCTTCGGCGTCTGAAAGGCCGTACTGGTCGTGGCCGCCCCGGGGGTCGAGTCCGCCAGCGTTGTCCACAGGCTGTGGATACTGACTGCCGTCGCGGTCGTCACTTGGCGGTCTCCTTCGCTACGGCATTGATTTGCGGTGCGGGATCGCTCTTGTGGACATCGGAGAGCGTGTCCTTGACCGCCGGGTTGAGATAATTCGTGATCGGCTTCGGATACACGCCGAGGAAGATCAGCAGCGCGATCAGCGGTCCGACGACCACGAGTTCACGAAGCCTGAGATCCTTCATCGACTCGATGCCCGCCTTCACCGGACCGGTCATGGTGCGCTGGTACAGGATGAGTACGTACAGCGCGGCGAGCACGATCGCGAAGGTGGCGATGACGCCCAGGACCGGGTAGCGGCTGAAGGTGCCGACCAATACCAGGAATTCGCTCACAAAGGGCCCGAGCCCCGGCAGCGAGAGGATGGCGAGGCTGCCGACGAGGAAAGTACCCGCAAGCAGCGGGGCGACCTTCTGCACACCACCGAAGTCGGTGATCAGGCGCGAGCCGCGCCGCGAGATGAGGAAGCCTGCCACCAGCAGCCAGGCGGCGGTGGAGACGCCGTGGTTGACCATGTACAGCGCTGCGCCGCTCTGGCCCTGCGAGGTCATTGCGAAAATGCCCAGGATGATGAAGCCGAAGTGGGAGATCGACGTGTAGGCGACCAGTCGCTTGATGTCCCGTTGGCCGATGGCGAGCAACGCACCATACACGATGCTGATCAGCGAGAGCACCAGGATCACCGGCGCCGCCCAGTTCGAGGCGTTCGGGAAGAGCTGCAAGCAGTAGCGGAGCATCGCGAATGTGCCGACTTTGTCGACCACAGCCGTGATCAGCACGGCGACCGGCGCCGTCGCCTCACCCATCGCGTTCGGCAGCCAGGTGTGCAGCGGCCACAGCGGCGCCTTGACGGCGAAGGCGAAGAAGAAACCGAGGAAGATCCAGCGTTCGGCTACTGCCGAGATATGCATCCGGCCGACGGCCCGCGCTTGCAGGATCTGTGGCAACGAGAAGGTGCCGTGGCCGAGTTGGTTGGCGGTGACGACGTAGAGTCCGATCACCGCGGCGAGCATGATCAGACCACCGAGGAGGTTGTAGAGCAGGAACTTCACGGCCGCGTAGGAGCGTTGCTTGGCCCGCCCGTCTCCCACCACCGCCCTCATTGGAGGCGCTTCGCGCCACTGCTTGGATTGCTCGTCCTCGCCGTGGGCGCCCGCCCGGTCCCCGAAGCCGCCGATGAGGAAGTACATCGGGATGAGCATGGCTTCGAAGAAAATGTAGAAGAGGAAGACGTCCGTGGACTCGAAGGCGATCACCACCATCGCCTCGACGAGCAGGATGAGCGCGAAGAAGCCCTGCGTCGGACGCCAGTTGCGGTTGGGCCTGTGCGCTTCGAGTACGTCCGCGTCGTGCCAGCCGGCGAGCATTACGAACGGGACGAGCACGGCAGTGAGCCCGATCAGCACCACCGCGATGCCGTCCACCCCGAGCTCATAGCGCACCCCGAAGTCTGCGATCCAGGCGTGCGATTCGGTGAGCTGGTAGCGGGCGCCGCCCGGAGTGAACCGGGTCGCGATGATGCCCGCGAGCACCAGTGTCGCCAGCGAGAAGGCCAAGGCGAGCCATTTGGCGGTGGTACGCCTGGCGGCCGGGACGGCAGCGGTGGCGATCGCACCGACCGCGGGCAAGGCGGCTGTGAGAGTAAGGAGGGGAAAGGACGACATGGGTATCAGACACCCCTCATCAGCAGGGTCGCGGCGACGAGCAGCGCCGCACCGCCGAACATCGAGACCGCGTACGAACGCACATAGCCGTTCTGCAGTCGACGCAGTCGGCCGGACAGGCCGCCGACGGACGCCGCCGTGCCGTTGACCGCGCCATCGACGAGAGAGTGATCGAGGTAGACCAGACCGCGGGTCAGGTATTCACCAGGTTTGACCAGGGCGACGTGGTTGAAATCGTCCTGAAGCAGGTCACGGCGTGCTGCCCGGGTGAGCAGCGAGCCGCGCGGGGCGACCGCGGGCACCGCCTGGCGTCCGTATTGCCTCCAGGCGAGGCCGAGCCCGATGGCGAGGACGACGAGCGTGGCGGCCTGGATCACGGCGGCGGAGACTGGGAGGTGGCCCTCAGTATGGCCTGTGACCGGTTGCAGCCAGTGCAGGAATGAGGAGTTGATACTGAACAGACCGCCTGCGAAGACCGAGCCGAAAGCAAGGATGATCATCGGGATGGTCATGGTCTTCGGTGCCTCGTGCGGGTGCGGCTGGGGCTGGGCCACACCCCCCGGCTCTTGGGCTGCCTCGCGGCCCCAGCGCTTGTCGCCGAAGAAGGTCATCAGCATGACACGGGTCATGTAGAACGCGGTGATACCCGCGCCGAGCAGTGCCACACCGCCGAGGATCCAGCCGTCCGTACCGCCCTTGGCGAAGGCCGCCTCGATGATCTTGTCCTTCGACCAGTAGCCGGAAAGCCCCGGGAAGCCGATGATCGCCAGATAGCCGAGGCCGAAGGTGACGTAGGTGATCGGCATATATGTCCGCAGGCCTCCGTACTTGCGCATGTCGACCTCGTCGTTCATCCCGTGCATCACCGAACCGGCGCCAAGGAAGAGTCCCGCCTTGAAGAAACCGTGGGTGACCAGGTGCATGATCGCGAAGACATAGCCGATCGGGCCGAGGCCTGCCGCCAGGATCATGTAGCCGATCTGCGACATCGTCGATCCGGCAAGCGCCTTCTTGATGTCGTCCTTCGCACACCCGACGATCGCACCGAAGAGCAGCGTGACCGCGCCGACGACGGTGACGGCAAGCTGCGCGGTGGGCGCCGCGTTGAAGATGGCACCCGAGCGAGTGATGAGGTAGACGCCGGCGGTCACCATGGTCGCCGCGTGGATCAAGGCTGAGACCGGGGTCGGACCCTCCATCGCGTCACCGAGCCAGGACTGCAGCGGCACCTGCGCCGACTTGCCGCATGCACCGAGCAGGAGCAGCAGGCCGATCCCTGTGAGCTTGGCCTGGCTCGCGCTCGTGGCGTGGGCGAGTACTGGCCCGAAGGTGAAAGTGCCGAAGGTGGTGAACATGACCATCACCGCGATCGACAAGCCCATGTCGCCAACGCGGTTGACGATAAATGCCTTCTTCGCCGCCGTCGCCGCGCTCGGCTTGTGCTGCCAGAAACCGATCAGCAGATAAGAGGCGAGACCAACCCCCTCCCACCCCACATACAACAGCAAGTAGTTGTCGGCGAGGACGAGCAGCAGCATCGCCGCAAGGAAGAGGTTGAGATAGCCGAAGAACTGGCGGCGCCGCTCGTCGTACTCCATGTAGCCGACCGAGTAGATGTGGATAAGTGTGCCCACACCGGTAATCAGCAATACAAAGGTCATTGACAGCTGGTCGAGCTGGAACGAGACGTTCGCCTGAAAGCTCGCGACTGGCACCCAGCTGAACAGATGCGAGGTCATGGTGCGTGCAGCGCCCGACTTGCCCAGCATGTCGGCGAAGAGCAGCACGCCGATTGCGAACGAGACGGCCGCCAGCAGGCATCCGATCCAGTGGCCGATACGGTCGAGACGCCGGCCGCCGGTCAGCAGAATGCCCGCGCCGAGCAGTGGTGCCCCGACGAGGGCTCCGATGAGGTGATCCACGTCAACTGCCCCTATCTAGAGCTATCTACAGCTTCATCAGGCTGGCGTCGTCGACCGAAGCCGAGTGGCGGGAGCGGAAGAATGTCACGATGATCGCGAGACCGACAACGACTTCTGCCGCCGCGACGACCATCGTGAAGAAGGCGAAGATCTGGCCGTCGAGGTTGTCGTGCAGCCGGGCGAAGGTGACGAAGGCCAGATTGCAGGCGTTGAGCATCAACTCGACACACATGAAGACGATGATCGCGTTCCGCCGAATCATCACTCCGGCCCCACCGATCGTGAACAACAGGGCCGCGAGATAGAGGTAATTGACCGGATTCACTTAACGGCCCCCCTTGGCACCATTGGCTCCATTTGATCCATTGGCTCCGTTGACCCCGTTCGCTCCGTTGGCCCCGTTGACCGCGTTGGCCCCGTTGACCGCGTTGGTCTCGTCTTCACCGTCCCGCTCCAGCCAGTTCTCAGAGCGCCGCTCCAGCTCGGCAAGGCTGGTGAGCCGTTCGCCGCTGACGTCGCGGATCTGGCCGCGGGCGCGCAGTGTCCGGCTGACGGTGAGCTCGGATGCGGTGCCGTCGGGCAGCAGACCGGGAATGTCAACAGCGTTGTGCCGTGCGTACACGCCGGGCGCGGGAAGCGGGGGGACCTGCGTGCCTTCTCGTACCCGCTGCTCGGAAAGCTCACGCTGGGTGGCGGCCTGCTGGGTGCGCTCACGGTGAGTGAGCACCATCGCGCCGACGGCGGCGGTGATCAGCAGTGCGCCCGTGAGCTCGAACGCCCAGACATATGTGGTGAAGATAAGCTTGGCAAGCCCCTCGACATTACCGCCGGAATTCGCCGTGCCCAGCCCGGCGAAGCTGTGCAGCGAGGCTTTGCCGAGCCCGACGATCAGCAGAATGCCGAAGCCGAGGCCGCACAGCACGGCCGCACACCGCTGCCCCTTGATCGTCTCCTTGAGGGAATCGGCGGCAGTGATGCCGACAAGCATGACGACAAAAAGAAACAGCATCATGATCGCGCCGGTATAGACGACGATCTGGACGACACCGAGGAAGTACGCGCCCTGCGCAAGATAGAAAACCGCGAGCACGATCATCGTCCCGGCCAGGCTGAGCGCACTGTGCACGGCCTTCTTCATGGAGACGGTACCGATCGCGCCGAGGACGGCGACAACCGCGAGGATCCAGAACTGGATCGCCTCACCCGTGGAGGTGGTCACGCCTCCACCCCCTCGGGGGAATCGGCAGTCCCGGCCGCAGGCCGCTGCGATGCGGGCAATTCGCCCTTGGAGACGGCTACTTGGCGGACCGTGCCCGGTGCGACCTCGGTGATCTTGCCAAGGTAGTAGTCGTCCTCGGTGGCGCCCGGGTAGATCGCGTGGGGAGTATCGACCATACCCTCCTCCAACCCCGCGAGCAGCTCCTCCTTGGTGTAGATCAGCGATTCGCGGGTGCGGTCAGCGAGTTCGTACTCATTGGTCATGGTCAGCGCCCGCGTCGGGCACGCCTCGATGCACAGGCCGCACAGGATGCAACGCAGATAGTTGATCTGGTAGACGCGGCCGTAACGCTCACCGGGCGAGTAGCGTTCCTCGTCAGTGTTGTCCGCACCTTCGACGTAGATCGCGTCGGCCGGGCATGCCCATGCGCACAGCTCACAACCGATGCACTTCTCCAAGCCGTCGGGGTGCCGATTGAGCTGATGGCGGCCGTGGAAACGGGGTGCGGTCGGCTTCTTGTACTCGGGGTACTGCTCGGTCAGCCGCTTCTTGAACATGGCCTTGAAGGTCACGCCGAAACCCGCGACCGAGGCCAGCAGAGAGGGGGATTCAGACGGGGATTCCTGCTCTCCCAGCCTGTCTGTGCCCCTCTCATCTGTGCCAGTATCAGAGGCCTTGCCGATGTCAGGGTCCTTGCCGACGTCAGGCACCGTTGCCCTCCTCGCCATTGGTGTTCTCCGCCGTACTCACCAACTGCCGCTCCCCACGGGGGCGGCGGCGCGGTACGGGCGGCAGGGTCTGTCCGGGCAGCGGCGGTACGGGGAAGCCGCCTGCCATCGGGTCGAACGGCTCCGGTGCACCCCCGCGCAGGGGGGGAGCGCTCCTCCTCGCACGGTCAAGGAAGACATCCACGACGAGCGAAAGCAGCAGCATCGCGAGACCAGCGCCGCCCACATAGAGCAGGACCGACTGGAAGGTGTAGTTCTCGTTGCGCAGCGCCCGCACCGAGGCGACGAGCATCAGCCAGACCACGGAGACCGGGATGAGGACCTTCCACCCCAGTTTCATGAACTGGTCATAGCGCATCCGCGGCAGCGTGCCGCGCAGCCAGATGAAGACGAACAGCAGCAGCTGGATCTTGATGGTGAACCACAGCAGCGGCCACCAGCCGTGGTTGGCACCCGCCCACACCGTGCTGAGCGGCCAGGGGGCGCGCCAGCCGCCGAGGAAGAGCGTGGTCGCGATCGCCGAGACGGTGACCATATTGACGTATTCGGCGAGCATGAACATTGCGAACTTGATCGACGAATACTCGGTGTTGAAGCCGCCGACCAGCTCACCCTCGGCCTCCGGAAGGTCGAACGGCGCACGGTTGGTCTCCCCCACCATGGAGACGATGTAGATGAGGAACGAGACCGGCAGCAGCAGGATGTACCAGCGGCTCTGCTGCGCGGCGACGATCTGCGACGTCGACATCGAGTGCGAGTAGAGGAAGACCGACGCGAACGCAACGCCCATCGCGATCTCGTAGGAGATCATCTGGGCGGTCGAACGGAGCCCACCGAGCAGCGGATACGTCGATCCGGACGACCAGCCGGCGAGCACGATGCCGTAGATCCCGACAGAGGCCACGGCAAGCACGTACAGCACACCGACCGGCAGATCGGTGAGTTGCATCGGGGTGCGGGTGCCGAAGACGGAGATTTCGTCATCGGCCGGGCCGAAGGGGATGACAGCGAACGCCATGAAAGCCGGGATCGCCGAGACGATCGGCGCCAGGATGTAGACGACCTTGTCGGCGCCCTTGACGACGAGATCCTCCTTGAGCATCAGCTTCACGCCGTCGGCGAGGGACTGCAGCATCCCCCAGGGGCCATGGCGGTTGGGGCCAATGCGCAGCTGCATCCAGGCGACAACCTTGCGCTCCCAGACAATCGAGAAGAGCACGGTGAGCATCGCGAAGGCGAAGCAGAAGACCGCTTTGATGGCGATCAGCCACCACGGATCGGTGCCAAACATTGTCAGGTTCTCGGCCGCGAGGCTATCGGCCGCTTGAGCTGCTGTCGTGATCACTTGGCTACCTCCGTGGCTGAAGCTCCTTCGTTCGCCCCGCCGCGGCAGCAGCTCATGTCACCGTCGCCCGCTTGCGCGTCGCTCACGCTGTTTTCGTTCGCTTCTCCGCCCGCTCCCGCGCTCCGCGGACGGCCTTGCTGCGCTGCGGCCGGCCACTCCGCTTGCTCACGTGCGTCGCTCACGCTGTTTTCGTTCGCTTCTCCGCCCGTGGGTGCTGCGATTCCGACCACCTGGCCGGGGATCGCCCCGAGGTCCTCATGCACGCCGCCACCGGTGGAATTGAGCGGCAGCCATACCACCCGGTCCGGCATAGGCGTGATCCGCAGCGGCAGTCGGACGGACCCGGCGGGGCCAGTGACGGTGAGCAGGTCGCCTTCCTCGGCACCCACCTCCTTGGCGGTCTCCGCGGAGAGCCGGGCCACGGCCTCGTGGCGTGTACCGGCCAGCGCGGGCTCACCGTCCTGCAGCCTGCCCTGGTCGAGCAGGAGCCGGTGGCCGGCGAGCACCGCCTCGCCCGCCTCGGGGCAGGGCAGGGGCCGGGTGGCCGTGCCCGTGGCACAGGCGGGGAGGGGGGCAGGCTCTCCGGTGGACCGGCTGCTTCCCACCATGAACCGGCGCAACTCGGCGCGTGCCGAACGCACTCCAGGGAGCCCCAAGTCCACATCCATAGCGTTGGCAATCATGTTCAGGACCCGGCCGTCGGGCACCTTGTGCGGCATCGGCGCGATGTCCGGCTTGAGGGCGGTCTCGAACGGGCGGACCCGTCCTTCCCAGTCGAGGAAGGTTCCCGCCTTTTCCGTGACCGCTGCCACTGGCAGCACCACATCGGCGCGCTCGGTCACCTCGCTCGGACGCTGCTCCAGGCTGACGAGGAAGCCGACGCGGTCGAGCGCCTCGCGCGCCTTTACCGGATCCGGCAGGTCGGCAACCTCGACGCCCGCGACGAGCAGTGCCGCGAGCTCGCCGTTCGCCGCTGCTTCGATGATCTGTCCGGTCTCCCGGCCCGGGCGGTGCGGGAGGTCGTGGACCCGCCACACCTTTGCGACTTCGACGCGCGCGCTCGGATCGGTCACCGCACGCCCGCCAGGCAGCAGTCCCGGCAGCGCACCGGCCTCGACGGCGCCCCGCTCCCCCGCCCGGCGCGGGATCCACGCGAGCCGCGCGCCCGTGGCGGACGCACACCGGACGGCGGCGGTGAGCGCGCCCGGCACTCCGGCGAGCCGTTCGCCGACCAGGATCACCGCCCCCTCGGCACGCAGGGCGTCGGCGGCCCGCTCACCGACCTCGTCGAGACCGGTCCGGGCGGCGAGCGCATCGAACCATTCGGGCTCGGTGCCCGGTGCGGCGGGCAGCAGCGTGCCACCCGCCTTTTGCAGGCCGCGGGTTGCAAACGACGCGAGAGCGAAAGCACTCTGGCCGTGTTTGCGGTGCGCCTTACGCAGCCGCAGAAAGACGATCGGCGCCTCCTCCTCGGCTTCCAGGCCCGCGAGCAGCACGGCCGGAGCCTTCTCCAGCGAGGTGTAGGTGACGCCGCTTCCCTCAATATCGACGCCACGTCCGGCGACCTGGGAGGCGAGGAACTCGGCCTCCTCCGCGCTGTGCACTCGGGCGCGGAAGTCGATGTCATTGGTGCCGAGCACGACGCGGGCGAACTTCGCGTATGCATAGGCGTCCTCGACGGTGAGCCGCCCGCCGGTCAGAACGGCGACATGGGCGGCTTCGCCACGGGCGGCACCAGCCGCTCCGCCGTCGGCCGCCCGGCCGCATGCCGCCGCGAGCCCGCGCGCCGCCGCGTCCAGCGCCTCCGGCCAGCCGGCCTCGCGCAGCTCCCCGCTGACCGGATCGCGTACCAGCGGGAGTGAGAGCCGGTCGCGCCGCTGTGCGTACGGAAAGGCGAAGCGGCCCTTGTCACACAGCCATTCCTCGTTCACCTCGGGATCGTTGCCCGCCAGGCGCCGCATCACCTTGCCGCGTCGGTGGTCGGTGCGCGTCGCACACCCATTGGAGCAGTGCTCGCACACACTCGGCGACGAGACAAGGTCGAACGGGCGGGAACGGAAACGGTAGGCGGCTGAGGTGAGCGCGCCGACCGGGCAGATCTGGAGGGTGTTGCCGGAGAAATACGACTCGAACGGGTCACCCTCGCCGATGCCGACCTGCTCCAGCGCCCCGCGTTCCAGCAGCTCGATCATGGGATCGCCCACGATCTGCTGCGAGAAACGGGTGCAGCGCGCACACAGCACACACCGCTCGCGATCGAGCAGGATCTGCGAGGAAATCGGGATCGGCTTGGCGTAGGTGCGTTTCTTGCCCTCGAAGCGGGTGTCGGCCTGGCCTGCGCTCATCGCTTGGTTCTGCAGCGGGCACTCACCGCCCTTGTCGCAGACCGGGCAGTCCAACGGGTGGTTGATCAGCAGCAGTTCCATCACACCGCGCTGCGACTTCTCGGCCACCGGCGAGGTCAGTTGCGTTTTGACCACCATTCCGTCGGTGCAGGTGATGGTGCAGGACGCCATGGGCTTGCGCTGGCCCTCGATCTCGACGATGCACTGGCGGCATGCTCCGACCGGGTCGAGCAGCGGATGGTCGCAAAAACGCGGGATCTCGATGCCGATCATTTCGGCGGCACGAATCACGAGCGTGCCCTTGGGGACGGAGACCTGGATCCCGTCGATGGTGAGGGTGACAAGGTCTTCGGGCGGCATCGTCGCCTTCCCGGTGGGGCGTTGCCCGGGGGCGGAGTCGGCTGGTGGTTGCAGCGTCGTCACTTCGCGAGCACCCCCTGGGCAGTGGTGAAGTGGTTGTTGTCGGCCCAGGCTGTGGAGCGGGCCGGGTCGAAGGGGCAGCCCCTGCCGGTGATGTGCTCCTCGTACTCCTCGCGGAAGTACGTGAGGGAGGAGAAAATCGGGCTGGCGGCGCCGTCGCCGAGGGCGCAGAAGGACTTGCCGTTGATGTTGTCGGCGATGTCGTTCAGCTTGTTGAGGTCCTCGTACTTGCCCTTGCCGGCCTCGATGTCCCGCAGCATCTGGACGAGCCAGTACGTCCCTTCACGGCATGGTGTGCATTTGCCGCAGGATTCGTGGGCGTAGAACTCGGTCCACCGGGTGACCGCCCGTACTACGCAGGTCGTCTCGTCGAAGCACTGCAGCGCCTTGGTGCCAAGCATTGATCCGGCGGCACTCACGCCCTCGTAGTCGAGCGGGATGTCGAGATGCTCGTCGGTGAGCAGTGGAGTCGAGGAGCCACCGGGGGTCCAGAATTTCAGCCGGTGGCCCGGACGCATGCCGCCGCTGATCCCGAACAGTTGCCGCAGTGTGACACCGAGTGGCGCCTCGTACTGGCCGGGGCCGGCGACATGGCCGGAGAGCGAGTAGAGCGTGAAGCCAGGGGATTTCTCGCTGCCCATCGAGCGGAACCACTCCTTGCCCTGGGTGAGGATCGAGGGCACGGACGCGATCGATTCGACATTGTTGACAACGGTCGGGCAGGCATACAGACCTGCGACCGCGGGGAACGGCGGGCGGAGCCTCGGCTGGCCGCGGCGGCCTTCGAGCGAGTCGAGCAACGCCGTCTCCTCGCCGCAGATGTAGGCGCCGGCACCCGCGTGGACGGTCAGCTCCAGGTCGAAACCGCTCTCTTGGATGTTTTTTCCGAGGTAACCGGCCCGGTATGCCTCGGCGACCGCATGGTGGAGGCGGCGCAGGACGGGGACGACCTCGCCGCGTACGTAGATGAAGGCGTGGTGGGAGCGGATCGCATAGCAGGCGATCACGATGCCCTCGATGAGCGCATGCGGGTTGGCGAACATCAGCGGGATGTCCTTGCACGTGCCCGGTTCGGATTCGTCAGCATTGACGACGAGGTAGTGCGGCTTGTCATCACCTTGCGGGATGAACTGCCACTTCATACCGGTCGGGAAGCCGGCGCCGCCCCGGCCGCGCAGGCCGGAGTCCTTCACCAGGGCGATGAGGTCGTCCGGGCGCATGGCGAGTGCTTTGCGCAGGCCTTCATAGCCCTCGTGGCGCCGATAAGTCTCAAGCGTCCAGGAGTTCGGCTGATCCCAGAAAGCGGAGAGGACGGGTGTCAGCACCTTCTCGGGCGAGTCGACGGTCATCACTGGCCCTCCTCACGGGGCGGCACGACAGTCCGCAGGCCATCGGTGTCGGCGGTGCCATCGGGGCCGGGTGGCAGTTGCTCGCCTTTGGCGAGGCGGAGTCCGACGAGCGAGGCAGATCCCGCACCGCCGGTGGCTTCGACGGCTCCGGAGCGGGTGTCCGGGAACCCGGCGAGGATCCTGGCCGTTTCCTTGAATGTGCACAGGGGCGCACCGCGGGTCGGCTCAAGGGTCCGGCCAGCGCGCAGGTCGTCCACCAACTGCTGGGCGGATTGGGGGGTTTGATTGTCGAAGAATTCCCAGTTGACCATGATGACGGGTGCGTAGTCGCAGGCTGCGTTGCACTCGATGTGCTCCAGGGTGATCTTGCCGTCCTCGGTGGTCTCGCCGTGACCGATGCCCAGATGCTGCTGGAGCGCTTCGAAGATGGCGTCGCCACCCATGACCGCGCACAAGGTGTTGGTGCAGACGCCGACTTGGTAGTCGCCGGAGGGCTTGCGCCGGTACATCGTGTAGAAGGTGAAGACGGCGCTGACTTCGGCGGTGGTCAGTCCCAGCGTCTCGGCGCAGAAGCGGATGCCGGTGCGGGTGACGTAGCCTTCCTCGGCCTGGACGAGGTGGAGCAGCGGCAGCAGCGCTGAACGCGAGTCGGGGTAGCGGGCGATCACCTCGCGTGCGTCTGCTTCAAGGCGTTCCCGTACTTCCGCCGGATAGTCGGGGGCGGGCATCTGCGGGATACCCAAATCTACGTCGCTCATCGCGCCTCCCTGTTCGCCCCGCCGCGCCGGCGGCTCATGTCACGGTCGTCGCTCACCTATCGACGCCTCCCATCACGGGGTCGATGGACGCCACCGCGACGATGACGTCGGCGACCATGCCGCCCTCGCACATCGCCGCCATGGTCTGCAGGTTGGTGAAGGACGGGTCACGGAAGTGCACCCGCTGCGGACGGGTGCCACCGTCGCTGACGACATGCACGCCGAGCTCGCCCTTGGCCGACTCGACAGCCGAGTACGCCTGTCCCGGCGGAACTCGGAATCCTTCGGTGACCAGCTTGAAGTGATGGATGAGCGCCTCCATCGAGGTGCCCATGATCTTCTTGATGTGGTCGAGGGAGTTGCCGAGGCCGTCCGAGCCGAGCGCGAGCTGCGCCGGCCAGGCGATCTTCTTGTCGGCGACCATGACCGGGCCCGGTTCGAGACGGTCCAGGCACTGCTCGATGATGTGCAGGGACTGGCGCATCTCGGCGAGCCGGACGAGGAAGCGCCCGTAGGAATCGCAGGTGTCGGCGGTCGGGATCTCGAAGTCGTAGCTCTCGTATCCGCAGTATGGCTGTGCCTTGCGCAGGTCGTGCGGCAGGCCCGCGGCGCGCAGGATCGGTCCTGTCGCGCCGAGCGCCATGCAGCCGGCCAGGTCGAGGTAGCCGACGTCCTGCATTCGGCCCTTGAAGACGGGGTTGCCGGTGGCGAGCTTGTCGTACTCCGGGAGGTTCTTATGGAATTTCTTCACAAGCTCGCGCACATGATCCACCGCGCCGGGCGGCAGGTCTTGGGCGAGGCCGCCGGGACGGATGTAGGCGTGGTTCATCCGCAGGCCGGTGATCAGCTCAAAAGCGTCCAGGATCATCTCTCTGTCCCGGAAGCCGTAGATCATGACCGTGGTGGCGCCAAGCTCCATGCCGCCGGTGGCGATGGCGACCAGGTGGGAGGAGATGCGGTTCAGCTCCATCATCATCACGCGGATGACGTTGGCGCGGTCCGGGATCTGGTCGGTGATTCCGAGGAGTTTTTCGACGGCGAGACAGTAGGCGGTCTCGTTGAACAGCGGCGTCAAGTAATCCATGCGCGTCACGAACGTGGTGCCTTGAGTCCACGTCCGGTATTCCATGTTCTTCTCGATGCCGGTGTGCAGATAGCCGATGCCGCAGCGGGCCTCGGTGACGGTCTCGCCGTCGATCTCGAGGATCAGGCGGAGCACTCCGTGAGTGGACGGGTGCTGCGGGCCCATGTTGACGACAATCCGCTCGTCGTCGGCCTTGCCCACGCTTTCGGCGAGTTCGTCCCAGTCACCGCCAGTGACCGTAAAGACCCGGCCTTCGGTGGTCTTGCGCTCTTCTGCCTGCTGCGGGGCGTGCGGGATTGCGTTCGATGCGGTCATCAGGAGTACGACCTCCGCTGGTCCGGAGCCGGGATCTGGGCGCCCTTGTACTCGACGGGGATGCCGCCGAGCGGGTAGTCCTTGCGCTGCGGGAAGCCCTGCCAGTCGTCGGGCATCATGATCCGGGTCAGTGCCGGATGGCCGTCGAAGACGATGCCGAAGAAGTCGTAGGTCTCGCGCTCGTGCCAGTCGTTGGTCGGGTAGACGGAGACGATCGACGGGATGTGCGGATCGGCGTCCGGGACCGATACCTCCAGGCGGATCAGCCGATTGTGAGTGATCGAACGCAAGTGGTACACGGCGTGCAGCTCGCGTCCCTTGTCACCCGGCAGGTGGACGCCGCTGACGCCGGTGCACAGCTCGAAGCGGAGCGCCGGGTCGTCGCGCAGCGTCTTGGCGACGCGGGGCAGGTGTTCGCGGGCGATGTGGAAGGTGATCTCGCCGTGGTCGACAACGGTCTTCTCGATAGCGGTCTCGGGGAGCAGTCCCTGCTCGTCGAGGGCACCTTCGAGCTCGTCGGCGACCTCGTCGAAGTCTCCATATGCGGCTCCGCCGTGTGGTCCTCCGTACGGCCTGACGGCCGGTCCCGGCATTCGGACCGACCGCACCAGGCCGCCGTAGCCGGAGGTATCGCCGCCGTTGTCGGCGCCGAACATGCCACGTTGAACGCGGATGGTCTCGCCTGCGTCACCGCGCTGCCCGGGCAGATTCGTCGCGTTGACGTCCTTGTCGGGGTTCACGCCGTTGGCGTCACTCACAGCGCCCCTCCGTTCGCCCCGCCGCGCCGGCGGCTGATGTCACGGTCGTCGCTCACCTCAGCAGCCCCTTCATCTCGATCGTCGGGACAGCTTGCAGCGCTGCCTCCTCCGCCTCGCGGGCCGCCTGTTCGCGGTTGACTCCGAGCTTCTCGCTCTGGATCTTCTGGTGCAGCTTGATGATCGCGTCCAGCAGCATCTCGGGGCGGGGCGGACAGCCAGGCAGGTAGATGTCGACCGGAACGACGTGATCGACGCCTTGGACAATCGCGTAGTTGTTGAACATGCCGCCGGACGACGCGCACACGCCCATCGAGATGACCCACTTCGGGTTGGGCATCTGGTCGTAGACCTGACGCAGCACCGGGGCCATCTTCTGACTCACCCGGCCCGCGACGATCATCAGATCGGCCTGCCGAGGCGACCCGCGGAAGACCTCCATGCCGAAGCGGGCCATGTCGTAACGCCCGGCGCCCGTCGTCATCATCTCGATGGCACAGCAGGCCAGACCGAAGGTCGCCGGGAACACCGACGCCTTCCGCACCCAGCCGACCGCCTGCTCCACCGTCGTGAGCAGAAAACCGCTCGGCAGCTTCTCCTCGATACCCATGCGATATACCCCTGTCTCACATACCCGGCCTGTCCCAAATGCCTGGCATCTTCTATTTTGCTCCTGTTTTTTAGTCCCACTCCAAGCCGCCACGGCGCCAGACGTACGCGTAGGCAACGAAGACAGTGAGGACGAACAGCAGCATTTCGACGAGCCCGAAGAGCCCCAAGGAG
>JAFAUH010000312.1 GCA_019243445.1 Streptomycetaceae bacterium | reverse complement strand
TCACCCGGATATCTCCGAGGATGCCCCGGCCTTCAGGCCGGGGAGGAATCGGACTCCTGCGGAGCAGGGCAAGGAAAGGCGAATCGCCGTCAGGGCGATTCGGCGTCTGCCGGGGACTCGCCGAGGGCGACCTCCAGCAGGTGCACGATCTCCGAGTTGAGAGACCGCCGGTCCGCACGTGCTTGCTCAACGAGTCTTGCATGGATGGTGGTTGGGAGTCGAAGGGAGATTCTTTTCTCATCGGCCATGCTAAAATGATGCCATGGCGACACCACAGATGACCAAGGAGGCCGGACATGCCCGGTTCACCTACCGGCTTCGTGTGTCGTCCACCGCCCGTACCGCACTGGAATCGGAATGGGACCGGTGCCGCTGGATCTGGAACGAATGCGTCGCCAAGTCCCGGCAGATACACGCCCACAACCGGGCACACACCGACGACAAGCTGACCTGCGGCCCCGCCCAACTCGACAAGATGCTGACCGAAGCCCGCGCCAACCTTCCGTGGCTCCGCGACGGGGCGAGCGTCCCGCAGCAGCAGACGATCCGGGACTTCGCGAAGTCCCGCTCCAAAGCGCTGAAAGACATTGAGCGCCGCCTGCCGATGCGGCAGCGCGCGGGCATGCCCCGGCACAAGAAGAAGCGCGACGCCGACCCGAGCCTGAACTACACCACCCGAGGGTTCCGCCTCAAAGACGGCCGTCTGCACCTGGCAGGCGGCATCGCCGTGACGGTGGTGTGGTCCCGCGAACTGCCGTCCGCTCCATCGAGCGTGCGGGTATACCGAGACAGCCTCGGCCACTGGTACGCCTCCTTCGTCGTCCCCACCGAGGTGCAGCCCCTGCCTGCGACCGGTGCCATCCTCGGCGTCGACTGGGGCGTGAAGGAGACAGCGACCACCACCAGCGACGACCACGACCTCCCGCATGCCGAACATGGCAAGAAGGCCGCACAGCGCCTCGCCCACTATCAGCGGATGATGGCCCGACGCCGTCCAGCCAAGGGGAGGGCCGCGTCCAAGGGGTACCGGAAGGCGCAGCGGCAGGCGGCGAAGCTGCACAAGAAGGTGGCGCGGCAGCGGCAGGACACCGGCCGCAAGTGGGCCAAGAAGGTGGTCCGCGACCACGACGCCATAGCCGTCGAGGACTTCCGCCCGAAATTCCTGACGAAGACCACCATGGCCCGCAAGGCCGCTGACGCCGCGATCGGCGCCACCAAGACAGCCCTGATCGAGATGGGCCGCAAGCACGGGCGGGACATCCGTCTCGTACACCCCGCGCACACCACCATGGACTGCGCATCGTGCGGAGCGAGAACCAAGCACGCACTGCCCCTTTCGGAACGCATCTACACCTGCACCGCGTGCGGAGCCGCATCCCCTCGGGATAAGAACTCCGCCCGCGTGATGCTCATCCGGGCTGGTCTCAACCCGGCTGGTGCTGAGGGCGTAAGACCTCCGGGGGCGCCGCTCCCGGAGGCAGCCTGAGCCAGGAATCCCCTCCCTTCAGGGAGGGGAGGATTCAAGAGATGTCTTCCGAGAGGGGAGCGGGTGCGCCCGGATCATCCTGCGGCCGGCTGTCCCGGTAGAACTGGCGCGCCCAGTGGCGGTACGGTCCGATCGCTTTCTCCTCCGGTGCGAGTCGGGGATGGAGATAGTGCTTTTTGTGGTTCCAGATCGGCTCGTCGTCGCCGAAAAGCCTGATCGTCACGCGCAGGAACATCATGGCGGCGGCCTGGGACGCCAGGATGGCGAGAGGCATGAGGAGTCGGCGGGGGACACGTGCGGGCAGGATGGTTGCGCCGGCGGCCGCGAAATGATGGCGGCTCCGCCAGGGATCGATGGGGGTGGGTAGGACCCACAGACGGACCGCCGGGGCATTACCGGGCAGGATGACCTCGGTCAGTGCCCAGCCGAGACCGGCCAGCTGGATGGGCTGGTTCACCACGATGTCGCCTAGCACCGGGAGGGTCGCAGCCCGTACCTGCATGCGCAACCGCAGGTACGGACCCTCCGCCTCCAGAGGGTGGGTTTTGTGTACGTCCATGCCGTGCAGTTCTTTCAGATGCACGTAGTCGACCATGTTCTCCAGGATCTCCTGGGGGTGGGTGGCCAGTTCCGTGCTCCAGGAGACGGGCGGTCCGAAACCGGTGTCGTCGATCTCTGGCAGTTCCCACTTCGGCTCCCCCTCCCCGTACCAGAGGTAGATGATCCCGTGCTGCTCCCGGATCGGGTAGTGGTCGAGCCG
>JAFAUH010000253.1 GCA_019243445.1 Streptomycetaceae bacterium | reverse complement strand
TTCCGTCCTGGTGGTGGTTTCGCTGTTTCCCTGCACTGGCCGCTTGGTGTGGATTACTGTGCGTAGTCCAGGAGTTACCAGGATGTGGCCGGAAAGGGTCTTGGACGCCGTGGGCGGCTTGTGCTTCTCCGCGGTACGGCGGTGGTTCCACAGCTTCCACGCGAGACCGTGGACACCAGCCACGGAGAGGAGAGCCATGGCGCAGCGACGGGCGGTCACGGGACGGAGCCAGGAGCCGCGCCAACGGTTCGCGGAGGAGCTGCGGTTGCTGCGGACGCAGCACGGCGACAGCCTGCGACAACTCGGTGAGCGGCTGGGCTGGGATTGGTCGCTGTTCGGCAAGATGGAGAAGGGGGAGACGCTGGGCGGTCCGGAGGTCGTCCAGGCTCTTGACCAGTACTACGGCACGCCGGGATTGCTGCTGGCGCTGTGGGAGCTGGCGGCGGGCGACCGTACGCAGTTTCGTGAGCGGTATCGGCGGTATATGACGCTGGAGGCGGAGGCGGTGAGCCTGTGGCACTTCGCGGTGAGCGTGCTGCCGGGTCTGCTCCAGACGCCGAGTTACGCGCGGGAAGTGTTGGCGGTGGGCGGCCTGAAGGGGGACGAGCTGACGCAGCAGGTTGAAGCGCGGGTCGGGCGGCGGGAGTTGCTGGAAGGGGAGGGAGCACCGCCGTTCCGGACGATCCTGTCGGAGGCGGTGCTGCGCACCCCGTTGCGGGATACGGTGGCGTGGCGGGAGCAGCTGGAGTACGTGGGGGAGATGGCGGAACGGCCGAACGTCACCGTTCATGTGCTGCCGTTCAGCGTTGGGCTCCACGGTCTGACCAACGCCGATGTGATGTTCTTGCGGCTGCCGGAGGGGCGTACCGTGGCATATGTAGAGAGCTGTCATCGAGGTGAACTCCTTGAGGAGACCGGGCCGGTTGAGCGGTTGCATCTCAGGTACGATGCGATGCGCGACCTGGCGCTGTCCCCTGTCGAGTCGCGGAAGTTCGTACTGCGCATGTTGGAGGAAGTACCGTGCGATCCATCGATCTGAGTGCGATCACCTGGCGCAAAAGCAGCTACAGCAATCCGGACGGCGGTCAGTGTGTCGAGATCTGCGAAGACTTCGCCGCTGTCGTTCCTGTGCGTGACAGCAAGCACCCGCACGGTCCGGTCCTGGTGTTCCCGGCGGAGAGCTGGGCGTCCTTCGTATCCGCTGCGACGGATGGTCAGTTGACCGTCTGACCAGTGTGGCCCCCGCGATCAGCGTCAGCGGATCACGGGGGCCACCGACGGACGGTTACATGGCCAGGGAGATGGTGCCGCCTTCGCCGACCGAGAAGACCGTGTAGAGCTCACCTCGCGCGTGCCGGGCGCGGGCTTCGGTCTCGGTGAGCAAGGTGATGGGCTCGGCAAGCTTCTTGTTCCATCGCTCGCAGTAACTCCAGCTCATGCTATTGCCCGAACACCTCTAGAAAATATTCACCTTCACTCAAGTCGAGCTCAATCCCGGCGATCTCCCTAAGTGTCGCGGCCTCTTTCGAGCCAACTCGGTAACTCTCTACAAAGGTCTCCACTTCCTGTCCGAAGATCCCTGCGAGGTTTTCGGGTCCAATATGGGAAACGTCGACCTCCGCGAGCAGGTCGTCCGACGTATGACTGTACTTGGACAGGAAATACTTCATGGCGTCACCTTCCGGGATGGGTCAGCGGGTTTCGTCTCTTCTCCGGTCTCGGGATCAAACTCGCCAAGGTGATTCCCGCGTTTGTTGTATTTCTCCACCGTTCCATGTTGAGAATCCCACTCATAAATAGAACCATCCTTTCCGACCCATCTCTTCCGGAGTCCCCCGCCGCCCTGTACTGGTGTCTTGGGCTTGGCGCGTTTGACATCGGGAAACGCCTTTAGCTCCTTCGGCGCCGGTTGAGGACTGCTGTTGCCTCCGCGGTCGGAGCGCTCCATGGTGTATTGGTCGGGTCCGGCCGCATCTTCGGCGAGACTGATGGTTGCATCCGCCATGGCACCGGCGCCGATGGTCACCGCGCTCGCGGCGAGTGCTGTGATCGGTACTCCGCCGATGGCGCCTACGCCCGTTGCGCTCACCCCCACGCCGAACGTTTCAGCGGCCCCTCCCACACCAGTCAGGAGCGCACCGCCAAGGAGCTCCCCGGTCGCCTTCGGATCGTTGATCATCGCGTTGCCCACGGAGGCCAGGTCTGAGACGAGTTCGTACCCCGCGTCTTCGAGGAAGTTTCCGGTGGCGTCGAGGACGTCGCCGACGTCGGATTCGGCCTTGTCGATGAGTGAGTCGTGCAGGCCGTCATGAGTGATGGCGCGGCGTACGGCTGCTGCGGCAGCCCGGCCGGCGTTCTGATGATCCTCTTTCGCGCGTTGCACGGCGGCGCGGGTGCGGGCCAGGTCGTCTTGGGCTGTTTGCTGCCCTCTGGTGAGACTGATCCGGAGGGGGTCGGTGTCCGGTGTGCCGTGCGGGAGTTGGTCTATCTGGTGTTGGAGGGCGTGGAATTCGGCGTCCGCGTTCTGGGCGTTCCGCAGGGCTTTGTCGGCTGCGGCTTGAGTGCGGGTGACCACGGCGGCGTAGGCATCACCGCTGTCGGATTGGGTACCGAGGGCCCGTGAGGCGACGTCGTAGCGGTGGAAAGCCTTGCGGAGCTGGGCGACCGCGTCGCTGGCCGCATCTCGGAAGGCGTCGGCGGCCTTGCTCTGCCAGGACTCGACGGAGGCGAGGGAGGCGATGTCGGTTGCCCGGCGGTTGATGGCGTCCGCAGTGTCGCGGAGGTCTTGTCCGAGAACGATGCGGGCGCTCAGCATAAGGGGGAGATCGGAAAATCTCACTCAGCATGCCGGGACGCGTACACTGGGTTCAACGCCGCTGCTCCTAGGCCCTGTTGTGGGCTTGGGGCTGCGTGCGTTGCTTGATCGTGAACCGAAGATTGGTGACCCCGGCGGTGACGCAAACACCCCGGGGCCCGGCAACAGGAGAAGAGAGCTCCCGATGCGTGTCCATCGTACCCAACATCAGCGTTCCTTCACCGTCCTGCCCAACGGCCTGCTGCAGGACCGGCGGCTCAGCTACACCGCCCGCGGGCTGCTGGCCGATCTGCTCTCTCGCAAGGACGGCTGGCGGGAGGACGGGCGGCAGATGGCCGACTCCAGCTCTCAGGGGCGTGGGGCGATCCGCAAGGCGCTCAAGGAGCTGACCGAGGCGGGATATTACCGCGTGGACAAGATCCGGATGCCGGACGGCACCGTTCGCTCCGAGGCGCATGTCTTCGATACCCCGCAACTCGCGCTCCTGGTACCGGTACCGGGAGCGGTACCGGTACCGGATGCCACATGTCCGGTACCCGGTGAGGCGGCGGCCGGTCCGGCTGACATCCCTCCCGTAAAGGAACCGGTACAAGAAACCTCCCTCCCGCCTGAGCAAGAGCCGGACGAAGAGGTACGCGCAGCAGTTGCCACGCTGTTCCGGGTGATCCGCCCAGAGCCGCGCCTGCGTCTGGGCCAGGCCGAGGCCGCCGAGCTGGCGCCACTGGTCACACAGTGGCTGGAACGTGGCAGCACCCTGGGCGACCTCATCCAGGCCCTGCTGCCCGGCCTGCCGCCGATCGTGCACGCCCCAGTCGCCCTGCTACGCAGCCGTCTGGAACGGAAAATGCCACCAGTGCCGGTACTGGTGTCGGTTCCACGCCAGGCTTGCGCGAGCCTCAGTACGCCGATTCCCTCGCTCGGCGGCGGCGCGGCGATAGCCGCCACCGGGGCCGCTCGCGTCCGCGCCGCGCTGCGTACCGCCAAGACGCCCGCAAGGGCATAGAGGCGACCGACGTTGCTGTGCTGTCAGCCGTGTGACCCTGCACTGTCAACCGAGTTGATCCAGATATTCGTGAGGTTGGTCGGCGCCACATACCAGGTGCCCGACTCGGCCCAGTTCTTATTCGGTGAGGCCTTTGCCGTGGAGCAGTCGACCCAGTAGGTCTTGAAAGACACGGTGCTATTCACCGCGGCATAGATCCCAGTATCGGTCCACCCGTTTCCGGGAACTTTCCAGTGCTCACCCTTGTCGCCGAATGTGGCGCTCTGCCAGTTGCCGTCAGGTGCCTTGTAGTTCAGGATGAAGCAGCTGATTACTTTCTGTGTATAGACCATCACGTGCTTGGACGGTAGGGGGGCCGGTGTGAAGTTGGGAGTGTGCGCAAGGTTGGGACCAGGCGGAGGCTCGTCGGCCATCGCGTAGGAGGCCGAGATCACGCCAGCCACGGTAACCGCGCAGGCCGCGATCGTCACTTTCATACGGCGCGAACGCCGAGGAGTTTGCGCATCTCTCATGGGGTTCTCCTTTTTGGTTTGGCTCAGGACATGTTGATCTGGCTGCATGGCTCTGCGCGGCGAGACGCCTTGAACGGATCTATGTGGCCCGCACCACGAAGCTGATGGTATGCGGCTGCGGGCACAATCTGTTCTGCTGCGGGCACAATCCGTTCTGCGTGTGGGTGGCCAGCGGCAGGTAGTACCGACAGAGACGCACCGGCTATGGCAATGGTTCACCTACGGGATTGCCAATCTTGCCTGCGAGACGGCAGCAGATCCTAACGGTGGTCCGTTGTGATCAGGTGGGTATCGCGCTGTGATGGGAGGTGGTACCCACCGCTTTGGGAGGGGTCATGGCCACTTCGCGTCTGCCGGTGGACCCGGCGCCCGGCCCGTTGGAAAGCTACCGGGCCGAGTTCGACTCGGTGTTGATCTCACGCGCCCAGCGGTCCGCTATCAGGGACTACACCGCGGCGCTACTGCGCCCCACTGAACGGAACAAGACCCTGACC
>JAFAUH010000219.1 GCA_019243445.1 Streptomycetaceae bacterium | reverse complement strand
GTCGGTCCGCTCGCGCTCCTCGTCGCGCTGCTTCTGGTAGTCCTCGGACTGGGCCTGCCACATCGCCACGTCTTCTTGGGCCTCCTGCAGCTGGTACTCCAGCCCGGGGACCTTCCCGGCCTCCTCGACCTTGGCCTCGTAATACCGTTTCGTCGAGCGGGTGATGACGTGGATCACTTGTTGTTCTCCTCGGTCTCGGCAGGGTGGGTGTAGCGAGCGGCAACGTCCTTCGGCTCCGCCGCGAGCAGGTTGAAGATCTGCCGCTCGTACGCGGCGGATGCCTTCTGGGCGGCAGGGTCGTTCTCGCGCCACTGGGGCCGGTCCACGGTGCGGAGGAACTCCGCCAGGGCCTCGCCGCGGTCGCGGACGAGCTCGTCGGTCCGCCAGTCGCACCGCTCTTTCTCGGCGAGCGTCATGTCGCGGTCGAACGGGCTGTACGCCGGGTTCGCCTCGAAGAACTCGCGGTGAGCTGCCCTCTGGGCACAGTGGTGCACGAGCTCGTCGAGGGTGGGCTCCGGCTGGGGCGGTTCGGGGATGATGCCGGCGGCCTCGGCGGCCGGGATGAGGTTGTTGTCCCACTCGCACTCGGCGTACTCGGGGTCTGCGGACTCGGCGATGTAGCGGCGGCGGTCCTCGGGGCCATACCCGGCGGCGGTGAGCGTGCGCTCGTACTCCTGCCAGGGCGTCAGCTGCGGGGCGAGCGGCACGGTGGCCCACGGGTCATCAGTGGTCATGGCTGCGGAATCTCCTTCGCGTTGCCAGGGAGTTCGGGCAGGCCGGCCTTCTGCAGGGCGGCCGGGTCGTAGGTGGTCGGGTCGAGTCGGCGCCGGTCCTCGACGGCTTGGGCGAACATCAGGCCGTATGCCAGGGCGTGGGCCTTGGTGTCGCGCTCGATCGCGGCTCCGGTGATCCGGGTGACGCTGTCGAGGCGGGCGAGCGCCAGCTCGTGCTCGCGTTCCTCGCGGGCGGCTCTGGCGGCTCGCCAGTGCCGGGCTGAGGTGAGGTACACCAGCACCGTGGCAACGCACCAGATCAGCGCGGCCAGTGCCCACGATTCGGTGTAAGCGGCCGGACCGATCAGGGCGAACGCTCCACACGCGGTGAACGCCATCGCGGTGGTGACCGCATCGCCGTGGCGGTTGGCGGCGGAGACGCACGCGGCCGCGAACGCTCCACCGGACAGGGCCACCATCAGCGCCATGTCGCCGACGCTGTGGGCGGCTCCCTGTGTGTGCCAGATCCGGGCCAGGGCCAGGGCGGTAGAGGTTGTGATGACGGGCACCACACGCCCGGAGTAGGCGAACAGCAAGGTGGCGCCGGTGTGGTGGACCTGCGGCGGCGGCACGGGCAGGTGCTGGTCGTACCAGGTGGGCAGGTGGCCGGGGATTGTCACGGCTGAGGCTCCGTCCGGAACGTATCGGTGTCGGTGGTGGGCAGTTGGTCGGAGCCCGGGGCCGGGCCCGCCGTGATGGCGGGCCCGGTCTCTTCGTCGAACAGCCGCATCTGGCGGCCTCCGGCCATCTCCTCGGAGAAGGGCTGGCGCATCTGGCGGCCCTTCATGAGCGCTTCCAGCAGTCGAGTTCGTACGAGAACAGCGCAACGAGCGGGATCACGCCCGTGCCGGTCGGGCCTCTGTCCTCGGCGACCAGGTGCTCGCGGTCGAGCCAGTGCGTCAGGTACAGGGCGGCGGGCAGCTCCGGGTCGGCCTCGGCCCGCCGGGTCCACACCTGGCCGGGCTCCGCGAGGATCGCCGGGTCATGCTCGGCGATGGCGTGCTCGACCAGGTCGAGCGCGACGTTGGGGTCGATCCGGTCCCAGATGACTAGCCGGTGCACGCGGGCGTTCGTCCACTGGGCGGCGGCGACTTCTCCGCCCAGAAGGTCAGCGAGACTGATCACGCGAACACCCCCTTCGGGGCACGGCCGAGCAGCAGCTGCAGCGCGGCGTAGGTACCGGCCACGGCGATCCACACGCTGAACGCGACGGTGAATCCGGCGTATTTGATGCTGGTGACCACCGCGGCGCCGAGCGGCGCACGCAGGGCCGAGGCCATCAGGACGCCCACGGCCCCGTAGGCGAGCCCGGCGGCCCACGCGATGGACTCCGGGGCCAGCCCGTGCTGCAGGGCCCACAGCGCGCCGAGGAGGGCCGCGAGCAGGGCCGCGAGCAGGGCGATGATGGCGGTCGCCCGGATACGGTCGTCGTACGTCACGGCGTGCTCTCCTTCTCCGGCATCGGGGTGTGGAGGCCGGACGGGGAGTCCGGGGCCTTGATGGAGGACAGGACGAGCCCGTTGCACAGGTAGACACAGGCGTCGTCGGCGTAGATCTCGACGGCCTTCGTCCGGTCCGGAGCGGAGGTCGGCGGGCACGGCGGCGTGTGGGTGCAGCCCTGGCGGGCCTTCCTGAGCACGGCGGTCCGCTCGGCGGCATCGAGCTGCCGGTTCTGGGTCCTGACGGCGCGGCGGCTGCGGACGGTGGACCGGACATCCTCGATCACGCAGAGGACGCCGAGGACCTCGTCACACCATGCCCGGACGGTACGGATCGGATTCATCACTTGCCCCCGCCCCCGCAGTTGCACGGCTCGTGACGAACGGACTGGTAGCGCTTGCCGTCCGCGCCGATGTGGTTGACAGTCACCAGACGCGGGGGGTGTCCGCAGGAGCTCACGCGGCCCACCCCCGGCACACCGCGTTCTCGGTCTCGTAGCCCTGCTCGTCGTCCTCGCGCTCGATGTCGTCGATGACCCCGGCGGCAGGGGAGGGGACGCACTCCCAGCAGTGGACAGTGACCAGACGGGTGCCGGCGCGGACCGTCACGGCCTTGAAGCCGCCGCAACAGGCGGGCGGGTCGAACCGGGTCGGCTCGGGGGTGGGGTCCTGGTTGACCTTCATGGTCAGGGCACGGCGGTGCCTGGGAAGATGACGCATGGGAGATCCCTCTCGGTGAGAACGGCAGGGGTTTCCATGACCGGTTCGGAGCTGGAACTCTGGCCGGTCGGAGAGGGTCGGGAGCTGGAACTTCCGGCCCTCTCGCTATTCCAGTAAGCCTCATCGGAGCTACGTTGTCAACAACGTAGGTTGATGACTTGGTAGCTTGTTTACTGTAAGCTGCATGCAGGCCAACAACAGGAGGGGAATATGGGGCTCCAAGTACTGGAACCACCAACGAGGAGAGGCGAAGTGCCCGATGAGCAGGAGAAATCGGCGCCCGAGGCAGAGGACAGGGTCCTCATCAGCGGTCGGGTCCGAGTGTCCGTGCGACGGCGTATGAAGATCTACGCGGCCCAACACGACAAGTCCCTGCAGGACCTGCTCGACGAGGCACTCGACGAGTTCCTGCGTAACCGACACGCCTGACCCGAAAGAAAGAGGCCCCAGCGGTGTAGGGCACCGCCGAGGCCGGATTGACGCGCAGATATGGAGGTCTACATGCGTCTGTCCCAGAGTACGGCCGGAACGCATCCGTCCTGGTCAGTAACGGCAGGAACTAGTCAGCAACTTGACTGGTCGTCCACTCTTGACCGGGCGGTGTCCGGCACGCCTGCCTGGGTGCTGACCGTCACCGCCGGCGCCGTGCTCCTGGTGCTGCTCGGCATGGCGTACTTCGGCGGCCGCGGGCTGTGGCGGGCGTCTGAACGGGCTCGCAAGCGGCGTCAGGCCGAGCAGGACAAGGCCAAGGCCGAGGGGACCGAGGTACCCGAGGAGGACGGCCTGGGTCTGCGGCTGATCGTGATGGCGCTGGGCGGCATGTCCGTCTCGCTGTACGGCATGTGGGGCTTCGCCCGCCAGCAGGCTGGGCTCCCGGAGCCCTTCGCGGTCGGTTTCCTGGCGATGTTCGACCTCACCGAGCTGACCTTGTTCACCCTGCTCTACCGCCGGGCGAACCCCAAGCTGGGATGGACTCCGCAGCTGCGGCTCATGCACAACACGGCCTGGTCCCTGGTGCTCGTCTCGGCGGCGGCGAACTGGGTTCACGCCCCCAATGCGACCGCGGCCCCCTTCCTGGCGGTCATGCCGGTGACGGCGGCCTGGGTCATCGAGCTGGAGTTCCGCTCCCGGATGCGCGGCACCGAGGCGGCGGCCCAGGACAAGGCCGGCCCCGTCAAGCTCGCGTCGATGCTGTGGGAGAAGGGCTGGGCCGCGCTGTTCGCGGGCTTGGACTTGGACCCGAACAGCAAGAACGGCCAGCTGATCCGTGCGGCGCTCGCGAAGAAAGCGGGCCGTCGGCTGTTCCGGCTGCGCACGCTGCTGGAGCGGCACGCCAAGCTGATCGAGGGCAAGCAGGCCAAGCGCCGGGATATGAGCCGCGCGGTTGCCGAACTGGAGAAGGCGCGCAAGAGCGCCACCCGCTCCATGGACCGCTCCGACTTCGCCGTGGACAGCAGCCAGGCACTGGCCGTACTGCGCAGTCTGGGCGGCTGGACGCAGGTGGACGACGTCGCCACGGTCAACTTCGAGGACCCGCTGGAGGTGACCGACCTCATGGAGCGGGTGGCCATCATGCCCGCGGCGAAGAGGATCGAGGCGGCCGAACGCGCGGCGGAATCGGAAGAGGAAGCCGAGCGCGCGGAAGCCGCTCGGGCCGAAGCCGAGGCTGCGCGGCAGCGCGCGGAAGAAGAAAAACGCGCGGCAGTCGAGGCCAAGCAGCGCGCGGAAGCCGCTCGGGCCGAAGCCGAGGCTGCTCTTGCCACGGCACGCGTCGAGGCCGAGTCGGCCAGGAAGGAGAAGTCCCGCGCGGAAGCCGCTCGGCAGGCTGCCGAAGCCGCTCGGAAGCGCGCGGAATCCGAAATGACCGAAGAGTCCCGGAATGTTGCTCAGCTCGCCGAGAGGGCCGAGGAGGAGCAGAAGAAGCTCGCCGATGCGGCCGAGGAACTGGCCCGGGTACAGGACGAGATCGCGACGACGGCATCGCGGCGCAATGCGGCCGAGGCGGAGGTCACCTCCATCCGAGAGCAGTTGCGGAGCCTGGTCAACGAACGGACGGCGGCTGAGGATGCCGCCCGGTCCTCCGTGAATGAGGCGCACAAGGCCGCCGGTGAGGTCGAGCGTCTGCGGTCCGCTCTGACGGACGCGCAGCGAAAGGCCGAGGAGCACACGGCGGCGGCCGAAAGGGCTGCTGAGCTGCGGCGCCAGGCCGAGGAGAATCAGCGCCGGGCGTCCGAGGCGGCGGCCCGTACGCGGGCCGAGGCGGCCGAGGCGGAGCAGTTGCTGGAGTCCTTGCGGCCGCAGCTGGCCGAGCGGCTCGGCGGTGAGGCGGAGGTGGCCGCGCTCGCGGCGGCTCCGGCCTTCCGCAGCGAGGCGAAGCAGGCCGGTTGGAACAAGTACCTGGCGGCCGCGGCCGAGGGCCGGGAGCTGCCGACCGCATCGGAGTTGGCCGCGGCGTACGGCATCTCGGAGGGCAACGCGAGGAACTGGCTCCTGGAGTTCTCCAAGATCCGGGCCGGGATGATCGCCAACGGCTCCGCGCGGCAGGCGGACGGTGAAACCGCGCGCTCGGAAGACCGCCGAGCGGTGCCGAGCAGCGCGCGGCAGGAACCGAGCGGCTACCGCGCAAACGGCCACGAGCGGGCTGCTGATGCCGCGCAGAGCCGTCCGATCAACGGCCAGCATCAGCCGGTCTGACGGCTCAGCAGTGCCGTTGCGCGCGGAACTTATCCACAGGTTCGGTCCCGCAGACTCTGCTCAACGCAGATCGACGAACCCCAAGGGCAGGAACCGCGCGCCGAGCGCCCCGCGTGGTTTTCCACCCAGCGGCCTACCAGCAAAAACGCGCGGGCCGATTGTCCTACCTGCCACGTACGGTGGCTGATCCAGCCACCGCTTCGAGATACGACAACGCCCCCGGGGGCGATTAGAGCGCCTGACCCGGGGGCTACGGAGCAAGAGAGAAGAGGTCTCATGTCCCGCATTGCACAGACTACGGACACCGCGGGTGCCGCCGTGTCCAAGGGGTGGGCGGCGATGGCCAGTTCAGCCATTCCGGGTGCGTCCGGAAGCAGTGCCGGCGACCCGCCGATCATCAACCACCTGCACGACTTCCAGCACTTCGTCTACGGGCCGGGGGGCATCGTCGCGGGCGTCGTCGGCTTGGCGGCAATGTCCGGCGCGGGCTGGGTGTGGGGCGCGTACGCGCCTAAGCCCGGGTTCGCCTCCAAGCGCGAGATCCGCGAGGAGATGAGCGCCCGTCACGCCCGGAAGGAGATCCCGCAGACCCGGCCGAGCCTGATCGGCCGCGAGAAGAAAGTGCCCACCACGGACTACGCGGTGCCGCTGGGCAGCCTGCGCTCGGGCGGGCTGCCCGTGGGAATCTGGGGCACACCGGAACAGAACTACCTGCTCCTGGCCCCCTCCCGCCAGGGCAAGTCCAAAATCCTCAACTCGATGATCTACCGGTGGGCCGGTGCCGTCGTGCACACGTCGTCGAAGGTGGTGGACCACCTGGCGACCAAGGCCCTGCGCGAACTGCTCGGCCCCGTGTGGGTCTGGGACCCGCTGGGCCTGAGCGGCCAACAGCAGCTCAACACCTTCCGCTGGGACCCGATCCAGGGCTGCGAGCACCGCGAGGTGGCCATCCAGCGGGCCGCGTACCTGCTGTACGGCTCGCGCCGCGACCCCGGCGCCGGCGTCGACGAGTTCTTCAAGTCGACGGCCTGCGATGTGCTGTCGAGGTTCCTGCACGCGGCCGCCCTCGGCGGCAAATCCATGATGGACGTCTACGGCTGGTCGCAGAACCGCGGCGACTCCACGGCCGCGAACATCCTGAACATGTCCGGCGCCAGCGACTGGGCAGAGCTGCTCAAGCAGCGCCAGCAGGGCTACCAGGGGACAAGCGACGGCATCTTCAACACGTTGTCCAATGCGCTGGGCTGGATGGCCAACCCCAAGGTGGCGGCCACGGTGCTGCCCGGCCCCGGCGAGCACTTCGACGCCGAGACCTTCCTGCTCAACCAGGGCTCCCTCTACATGATCGGCTCCGACAAGCCGGGCAGTGTCGTGGCGCCGCTGTTCGTGATGTTTGCCGACCACCTGCGGTCCGTCGCGATTGAGCTGGGCAACAGGAACGGCTCCGGTCGTATGGACCCGCCGTGCCTGTGGGCCCTGGACGAGATCGCCAACATCATCCCGCTGCCAGTCGACAAGTGGATGCCGGACTCCGGTGGCCGGGGCATCACCTTGGTCATCGTCGTCCAGTCCCGCTCGCAGTTGCTCGACGTCTGGGGCGATAAGAAGGGCATGGTGATCTGGGACGATGCCAACGTGAGGATCTTCCTGCGGGGCATCGGCGACATGAACGTCCGCAAGGAAATCAGCGACATGTGCGGCACCTACGAGAAGAAGCGCAAGACCACCACGACCAAGAACGGTGAATCCTCGGTGAGTACGGTCACTGAGGAGAAGCAGGTCATGCCGCCGCACAAGATCTTCAAGCTCGGCAAGAAGGAGAGCCTGATCATCTTCGCCGGATGCTCGCCGGTCATCACGCACATCAAGCCCCTGTGGAAGCGGCGCGACGTCAAGAGGCTGACCGCCCGCCCGAAGGTGCCCCACCAGCGCAAGGGCGGCTCCGGCTCCGGCATCTCCTTCATCAAGGGCGGCCGCTGATGGCCACGGAGGGCGGCCTCGCGTCGCAGCTTTTCGCCCTGGCCAAGGACCTGGCCAAAGTCGAGAAGGACGTCGCGGAGCTCGGCGAGCGCGACAACAATGTGCAGGCCACGCTCGCCGGCCTCGACCTGACCCCAGTACAGGAAGCGATCGACCACCTGGAGGAGCGGACCGCGGGCCTGCAGGAAGAAGTGAAGGCCCTCGCCCCGTTCCGGGAGGGCCTGACCGCCCTGACCAAGGCGGTCACCCAGCTCCGCAAGGACCTCGAAGCCCTCGCGGCCGGCCCTGCCGAGGAGAAGCTCGCGGTGTGGGACTGGTCCTGGGACGGGATGGACAAGGCCGAGGCAGGCGACGCCTGGGCCACACTCGTCAAGTGGGTCCGGGAAGTCCTGGCCGGTCAGTACGGGTGGGTCGGCCCTCCGGCCGAGTTCTTCTCACAGGCCAGCTTCGGCGGCCAGCCGCAGCCCGGGGCCCGGCCCCGGATTCCTGCCTGCTGGTACCGGCACCGTGAGGCGGTGATCGAGCTGTCCGCGCTCTGCCAGGAACATCAGAAGATCTACAAGACCTCGTACGGCACCCCGTCCCGCGCACTGGACTGGCACGACCGGTACGCACCCGGCGTCATGCGGCGCCTGACCTCGGCGCTGTCCAAGTGCGCCACCGAGAAGGGGCACGTGAGCGACCTCTGGGCGGATGACCCGGTCAACCACCCGCACGCCCCGCGAGGCATCGACAACGACGAGCAGCTGTCAACGTGGATCACCTGGGATATGAACTACCGGGCCGATCCACCCGCTCCCGGGCCTGTAGCGGCCACGAGCTGACCCGAACGGGCCCCGACGACGAAGCCCCCAACGCAACGCGCTGGGGGCTTCGTGCTGCCTTCTACGGTCTTCTGGCTACGTCTCCCACGGCGCCCAGAGGGCGTCCCCGCCAATGGCCCACGCGAGGGTGTTCTCCGCCCCTGTCAGGTAGCCGCGGCCTTTCTCCTGGGCTACCTCGCGTAGCTCGGGCTCGGCGATGCCGCCCTTCATCGCCTCGTACGCCCGGTACTGCTCCCGCTTGGCGTCGGTGCCGTTGACGGACCGGCCGAGCGGGGCCTTGCTGACCGGCGGCTGCTCGGTTCGGCCGACTGCCCAGTTCAGCGCGGCGAGCAGGCCCTTGTCGTAGCCGTCGTGCTTGTTGCTGCTGTAGCCGTTCGTGGTGACGTGCTCGATCATCGCGACGAGTTCGTGCTCCGGCCTCAGTTGCGGCGGCGTCCACTCCTGTGCGGTGCTCAACTTGGCTCACCTCCTGGTCGGTTGAGGGTACGGGGGCGGACGGCATGGGGCCAGCACACCACTTACTGCGGCCCGTTGCCATAGCTGATGATCGGGCCTTGGTCCTGCTCGATCTGCGGCGTTACCTGGGCCTCGGCCTCCCGGCTGCGGGTGGCCTCGGCGTGCTCGGCGCGTACGGCCTCGTCGGCCAGGGCGGCCTGCTCGCGCTCCGCCTGGCGGGCAGCGATCTCCGCGAGCGCACCGCGGGCCTTGTCGAGGTCCTGCTGCAGATCCGCCAGCTGGGCCGGGAGCTGCTGGGCCGCTGCCTGCTCGGGCGCCTCCTGCTCCGCCTCGCGCGTGCTGCTGTCCTGCAGGGATTGCTCGATGTACTGCCGCCTGTAGTACTCGCTCAGCTCGTCCTCGGCCGTGGGTGCGGAGACCGCCGGCGCCAGTTCCTGCTCCGGGGCCTCCGGCTGCAGCTCGGCCTCGGCCGCAGGCTCCTCGGCGGTCTGTTCGGGCCGCTCCTCGTACGTCTCGCCCTCGATCTCCCAGTTGATCTCCGGGAGCTGGGCCGGGTCGTACTCCGGCTCGGCCTCGCGGGCGGCCACGGCCTGCTCGCGGAGCTGCTGCTCATACGCGGCGAGCGCGGCGTCCAGCTCCGGGTTCGGTTCGTAGACGTATGTGTCCGCCTCGGCGGTGGCCTGCGCGGCCTCCTCCGGCTGCAGCTCGGCCTCGACGTCCTGCTCCGGCGTCTCTGCCTCGACCTGCCAGGTCTCGCCCTCCACGGCCCAGTCGATCTCCGGGGCCTGCTCGGCCTCGACCCGCCGGTCCTCGTGGTACGCGGCGGCTTCGGCGGCCTGCTCGGCCTCCATCCGCTGCTGCTCGTCCTGCTCGGCCAGCTGCTGTTCGACGACGTTCTGGTCGTACGCGGCCTCGGGGGCCTGGTCGAGGGTCTCGCCCTCCACAGCCCAATCGATCTCCGGGTCTCCGGTGCTGGCGGCCCGGTGCTGCTGTTCGTAGGCGGCGAGCGCCTGGTCGAGCTCCGCCTGCTCCTCGTACGTGAGCGGGAGCTCCGCCTCGACGTCCTGCTCGGGGGCCTGGTCGAGGGTCTCGCCCTCCACTGCCCAGTCGATCTCCTCGGCCTGGTCGAGGTCGTACTCCCGCTCGGCGACGAGCTCCTCGTCAACCTCGTCGGCATCCTGCTGCACCTGGACCTGGTCGTCGGCGCCGCGGCGGTCCAGCTCGTCGCGGGCGGCCTCGGCGGCCTCGCGGGCCGGGGCGGTCTCCTCGTACCAAGCGGAGCGGGCCGCGTCGATCTGCTTCATCGTCTCGACGCGCTCGGACAGGTTGGCCACCAGGTCCTCGTAGCCGCGGGCCTGTGCCTCCAGCTCCGCGCGCTCGGCGGCGTCCGTGCACTGGTCGGCGTCCGCCTGAGCCAGGATCGCCTTCTCCTCGTAGCGCAGGACCATCTGGCGGGCTTCGGACAGCTCCTCACCCATGTAGGTGGGGGCCCACGACTTCTCGCGCTCGTAGCGGTTGACCATCTCGCGCAGGGCGGCGTCGCTGGTCCGTGCGAGGGTCTCCTGGTCCTCGGTGCGGCCGAGGGAGGCGTGCGCGGCCTCCCATGCGGCGCGCTGCTCGACCGCGCCCTTCGCCGGCAGGCGGCCGATCGCCGTGTTGGGGGCGTCGATGCCGTAGAGCTCGCGGTATCCCTCGACGGTGCCCGCGCGGCGGGCCCACTCGGCCCGGTCGAGGACGTCCTCGGGCACGGGGCCGAGGTGGCGGAGCGCCCACTCCGGGGGCTCCTCCATGAGGCGTTCGCCCAGCACGTCGCGCCGGGCGTCCATGGCCTCGGCCATTTCCCGGGCGACCTGGCCCTCGATGCCGGGGATCTCCGGCGTGCGGTCGCTCCAGCTGTGCCCGGCCGGGGCGTTCTCCGGCGTGCGGTTCTCCAGCATCACGTCGATGCGCCAGTTGACCAGCGCGGGCACGTTCTCGGGGACGGGGTAGCTCATCGGGCGCATACCGATGGCGCCGGCCAGCAGACGCTTGCCGTCGTGCCCGGCCAGCTCGGCCTCCCGCAGCTTGCGGTAGACCGTGCTGGGGTCGCCCTCCTTGAGCTTCTTGAAGTGGTCGTCGCTCAGCATCTGCCGCAGCATCGGCTCGTACTGGTTGCGGGTGTGCTCGGTGACGTAGTCGCGCCAGCGCGGCTCAAGGGCCGGGATCGACTCGGCCCAGTCCTGCGACTCGCGCAGCTCCTGCAGGGCGGACAGCTCGCCTCCGTCGCGCTCGACGGCGGTCTGGATCAGGGACATCGCGTCCTGGTCGAGCTTCTGCAGCCGGTGCTCGTCGCCCGGGACCTGGCACGCGGCAAACGCCCGGTTGTACCGCTGGGCGCGGGTCAGGCCGGGATAGACCTGCTGACGGTTCATCCCTTCCTCGACCAGCAGGTATCCGCCGTAGCCGACCGTGCGGCCCTGGACCGCATTCACGGTGCCCGCGTACGCGAGCGCGACGTTCTCCTGGACGTAGTTCGCGGGCAGGGTGATGGTCCCGGCGAGCCGCTCGGTGCCGTCGTCGGTGCGGCCGGCCACCCGGGCGGCCGTGAGCTGGCCGTCCTCGCCGATGCCCGTCACCCGGTAGACCCTGCGGTTGAGGACCATCCGGCCCTCGGAATCCCGGAGCTTGGCGTCGTTCTCGCGGGTCTGGATAAGGTCGCCGACACCGGCCCGGTTGTCGTCGACCAAGGGCAGGCCGCTCTCCTCGACGAGCCCGTACCGGACGAGCTCGCAGCGGATTTCCCTGCTCAGTTCGGTGGCGCGGGCGTTGGTGGCGGTCATGACCACGGACTCGCGGTCCGCCAGGGTGTCCGCGACGTACGCCTGGATCGTGGCCGCCTTCATCTCCTCCAGCGTGCCGCCCTGGATCAGGCCGTGCCGGTCGTACTCCTCCAGCGCGCGGATGTCACCGCGGCGCAGGGCCAGGCTCGCCTTTGCCTCCCACTCGCGGACCGTGCCGTCCGGCTCGCGGAACCGGCGCACGTTCGACAGGGAGTAGTGCGGGCCGTCTTCGACCATCGTGCGCAGCAGGCCGCCGGCCTCGGGGGACTGCAGCTGCTGCTGGTCGCCGATGGGCACAAGCTTGGCTCCGACCGCCTCGCACATATCGGAGATTCGGGTGATGTGGTCAGTGGACGCCATACCGGCCTCGTCGAGGACCACCAGGTCGCCTGCGCGCAGGCGGAACGTCTCGACGTCCTCCCTACTGCCAAGGCCCTGGGCGTAGTAGTCGAGGAACCGGGTTGTGTTGGTCCGGATCTCGATGCCCTCTTCCCCGAGGACCTCGGCGGCGACGGCGCTGGGGCCAAGGCCAATGACGCGACCTCCGGTGTGCTCCTGCCAAGCTTTGGCGATGACACCGGTTGTGTATGACTTACCGGCGCCGGCGGGGCCCTCGATCACGCTGATCCGCTTGCTGTCGCCGAGGACTCCGCGAACGACGTCGGCCTGGTCGGCAGTGACGCCGGACGCCTTGACCACCTGACTGATGGTGGGCGGGGACAGGCACGGGGCGCCGGTCTGGTGGGCGCGGGCCGCGACCCGGCCCTCGTCACTGAGGTGTTCCTCCAGCGCGAACTTCTCGCTGGCCAGGGCGCTCGGGGCGAACACGCTGCGGCCGTCGCTCTGCCGGATGCGGGACGGGGCGTCCTCGATGATGGTCAGGCCAGCGGTCTGCACGACGCCGTACCGGCCGGACTTGAGGGCCTCGTTCGCCAGATCGTTGGCGAGCGGCGCGAGCGGCACGTCGCGGGGCAGGCTGTCACCGAGCGTAGTGTTCAGCTGCTGGATGAGCTCGCTGCGGTCCCACGTCGACCGCTTGGTCTGCAGGGCCTCCAGCGACTCCTTGATGACCTCCTCGCGGTCGAACGTCGGCACATCGACCTCGGCGAGCCGGGTGTCGATGCCGACCTGCTCGGCCCGCTCCAGCGCGCCGAGCAGACCGCCCTCGACCTTCTCGCCAGCGATCCGGGTAGCGCGCTCGATCCTCGCCTCGGCGGACTGGTGCTCGTTCCGCTTCGGGTCGCGCGTGTCCAGCGTGGCGATCTCCCGGAGCCGCGTCCGCACCAGCGGAGAGGGCTCGCGGCCGTGGTCCTGGACGTACTGCTCGTGCAGCTCCTCGTAACGCCGGTCGACCTGGAACGTGCGCTCCGACAGGGCTTCGAGCAGATCCGGCTCGAACCCCTTGATCTCGCGGGCCTTGCCGTCCGGGCGCTGTTCGAACACCACGGGCAGATCGCGCTCGATCGCCTGCTCCATCGTCCGCTCGTAGACGGCGGCCGCGGCCTCGCGGACCTTGTGCATCGCCTTCGAGTCGAGGGTCACGAAGTGCTCGGTGCCGTCCTGGTCGTGCACCTTGATTTTGTTGAGAACTGCCACATGACTGTGCAGCTGCGGGTCACCCTCGCGCGAGACCTCGTGGGTGAAGATCGCGGCCGTGAAGCCGGTCGAGTCGACGTACCGGCCGGTCGACGGGCGGTCACCCTTCGCCTTCCCGTGGTAGCCGATCCGGCCGAACCCGGCCTCCTCTTCGAAGACCTTCATGGCGGCCGCGATGCCCTCGTTGTGGGCGGCGCGGACCATGGCGGCATCCTCGTGACGGCCAGCTGCCTCCAGCGCAGTGAGGTAAGTGGAGACACTCTTCTGCGCCGAGTAGGTGTGATCGAAGTACATGGCAGGGTTGCGCTGGCCCTTGTCCCGCTCCTCCCTCCGGATCTCCGCGACGCGCTCCGGGTCGGCCTGCGGCTCCTTCGCCAGGCGGTCCTCGACCCGCTCCTCGATCGTGCGGAACGCGTACGCCTTCCGGCCCCGGCGGGCGCTCGCCTCGGCATCGTCCATGATCTTCTGGGCGGCCGTGCCGGTGATGCCATTCTCGTCGATGTACGCCTTCGCGGCGGACACCGCGGCCCGGTACTCCTCGGGGTGCGCGTGCTTCCCGAAGATCGCGCGAATGTCACGCTCGGTAGCGTTGGCTCCCGCAGTCACGCCCCACTCGGTGACACCCTCACCGACCCACACGGCAAGCGGAGTGCCGCGTTCCGTGCCCTTGGCGTAGTACCCCTCCGGCCCCTCAAGACCCAGCTCGGGCTCCGCCTGGTGCTCGCCGGCGCAGCCCGAACCGGAGAGCAGGTAGTTGAGCCCTGCCTCGCCTCCGGAGATCGCCGTGATGCGTAGCACGATCACTGAGGATACGCGATCACGAGCGGCAGCGACACCGACAAATTAAGAATGCCTAGGTGTGTTATGTAGTAAGGGTTGTAGCAGGGGAGAAGGGAGGGAGGAGGAGAGGGGTTGATCGGTGAGCTGAGGTGGATGGATGAGGCTGCTGAAGTCCGGCGGATGGCGACGTGGCTTTGGGGTCGACCTGTGCTGTGGGGATGCGCCTGGAGAGCGCGAGAGGGCGGCGTGAGCGCCTCTCGCAGACAGCAGCTCGACGCGCCCCGCACGGGACCGCTACGCTCGCCACAGACGCGCGGAGCCCCCGACCATCAAGATCAGGTCGGGGGCTCGACTGTTACCACGAGTGATTGCCCCGGGCGGCCGATCACGCCGCGCGCTTCGCGCGGCGGCGCCGGGCTGTGCCCCATGGACATGGGGAAACGCACCCGCCACGGCGGCCCAGGGGCCGCGCTCGCACGGCCGGGCCGTGCGGGGTCAGTGCCCCATGTCCATGGGGGAAACCTCGGTCGTCTCAGTCTCGGCCGAGCGGGGTTCGGAGAGGGCGGCGGCGGTCGGCTCAGGTTCCGCTTCGGCGCCGGGTCCGGCGTCGGCGGCGTCCTCCTGCTCCTCCTCGCCGGGGGCAGCGAACGGCGTCCCGCACAACCCGCAGAGGATCGGCCCCTCCGCCAGGACCTTGGGCGTGACGGGGAACGCCCGGGGCGGCTGGCACTCGCCGCACGTGACCTTGACCCGCTTGCCGTTGGTCGAGCCGGGGTTCTCCGGCGGGGCCGGCGGCTCCTCAGCGGCGGCGTCCTGGTCGTCGCCGCCGAGGCCGGGGAGGGCGGCCCCGTCGAGCTGGCGGATGATCGCGGCGTACTTCTTGCGGGTCGCGTCGGTCAACTCGCAATTGGAGAAACCCAACGGCTTCTCCGACTTCTTCGGCGGCTCCAGTCCGACCTCGCGGGCTAGCTGTGCGAACTCCTTGCGGTGCCACCTGGGGTCACCCTTGGAGGTGTCCTGGATCCCTCGAACATGACCGAGCGAGTGGGCGGCCTCGTGCAGTTCCGTCTTGAGGATCTCCTCGCCCCCGTCCTTGATCGTTTCACCGGCCACGAACAACTCGGCGAGCCGCTGCTCGCGCTCGGCCACGGCCCACCGGTCGGCCCAGTGGTGACCCCGGGTCGTGAAGTGCCGTCGGCGGGGTGCGTCGGTGGACGTGCGCGGCTTCTCGGTCTGCCTGCGTGGGACTCCGGTTCCGCTGATGAACAGGACCGGCGGCACGTCCGGGTGGTGCTTCCGGATCTCGGCCCAGCACTTCTCCAGCGCGGCAATCAGCCGGGTGCCCTCACGGCCCGGGTCGGTCTTCGGGACGGTCATTCGGTCTCCTTTCCCCATGCGCATGGGGTTTGATCATGTGCGGGCAGGGCCAACTGTTACCGGGGGAGGTCAGAAGAGGGTGTCTTGGGTAGCGCCGGTCGGGTTACCCGCGGCTATCGCGGCGGCGATGGCGGCCTCGACGTCGGCGCCGGTCGCCTGGGCGGTGAGGATCGCATCGCGGATGGCGACGGCGCGTCCGTCCGGGCCGCGTACGTCGCCGAGGGCGTGTCCGGCCCGGTGGCTGCGGGCGTAGTAGTCCTTGATGTTGTCGACCCGGGCGCCGGATACCCAGTGGGTCGGCTGCTGACAGCTCGACTCGTCGCAGAGGTGGCGGACGACGGCACCGCTGCGCAGGGCCTGGTGCCCGTACTCGATCACCCACCCGAGGACGTGTGCTGTGACCACGCGGGAGGTGTCCGTCGAGCGGCTCCCGGCCCTGAGCTTCCCGTGACCCGAGTCCGAGACGGCGCCCAGCCAGTAAGCGCATTCGCCCGGACCGCGGTAATAGACCTTCGTCCGGTACCGCTCGACGGTCGGCCCGTGGGCTGCCAGCTGCGCCCATGGCACCGCTTCGGCCATGTCCTGCGCCCTCCTCCTCGTCTTGGTCAGCACCCGTCGGCCGCTTGAGCGTCAATCTGGTTGACAAAGTCAGCCGAATCTCGCCGGTCCTACTTCTTCCGGCCCCGCAGTTCCTCCAGTTGGCGCCGGGTCTCACGCTCCTTCTCCTCGGCGTCCCGGACCTTGACGTCGGCCGTGCGGAGCTGGCCGTACAGGTCGCCGGTCGTCTTCTCCAGCGCGGTGATGCGGCCCTGAGCGGTCGTGGCGGCGGTGCTCATCCGCTCGACTTCCTCATGCAGGGCCTTCGCCACTTCCTTGGCGGCCTCGACCTTGGTGTTCGCGTCGGCGGCGGCCTGGCGGGCGGCGGCCTGGGCCTCCGCAACCTTCCCCTGCGCCTCGCTCACGCGGGCCTTCGCGTCCTCGACGTCGTGCAGGGCCTTGACCTTCACCTCGCGGGCGCTGGCCTTCTCCTGCTCGACAGTTTTCTCCATCTCCTCGACCTGGCGGCGGGCCTCCGTCTGGGCCTTACCTGCGGCGGTCTCGGCGGCCGCGACCTGCTCGGCAGCGCGGCGCTCGGCGTCGGTGACCTTGACGTCCGCCTTCTGGTGAGCGGTCGTGACGGCGCTCTCCGCCTCCGAGCGGACGCGGGTGACCTCCTCCTCGGCCTCGACCCGTGCCGTGCTGGCGGCGGCCTCGGCCTGCTCGATGCGCTCGGCAGCCCGCTGCTCGGCCTCGGCGACCTTGGCGGCTGCCTGCTCCTCGGCGTGCTCGGCGACGGCAGCCGCGTCGGCACGGGCCTGCGCGACCTTCTCCTCGGCGTCCGCCTGAGCGGCGGCGACGGCAGCCTCGGCTTCCTCCGCGATCCGCCTGGTCTCAGCCTCGAACCGGGCCTTCGCCTCTTCGAGTTCGCGGATCGCCTGGTCCGCGGCCTCGTCGGCCTCGGTCTTGCCCTGCTCGGCGTTCTTCGCCCTGCGCTCGGCGCCCTCCCGCCGGCCTCGCTCGGTGACGAGCTCGCGTTGAGCCTCGGCGATGCGGGCCTCTGCCCGGGTCTCGGCGGCGGCGACCTGGGCCTCGGCGGCCTCCGGGTCGGTGACCCGCTCCATGAGCTGGACATACCGGGGGAGTTCGGCCTGCAGTCCCTTGACGGCGGTGAGGACGGACTCGCGCACCAGGACGGCGGTCGCGGCCGCGCCGGTCACCGGACGGTCGGTGTCTTCCTCGGCGGCCTGGGCGGCGGCCGCGGGGTCGGCGGCCTGCTTGCGCTTGGCCCGGTACGCCGACATGGGGTTGTGCTCCGGGTCGTCGCAGTACTTCGGCGCCTGGCCCCGCACGGTCGGATCCTTGGGGACTGGCTGGCGCTTGCACCCCGGGTACGCGCACTCAGGCGCCTTCTCCGCCTCAGCCTCGACGGTCTGCTCGGTCGGCTGCTCGCTCACCGCGTCCCCCCCTGCTGCCACGCGGCGTACTCCTGGCGGACGTACGCCCGGAGCACCCCGAGGGAGGCATCGACGGTGACAGCTACGGGGGCCATGGCGCCGGCGGCCGTGCCGTGCGCCTGGTCGTGGCGAGCGAGCTTAAGCGCGGCACTGCGAATCGACTGGATGGCCTTGCCGTCCGTCTCGGGCGTATTGAGCGTGTTCCGGTCGGCGAGCGCGGCCCACCGCAGCAGCCTCTCGCGGAGCGGGAGCTGCTTCATCGTCCGCATGAGCTCCTCACCCTCCAAGTACGGGTCGGGGGCGGTGTCGTACGCGGTCACGGGGTCGGTCATCTCGTCCTCCTTGTCGTCCTCACGGTCCCCTAGTCTAATCCATTGCATAGCATTGCGTCAATGCAATACATAGAAGTGATGCAATGAAATGCAATGGATTTGGGAAGTGAGGATCGACGGGCCGCGCGCTCGCCGCGAGCGAGTCTGGCGGCGGGTTCCCACGGTCCTCAGCCAGACCGACGACACGCTCCTCAGCCACGACGAGACCCGGGTCGACGCGGAGCGACCACGACGGCCCCGCGTGACGCGCGGCAGCAGCTGCTCCCCCTCAGCCACAGACGGGCGGCGCGGTCTCCTCACGCAGGCGCGGACGTGACGGCGGGAGTACGGGCGAGCGGCCCGACGCCGGCCGGACAGACGGTGGAGCAGACCCCGGCCCGCCCCTCCCCCTCTCGCCGCTGGCCGTCTTTTCCCAGCCCGAAGCACCCGCAGACGCGCACGCTGCAGGCCACGGAGGATTACGGACCTTGGGCGCTCTTCCTACGGCGTCGCGGCGCGCTCGACGGCCAGCTCGACAGCGCCCGGCGGCGGGGCACTGTTACCGGATTGGCCTGCGAAGGTTTCAGAAATCGGACCTCAGATGAGGGCCCAAACTAGAAGGCCCGGTTCTCGTATAGCTGCCGCCACCCGACAAGTAACGGAAGGTAGCGATCCTGCCGCGTTTGGTTGACTCGGTGGTGCTCATGATCGCCGGGGAGATGCGTCTACGGTGTGGCAGGCGTCGGAGTTTTGCTGAGATGGCGGTAGATGGTGGGGCGGGTGACGCCGAACTCGTCGGCGATCTGCTGGACGGTCAGTTCGCCTGAGTCGTACATCTCCCGCGCCAGCTGGACCTGCCGGGGGCCGAGTTTGGGCTTCTGTCCGCCAGTGCGGCCCCGGGCGCGGGCGGCCTCCAAGCCGTCCGTTGTTCTCTCCGACATCAGGGCGTGCTCGAACTCGGCAACTGCGCCCAGAATTTGGAAGAACATCCTGCCGACGGCGGTGGAGGTGTCGATACCCTGGTCGAGTACGACCAGGTCGACGCCTTCGGCTTCCAGCCGCTTGGACAGCTCGATGAGGTTCTCCAGCGACCGGCCGAGCCGGTCGAGCTTGGTGACGACGAGCTGATCGCCCTCGCGGGCGACGAGGAGGGCCTTGTCGAGTTCGGGGCGGCGGGCAAGCTTGCCGGATGCCTTGTCGGTGAAGATCTTCTCGCACCCCGCGGCTTTCAGGGCGTCTTGTTGTGCTTCGGGGTGTTGGTCACGCTTCGATACGCGTGCGACGCCGATTCTCATGCCCCGAATCGTATCGAATACGGGGTTGCGCGTGACATAGGCGCGTACACGGGAAGCGTTACAGTCGTGACCTGCGGGAACATCGTGTTGATCTTCGTGTATCGCGAACGAACGTTACGGTTGCACATGGAGGGGTGCCTTCCGGGGGCATGCCTCAACTCGAACATTCAGGCGGCTGCAACTCGCCACTACGACTATTCGGTCACTGAACGGAGCTGAACGCTAGCGTGTTTGCGGACCGAACACCGCAGCGAACGTCCACACTGACTGGATGTTCCCGCGCTCAGTCAGTTCCCCGATGCCGGCTTCGGTTCCACGCGCTTTGGATGGGTCTCTCCGGAGAGGGCCCCCTTGGCGGCCTTGCTCTGCTCGGCCCGCCGCACGGCCGGGCCGATGGCTGCGGTGCCCGCGAGGAAGATCAGGCCCATGGCGAGCCAGCCGTACGACGCATGGCCGACCACAAGGAGTGAGACAACCGCCGGGCCCACGGTGGCCTGGGCCACCACGTGGAGGTTGAAGGCACCGAGGTATTCGCCTCGGGCTGAGTCCGGGGCCAATCCGAAGCTCAGGCTGAAGCCGCTGGCGGATTGCCACAGCTCGGCGAGCGTGAAGAGCAGGACGGCGGCCAGTGTGATGATTCCCGTCAGCCACACCCCGGTGAGCGCTGCGACTGCCAGCACAGCACAGGCCGTGACGCTGATCAGCCCCGCCTTGCGGGCCGCGGTGATGGCACCGCCCAGGGTCTCAGAACCGCGTGCCGCCGTCACCTGTAGCAACACCACCAGCACTGTGTTCACCACCAGCACCAGCGGCACCAGGTTGTGCGGCAGCCCGCTGTTCTTCACAATCCACAGCGGTATGCCCACCAGCAACACCGCGCTGTGCAAGGCCAGTAGGCTGGAGGCCCCGATCACGCTGAGGAACGGAACGTCGCGCAGAGCGCGGAAGCGTCCGCCGTCCCCGGCACCGCACCGCGCTGTTGAGGCGGGGAGGCGCAGTACCATAGCCGCAGCTGCCAAGAAGGTCAGGGCGTTGCCCAGCGGCAGCAACTGCAGCGCGGTGCCGTCGGCAGCGATGAAACCTGCCGCCAGCAGGGCGCCCACGGAGAAGCCCACATTGAACAGGGAACGCAGTGCGGCGCGTGCGGGTACCCGGTTCTCCTCCGGGACCAGGTCCATGATCAGAGCGCCGAACGCCGGGCCGCAGCCGAACTCCAGCGCGCCCACGAGGGATACCACCGCGAAGAACTCCCACGTGGAGCCGACGGCCGGATACAGCGCATAAGCGCCCGCCAGCGCGAGGAGCAGCAATGCCAGCAGGCGGCGCGCGCCCATCCGATCCGCGGCCAAGCCCAGCAAAACGCTGGAGACGAAACCACTCAGCCCGGCCAGCGACAGCCCAAGTCCCACCTGGGACGCCGGCATGCCTGCGACCACGACGAAGTAGACCGCCGAGCCGGACACGAACAAGCCGTTGCCCATGCTGTCGATGAAGTGCAGCGCACCTAGCGTCCGAGCTGGACCTTGTAGGACGGAGAAGTTGCGCCGCAGGAACGATGTCATCAAGGTCTTCTCCGGTCGGCTAAGGAATTCCCTGGGCGGGCTGCTGCCGGAGGCGCCCTGGGGCAGGGCGTGCTTCGGCGGGTGGGTGGCTGTCGGAATCGGGCCCTTTCCGGCTCTGGAGATGGTGCTGTCCGGTCCCCCCGGTCGTCCCGAGCCCGGTCACACGAGGTCTCCATCAGCCGACGTGCGGAAGGGTTCATCGTCGCGTACGGCGGCATAGAGGACTTGGTCGTGCCAGCTTCCGGACCGCCACTGAGCTGACCGCAGCACCCCTTCGCGGACGAATCCGGCCTTCTCCAGCGCCCGCTGCTCTGCGAGGTTGCCTAGGTCCGTCCATGCCTGCACGCGTTCCGCCCGGGTGTGGTCGAACAGGTACCGGGCCAGCAGATGCTGGGCTTCGCTGCCGGTGCCCTTGCCCTGCGCGCAGGGGAACAGTCCGATGGCGATGGTCCAGCAGAAGGAGGTGTCCGGGCGTCCCCAGGAGGACTTGAACCACTCGACTCGGCCTGTTGTCCGGCCCTCGGCGGCTACGGTCAGTATCCCGCCGTCAGGGCCGAGCAGTCCGTCTTCGGCGAAGCGGCGGCGCGTCCGGTGGGTCGGGGTGAAGCCGAACCACTGGAAGGGCCCAGTCCCTTCCGGAGAGGTGAACTCGGCCTCGAACAGGTCGAGGTCGTCGGCGGTGACGGGGCGGAGGAGGACCTCGCCAGACATGTGCTGTGCTCCTTGGCGGACAGGGCGGGAGGATCTCGGGTGGCGTTGTTCCGCCCGCTGGTGAACTACCGTGGGGACGCGGAGGGTACCGCGGGCGGCACCGCTTCGGGCAACGCGGGTACCGGCAGCGGGCCGGCGGCATCGACCACCTCGCGCCAGCCGGGCGGGGCGATGCCGCGGCGCAGGTCACGGTGGTCGAGGAGCCATCGGGTCGCGAACCGGATCAGCGGCCGCAGCCGGACGGCCCGGCAGACCGCGTCGCCTACACGAGCGGTGGTGACCGCACCGCCAGACAGTTCATACGCGGACCCCAGCTTATCGAAGTCACCCTCCCATATGAGGAGTTCGGGAACCTCGTGCCAGTGGGCGCCGTCTGCACCAGCCGTCGGCAGCTGCCACAGGCCGACGCGACGGCCCGGGTACGGCGCGGCGTACTCTGCCAAGTGGAGCGCGGTGCAGGTGGACCAGCCCGTTCCGAGCATCAGCACGGTGGCGTTCAGCTCCCAGAACACGCCCAGGGGGCTGTGGGCGGACAGCCGGTACTCGGGCGGGTGCCGACGGGTGATGTCTGCGTCGTGTGATCCCTTCGCGACGAAGGACACGTGCGGGTGGTTGGAGCGCAGGCTTTCTGGTACTGCCCTCAGCATTTCGGAGAGCGCGCCGATGGACCGCGCGGCCGGAGTGCGCAGTACGTCGAAGGGCGGCATGCCGCGGGCGACTTCGTCGAGGTCTGATCCGGCCAGGTCGGCGGCCCGCCAGGTGCTGGGGTGGCACAGTTGCGGGGTGAAGGAAGGCATCGCCAAGGTCCCGGCGGACCCGAGGACGTCACATAGCGCCAGGTAGAGCGACTGCACGCCGCCCACTACGAAGCCGAAACTGCGCAGCGAAGCGTGCCCGAGCACGACGTTTCCAGGGCCGATGCCCAGCTCGGCGAGGCCGGCGGCGATCTGTTGCCGAGTGATGACCTGGCGGCCGGTCATGCGTTCTCCTTCTGAGCGTGGTCGGATAGCTCGTCTTGGCATGCGGCGAGTGTCCATCGGTACCAGGCCCGGATGTTCATAGGTCGGCTCAGCGGGTGCGCCTCCGAGGTGAAGAATGCCACCTCGCTGCGGGCGCCATCGCGGATCAGCGACCTGTGCAGCCGCAGCGTCTCAGTCGGTGGCACCAGTTCGTCGTGGATCCCGTGGGAGAGCAGCACCCGCGTGCCTGCGGGCACGGGGTGGGGAGGCAGGCTCTGCTGTGCGTAATGCGACCGCTTCCCGTCGGGGTCGCCGTACTCGCGTACCCACTGCCAGCCGACGTCGCTTGCCGCGGCCACGTGCGCGAGGTCCAGCGGGGCCGCGTGGGCGACCACTAGTCGAGGGTGCAGCGCGGCGGCTGTGGTCAGGGCCAGATAGCCGCCGAAGCTGCCTCCCATCAGGGCGAGAGCCGTGTGCGCCAGACCCGCCTCGGTGCGCAGCTGCTCCACCTGCTCGGCTGCCGCCGCGGCGATGCCGGTCCGCCAGCGTCGCCAACCAATGGCCACGGCGGAGTTGTAGCCCAGCGACATCGGAGGCTCGACCAGGATCACGGCGTAATTGCAGGCGACGAAGGGCCACGGGTTCCAGCGCCAGGCCCACTCGGTCCAGCTTTTGAAGGGGCCGCCATGGAAGAGCGCGACGGTGCCGCGCGCCGGTCCGCTGTCCGGCAGGCAGAGCCAGGATGCGAGTGGGGCGGTCACCTTCGCCAACTTCTGGGGCCGGTAGTGCAGTCGGCCCGGCAGCGCAGGCAGTTGGGTCGTCTCCACAGTTTCGGCGGTGCCGGAATGCAGGTTGAGGACCTGCGCCGTGGGCGGAGAATCAAGGGCGGACACCACTACCGCTGCACCGGCCGCGCCGACTCGGGCGCTGTCTACGGAGGCCGATGTGGGGATCCGTCGCCAGCGGGCTGCCGCCAAGTCGTGCTCGTACAGGTGGCGGCGGGGTCCTTCCTCTGCGGTGCAGACCAATCGTGTGGGGCTGTCCCAGCCGCAGGGGCGCTGCCAGGTATCGTTCGGTGCTTCAAGCACGCGCACATCCAGCGAGCCGGCCAGGACCAGGCACGGGAACTGTATGAGGGGCTCCTCGTTCTCGGGCACTGAGGTGGCCAGGTACGCTACCGCGTGCCCGTCAGGGGCCTGGACGGGGTAGCACAGGTCGATCCCGTCATACAGCAGGGGACGCGGGGGGCCGCCGGTGGTGGTGACCGCCAGCAGGCCGAACCGCCGACTGCCGTCCGGGCGGTGGCGGGAGATGCCCAGCAGCAGCGCGGATCTAGCCCATGCGGCTTCGCCGGTGAGAGCCGTGCCAGGGGGCACCGCCGTATCGAGTGGTCGCGCCGCCTCGCCGGTCGTGCGGAGTGCCCATACCTGCCAGCGGCCTTCGGGTCGGCGGACGTTGCCGAGCGCGGCGTCGGGACCGTCGTACCACACCGCGTCGGAGCCGGCAAGCAGTCCGCCGGGCTGGTCGCCGGGCCTGCCGGGCAGTGCCACGGTGCACACCAGTTCATCGGTGTTGGGCTTTGGTGCCAGGGCGACCACTCGTCCGGCCGTGTCGTGCAGGATGCGCTCAGCGGAGCCGTCGGCGGTCCGGAAGGCGACCAGTTGCCCGTCGCCGCCCCGTCGGACGTAGGCGAAACCGCCACTCACCGAAGCAGCCTCGGTGGCCCCGCCCACCGTCCACTCGGGATGCCACCCAGCCGCTGGATCCCTGCGGTAGCACACCAGGGTCGGGGTCAGGGCACCGCCGTCAGTGGGCACGTCGGCGCGCAGCACCACGCTGTCGGTGCCGCAGGCAGCCACCGCCTTCAACCGGGGCTCGGCGAACACGGCGTCGACCAGCCGCATCGTTGGATCCTCGGCGCCGGACAGGCCGGCACCGGTGGCGGGACTGTTGCCCGTGTCAGAGAACGCGATGGTCACCGGACGGTCTCCGTGTGCCGGGCCAGCTGGTTCACCAGGGCCAAGTCGAAAGCTCTGGCCAGGCGGGCGGCCTCGTCCGCGTCGCGAAAGCCCCGCTCCAGCACACACAGCCGGTACTCGTCCGCCGACTCGGCCCGCCACAGTTCACGCAGCAGGGCATGGCACTCGGCGGCCGCTGCCGGAGGCGCTCCAGCGGGCCGCATCAGTTTGGTGCACCACTGCTCCACGTCAGCCAGGGGCGATCCCGCCAGGGCCTCGGTCGGCACGTCCAGATACGCCAGGCGGCCGGGCCGTAGCCGGAAGGTGCGCGTCAACAACCGCTCCTGGGGTGTCCAGTCCGCCGTAGCCGCTGTGGGCCCGCTCAACTCGGTGACAGTTCGTCCCCCGGTGGTGAAGCCTGCTGCGGTGAGCACCGCAGCAGCGGAGCCGTCGCAACCGGTCGCGGCCGAGGCCAGCCTGTATGCGTAGGCGCGGTGCCGCAGCGGGAAGTCGGAGGCGAACAGCTGCAGGCAGGCGAGCGCGAGCCGTGCTCTCACCGGAGACCCAGGGCGCAGTGGCCGGTGCTCGAACTCCCACTCGCGCCCGTACACGCTCTGCCACACCCGCTCGATGCCCCTACCGTGGGCCAGTTCGCCGCAAGCCGCGATCTCATCGGGTGCGCAGCTGCCGGTCTCCAGGGCCGCCTGCGCCGGAGCCGGGGCGGCCAAAGTGTGGAGGGCTCCCAGCGCGTCACGGGTTTTGATGTCGCCACGCCGGTCCAAGCAGTCGAGTACCCCCCGCATCGCGTTCTGGTACCCGCCAGCGGCGGCTGCGTGCTGTAGGGCCCGCTCCGACCGCTCGGAGAAGTGCAGCCGGGTGGCGATGGCCTCCAGCTCTTGGGCCTGTGGCGGAGTCAGCTGCCCATCCTCCGAGAGTTCGGTCACCGCTTGGCGGAAGGACACCATGGCGACTGTCAGGCGGTGCGCGCCGCTTTCGTCGTCGCCGTGGAGCACCGCCACATCCGCGTCTGCTACCAGCCGGCCGGCCCGTGCCGACTGGTAGACGCGGCCCAGTCCCCGCATGCCGAAGTCGGCCAGTTCCGCCGCCCGCAGCGCGCCCAGGCTCGCAGCTCCGGCGACCTGCACGCCGCGGGCCAGTTGGGCCAGGATCTCCTTGTGCCGGATCGGCGCGAAATGCTGGTACACGCCGTCCACGATCAGGACCTGGTCGCCCGGCCGCAGAGCCTGGGCGAAGAGGTCACCGTGCCGGATCGGCGGCAGATACTCGAATCCCAGGTCGGGACGCACCGAGAGCGGCAACGTCGGTCCCACGAAGACCAGGCGGCGGGGTGTCACACGAAACTCCTGCTGGATAGTTCCTGCGGGCGCGGGTGCTCCAGGGTCAGCCCGAGCCCGGGCGCGAACACCTGGACCACGGCGGGCCAGGGCTCCGTCCGCGGGGTGAGGTCCACGACGACGACCGGGCGTCGGGTGCGCTGGTGCACAGCGGTGACCAGGTTCGTCAGGACGTCGCCCAAAGGCCCCAGTGGGACGCTCGGAGCGGGCAGCGGCTCGCAGCGGACCGGAGCGGTGCCACCGCCTCGGGGGGAGGCGGTGGCACCCTGCATGCGGAAAGTCCACTCGGGGATGTCGTCGCGTCCGCCGCTGATGGTGGAGCCACGGCTTTGGACTGCTTCCAGCAGCGCCCGTTCGGCGGCGATCCGGGGATCGATGTGGCAGCCTGACCCGGCGAAGACCTGCCACATCTCCGGTTGGGTGAGCCAGCAGGTGTACGCCCAGGTCCCAGGCACTGAAGGAATGCGCTCCAGCATGGCGTTGCTGCCCGCCGCACGGATCTGCTCCATCACCCCGCCCAGCCGGTCCCCCAGACTGCGGGGGTCGACCCGGACGGCGCCGCCGTCACGAAGCCGGGCGAGGGCGTCGCGCTCCACCAGTTCCAGCAGCCCGTGCAGTGCAGCCTCGACGTGATCGTTGCCGCCTGCCAGGCCGTTGGTGGTGGTGACGAAAGTACTGGGCTGCCACTCCTCGGCCGCCCAGCCGCGCAGTCCGACCGCTGCCACGGGCACCAGGGCAGCGGTACCGGAGACCAAGTCCCAGCCCAGCGTCCAGTCCAGTTCAGTGCGGTTGTCGGCCAGGGAGACAGGGTGCCGGGAGAGGTCGCCGACGGCGTAGCCCGGGCCAATCTCCAAGGCACTACCGCGGGCCACCGCCACCGGGCGCACTTCCTCGGCGGCGGCGACCTCCAACGACTCCATCACTGCTGAGATGCGCGCGGCGGCGTGGTTGATCCCCTTGCCGGCGCTGGCCACCAATGTGGCGGCGGCGGGGCGAATCGCCGTCCACACCGGTATCCCCAGCGTATCGAGCTCCGTGAGATCGGCCACCCGCGTGATGCCCCGGCCACGCAGTAGCGTCGCCAGGCGGTCCCAGGTGCTCTCGAGATCCGCACTGCGCAAGGTGCCCTCGGTGACGGCTGCGGGCCCTCCGCCAGTCATCCAAGGTGCCCGGCGGAGGAATGTCGGCAGCTGGCTCAACGATGCTCCTTGCGGAGGGTGACCGCGGAGGAGAGGATGGCCGCCTCATCCGCCTCGGCGAGGTAGGCGAGCAGGGCCTCCCGCAGCAGTTCGATCCGCTTGTCCAGCGACTGCCGGTGGTGTGAGTCCTCCAGCGCCCTGAAGCGGGGATCGGCCATGAAGCCGGCAAGGAGGACTTTGGCGAGGTCCTCCGCGCTCGGCTCCTCGACGGTGATGGCGATGTGGATGGAGTTGCCCTCGCGCGCCGTGGCGTAATGCGGGCATCCGTGAGGCATGTAGAGCACGTCGCCGGGCCGCAGCGTCACCTCCATCCGCAGGTGCTCCGGGATCTCGCCCTCGTGGAGAGTGGAGTCACTGTGCGAGTTTCCGTCGATGCGGCCGACCACCCAGTCCTTGACGCCCGCCACCTGCAGTACGAAAACGTGTGCTCCGTCGGTGTGGGCCTGCATCGCTGTCTTGCCGGGTGGGCTGAGGAAGACGAACGCTTCCAGGCCGCCTCGGAAGTGCTGTTGCATGCCCTTTACCAGTGCCCTGATGCGCGGGTGCCAGTGCTCCGCCTGGCTGAACTTGAAGGTGCCGCCGGCTTCGAAGTCCCGGTGGATCTGCTCGGGGTTGATATAGCCGGGCAGTTCGTGGCCGACCACCCGGCGTTTGCGGGACATGTCGCTGATCGCGGTGCGGACGCCCTCGTTGAACACTGTGAAGTAGGGGCGGACGAGCAGGCCGCAGTCGACCTCGTCCCACATCTCATGCTCGGAGATCAAGGCGGTCAGGTCCGTGTTCGCTCGCATCACCACCGGCTGGTTCGCCCAGTGGTCGCGGAAGAACGCGGCAGGGTCTCCCACCAAGTGATCCAGCAAGGCAGGCACCGTCGTGCGTGGTGCGAGCGTCGAGGTTCCGGTGCTCTTCATCAGCCGATCGCCTCCCGCTTCATCTCCAGGGCCGTCCGTGTCCAGCGGGCACCTTCCAGGCTCTTCGCCTGCTCCAGGAGAGCCGCGCGGACCTCGTGTGTACGAGCCTCCAGCGGGCGGACGTGGAAACGGTGCATCAGCTCGTGCTCCTCCTCAAAGAAGCGCTGCAGCAGTGCCTCCACCAAGTCCTCGGGGGTCGGTTCGGTGAGCGTGAAAGTCAAGTGAAGGGAGGCGCCATCCTTCGCGATGGCGTCGTGCGGCCATCCGTGGGGGAGGTAAAGCACGTCCCCCGGCTCCATCGTGAAGACGTGGGTCGGCCGGGAACTGTTCACATCGAGCCCCGCATCAGCGCCGATCTGGGCGGGCTCGGCGTACAGGTGCCACTCCTTCCGGCCCTCCAGCTGGATCGCGACCACATGTGCCGCGTCCCGGTGCGGAAGCATGCCCCGCTGCTCGGCGGGGGTCCAGAAGACGTAGGAGACGACCGAGACCGGCAAGAATTCCTCCAGTTCCCGGGCCAGCGCGCGGGTCGGGCGGTGCCAGTCGGAAAGCTGGTTGAGCTTGAGTGATGCGCCCTGCCCCATATAGCGGCGGATCGCGGCGGGGTCCGGAAAGCCTCCGTGCTTTTGTCCGATGACGTCGCGAACCGATGTGTACGAGGCAAGCGGGGGCTGCTCGCCGTGCTTGAGCAAGGTGAAGTACGGCCACTTCAGCAGGCTGGCGTCCAGCCAGCCCTCGATGTCCGCAGAGGTGAGCAGTCTTGAGACGTCGACGGCTCCCTTGAGGACACGATGCGAAACGCCCCAGGATTCGCCCAGGAGTTCATTGCGGAGGGTCGCCATCAAGGAGGCAACTGCGGTCATGTGATGGTGCCAACCTTTCGATCAGCGATGCCCGGAAGCGGCGGCTGCTGCTTCCGGGCACCCGGATTTCACAGGGGCGCGTCAGGCCTCGTTGATTTGGCTGACCACCATGAGCGGGGCGTCGAACGCCTCGTTGCTGGCGTGCAGGGTGGCCGCTCGCGCCGGGGCAACGGCACCCTCACCGACCAGCCGCGACTCGGTCGGGGCCGCGACGAGGTCGGTCTCGTTCAGGGCCTGGAGAACATCACGAAGTGCCATGCTTCCTCCTTGGTCTTGCTGCCGAAAGCAGCTTTCCTGATAGATCCGAACACATATGACCGGGACATGACTACCTTCCAAATCAGCCATATTTCAGGGCCTTAGCAGATCAGGATTCGACCGACGGCGTATATCCTCCGATGCAGGTAAGTGCGGGTCAAGCGCGGCTCGGACCGTAGGGATTCAGCCGAGGTGACTGGCGCCAGGGCGCTGTGAGCTGCGGAGATGCGCCCATCAAATTTTGAGGGAAAAGCAACCCTGTCCTTTGTGGAAATCGACATGCCTGATATCGGGATCATATGCTGATCTGTTTTTCGGTCGTCTGAAGTGAGTGGCTCACCGGACCCAGTTGTACTCGTCGTCCACGTCCCCCAGCGTCCCGCTCGTCGTCGAGCAGGTCGTTCACCTGGGGGCTCGGTCAGCTCCGCCTCGTCCATCGCCCCGGCGTCGACCCGGTCGCCCGGCACGTCGCCTCACGCGACCCCGCCGCCCGCCGTCGGGGATGATCACAGCGGCCTACTACGGCACGTTTCCGGCGTATTCCGACTGCCCTCCCTCCTCGGGCGGCAGCACTGGCCCGAGATCCAGACGGCTGTTCATATCCAGCTCGAACCGCCCATATGGGTTTACATGGGTCCAAAACAGCGGGGATAGCGCCCGCCGGTCGGCCTCGGTGAGCCTATCGGCCCACTTCGGCTCGGCCAGCACCTGCTGCATCAGCAACGTGTTGACGTGCACGAGACTGCTCTGCAGGAGGTGGAGGGCCAGCATGGAAACCTCCTGGTTCTCCTTGTCCGCCCCGGTCAGGTCGCCGTCCTTGCCGTAGAACAGGTCCTGGTTCGCGCTGTTCCAGTTCTCCACTACCTGCAGGCCCTCGTGGATCTCCCTGCGCATGTCCTCGTCGGCCAGGTAGTCGCAGATGAACGCCGTGCGCACCACGCGCCCCAGCTCCTCGATGGCCTGGTAGGTCGGGTGCTTGGGGCCGCCCTTGGTAAAGCGGCGCAGGACCTGCTCGGCCTCGGCGGTGCCCAACCTCAGGGCGGTGGTGTACTTCACGATCTGGTCGTACTGCTGGGCGATCAGGTCCCAGTCGATCGTCCGGGTGGAGAGTACCGGGGCCAGTGTGGGCCAGTTCTTGTCCTCGCCCGCGGCCGGCCGGTACAGCCTGGCCCGCCCGATGTTCTTCAGCCGGGGCATCAGCTGGAAGTCCAGCATGTGGGCGAAGGCGAACCCGACGATGGAGGCGCCGTGCGTGTCGGTGTACTGCCGGTCGACCTCCATGTCGGTACAGTGCCGCAGTACGCCTTCGATCATCGCGGCGACCTCGGAGGCCGAACAGGACTTGATCTGGCTGTAGATACAGACTGATTTTCGTTCGACGTGCCAATAGATCATGACTCCCGGGCCCCGGTAGCGCTGGTGCCACTCCGTCATGAAGTTGCTTGACCACGCGCCGAACTTGCGGCTGTCGGAGGCGCACGCGGTTCCGGTGCCCCACCACATCTCGTCGCGGACCGCGAAGGTGGCGTTGACCAGTTTGACCAGCGCGGCACGCATGTTGGTCCGGTTCACGAACAGGTGCCGCACCCGGCGGAGCGTCGCTTCGGTCTCGCCGTGCTTGCCGGTCACCGCGACCCGCTTGATCCCCATGTTGGTGCCCAGCCCGAAAAGGACCAAAAGCAGGCGCCGGCGAAGCACGTCCCTCGGCAGGTTCTCGCGGGTGGCCACCGAGGCGAACTCGGCGGTGAAGTCGGTGTCGAACTCGGCGTACTTCAAGATGTCCAGCAGGTCGATGGTGCCCCAGCGGCGCTCGATCTCGGCCTTGATCGCGACCAGGTTCTCCGGTTCCTCCTGCTTGGGCCGCGGCGAGACCTTGATCCATCCCTCACCGTTCCTCTTCACGATCGCCACCCCACCAGTGGTGTCCTCGACCAGCGCCTTCTCCAGCCGGTCCAGCGCCTCGCGGTGCTTCTTCTGCAACTCGGCGATGAACCTCGCCGGATCCTGGGGCTTTTGGATCGCGTCGTAGTGCACGTCCCGGTTGTCCTCGAAGTCCTGCGGGAGATCGTCCTCCGGGTTGCGCCACCGGTTCGCGCCCACCACCCATATCTCCCGGCGCCGCAGCGCGTCCCGCAAGGACACCAGCACACACAGCTCGTACGGGATGCGCTCGACCCGGCCCTTGTCGTCCACTACCGCCGCCCGCCACTGCTCCGGCACCACCCCCTCCAGCGGGACCTTCTCCGCCGCGTCGAAGAACGCGCCCTCCTTCAGCGGTTGTTCCAGGTACCGCTGCAGCAGGTCGATCGCGTCCATCACCGGCCGGTACGCGGTGTTGTTGCACTTGAGCGTCAACGCCCTCAAGAGCGGGGACAGCATTCGCCGCCAGTGCGCGGAGTACGCGGAGCGCAGCACGGTACGCACTCGTGCCTTGTACCGGGCTTCGTTCGCCGCCGCCTCCGCCGCGAGCGCCTTGAGCGTCTTCTCGTTGACCACCGGGAAGATCACCTGCCGGACCGTGCCGGAGGGCTGGGCCAAGGATGCCTCGGCGACCCGCAGCATCATCGCCTCCTTGCCCCGCACCTTCTTCAGCTGATCCGTGAGCTCCTTGTCGACCTTCTTCTCCGCCCTGGTGTTGATCTTCAACACCAACTGGATGAACAGCTCCACCAGCGAGTCGGTGATCTCCGTGTGCCGCACATGGCACAGAGCCGCCAGCAGCGTCAGCCGCATCGGCGGCTTCATCCGCTCCAGATTCGCCGGGTACTCCTTCGAGGCCCGCGCCCGCCAGGCATCCACCTGCTTCTCCGACACATCCGCGAACAAATCCGCGGGCAGCTCCAGCTTCCGCACCCGCTGGAGCTTGTCCACCTCCGCGAACAAGCTCTCCAACCCCGGCGCCCCCGGATCCGCCTTCAGCTCGGTGAAGAACGACCGCCCACCGCCGGCTGTCGCCCGGTCCCCGGCCGTCTCGCCCTGCTCACTGTCCGCCACCAGGTCCTCCAGCCGCGAACGGGTCGCGTGGGAGAGCCGGTCAATGGTCCTTCGGCAGAACCGTGCTTCGAAGTCCTTGACCGCCTTACCTACCAACCGCCGGACCTTCGCCGGAGCCGGCGGCTCGATGTAATCGTTGCGGCACCGGGCCACTACCGCCTCCGCCAGCCGGTCGCGGGACATCTCCACCCCGCACAGCTCCGCGGTCAGCCACTCGGCCAGCTTCTCCTGGTCCTCCTCGGTCGACTCCCGGAAACCGAACGCCTCACGGATCTCCGCCCGGTGACGGGTAGCCGTCCGGCTCTGCCAGTCGTACGCCGCCCACTGCTCCGCCGGTACTTTCACTTGCTGAGCCACGTAGGAAACAGCCGCAGCCGGGACCTCCTTGGCGGTCTCCGGGAACCGGGCCTCCACCTCGAAGAACTTCAGCAGCATCGCGAAGCCGAGCCTGTTCGTCCCGGACTTGTTCCGCAGCTTTGCCGTGTCGTCTTCGAGCAGTGTCCAGACCTCGATGAGCTCTTCCGGTTCCCAGTCCTGCTGCACCTGTACTCCTTCGACCAGCCCGTTGAATCACCACATCGTGACGACCAGCCGAGAGAAGCGGAATGAAGGAGTCCAAACCGATTTCAGATGGTTACTCAGCGTTACTTGTCGGGTGGCGGCAGCTATACGAGAACCGGGCCTAGAAGTCAGCCGGGGTGCTCGGGCCGGTGCCGAGCGGGCGCCGGTCGGGCCGCGCCGGGGTCGGCGTCTTCCGTGGGAGACCGTTGTCCGGGGCCTCAGTGCCAGCCGCGCGCTCGGCGGCGGTGCGGCGCCCGTCCGTACGGGACTGCTCCTCGACGGCGGGGCGGGGACCGGTACAAAGAGGGCGGCGGGCGGTGCTCACGTGGGAAGTCTTCCACCTGCGGTGACGCGGCATCAAGGGGCGTGACCGGGCCAGCAAGTTATCGGTGAAGACTGTCTTCGCCGCCTTGGCCCAGGGATGCCGAGGCCCTCCTCGACCGAGGGCGGCCTAGGAGGGGAACCGCTCAGCTGCCCTTGCGGGCCTGCGCACTGTGCCAGGATCGCCGCATGATCGATCTGGGCATACGTATCGAGTTCTACGAGCACGCATTCGAAGGCGAGCCCTCCAAGGGCCTCCTCGGCAGGGTCGAGCGGCCCGATGGCTACCGGGCCCTGGCGGTGCCGGCGGTGGGCGACCTCATCATGGGGCCGTCGCTGCGGCTCGGCGCGCGCGAGTCGGTGTCGCCGTATCCGCTGCCAGGCCCGATGCAGCTGCCGGTGCGGGGCGTCGAGCACTGCCTCGTCCCGGAGCGCGACGGGGAGGTACCGGCCTGGTGGGACGCCTACACGGAGCCGGGGGTGACGATCGTGCTGCATGTCTCGCTGTCCCTGACGGGTTCCGCGTCGCGGTGCCGGATGATCCGCCAGTTCGTCGCGGACGGCTGGGTGTGTGACGGGCCGGAGGGGTCGGAGCTGGGGGAGTACGTCCTGCAGGCGCGCGAGGAGCTGGGCCTGTCGTAGCTGGTGCGGTGGGTCGGCCTTCCCCTCGGGCTCTCTCGGGGCCACGCTGGGTGGGTGGCCAGGAAGCCCGTCCGCCGTTGTGGTACGTGCAGTGCGCGGTTGCCCCGGGACGCGGGGCCGAACCGGCGGTACTGCAACTCGGCCTGTCGCTCGAAGCACTGGCGCCGAGTCCAGCGGCGTGACTCGATCATCGAGCGGGCGGTGGACCGCTCGCTCGACCTCATGCGCGGTGGTGGTGAGCTGTACGCGCTGGGTCTGTGTCCGGTGTGCGGGTGGTCGGTGTCGATTCGCAAGCGGACGGACGCGGTGTACTGCAGCAAGCAGTGCCGCACCCGGGCCTGGCGGATGCGGGGACAGCTCGCCGAACAGGGCCGTGACGCTTCCGAACGGCCGTCGCGGTAGGCGTCACCATGAGGCGCCTAGCCGTCACGATGGATCATGGTCCGGGGGGCCTCGGCGGCTACGGCGGATGCGCCATAGAAGGCGACTGTCTACAGCACGCCGATCAGGGCGTTGTCCTCCCACTGGTCGACCACTTCGAGGTAGCCCGCGAGCACCTTGGAGTGCGGGGCCCATCCGCCCTGCTTGGCGATGACGATCTGGTCGTGGCCCTTGAGCCGGGAGGAGGTGGCCAGCCCTCGGCGGGGGCTGTGGCCGGTGAAGCGGATCTCGATCCCGGCGCGTTCGCCGGCGCGGGTGATGACGTCGCCGATGGACTCGGGCTGCAGCCCGCCCTCCATGACGGTGTGGTGGCGGGAGTGCAGGCGGCGCCACGCGTGGCCGTCCGGGTCGGTGAGCTGGGCGGCGTCCCTCCATGCGGTCCATGCGCGGACGGGGCAGATGGAGGGACGGGAGCCGTACGGCACGGGGACGACGCGGGGGCGGATCTTGGAGACGCGCATGTCGGCGACGAGTCCGCCGGGGGCGTCGGCGTAGTCGCGCACCCGGTTGAACGCCAGCTCGTGCTCGCGGCCGGCGACGGCGAAGTGCATGAGGACGAGGGCGCGGTCGCGGATGCCCATGAGGTTGTCGGGGCAGGCGGCGCTGATCGCCGCGAGGTGGTCGACGAGCAGCGGCGGGGCCTGGCCGCGGCCGCGCATCTCGCCGTCGGCCTCCATCTCCTTGACCAGCTGCTTGAGCCTGCCCCGGGCGAGGCGGGCGACGCCCTCTTCCAGCGTGACGCCGTGCTCGGCGCGGGCGGAGACGACGGTGCCGGAGATACGGCGGTCGATGGTGGACGGCGCGGTGCAGGTGCCTTTCTTCCATCCGGGCTGGGTCCACAGCCACTCGGTGAACATCACCAGGGTGCCCGGGGTGACGGCGAGCAGCGGCACCCCGCTTTCGTTGCAGAACTTCGTCCAGCTCGCCCAGTCCTGGGCGTACCCCTTGCGGGTCCGCTCCGGGCGGCCGTCCGCGACGGCGCGCACCGCCTGGCCGTCGATGTGGTCGAGGGCGGCCCGGGTCGCGGCGTCGTACTCCTCCGGCCGGACCGGCGCCGCCGGGGCGATGACCGGTTCGACCGCTGCCTGATGCTCTGTCATCACCCATCCCGTTCGCCGGAAATAGCCGCTTCTCTGGACTCCGGACATGGGGAGCTTATCCGGAGTCGGGAAGGGGGCGGGGCCCGGCCAGAACTGCACTGTCGGAGTCGTGTGGCAGTCTGTCCCGGCGAACGGCCACGGACCGGGGAGGTATCAGATGAATCGTGAGGAACGGCGGCGGGCGGAACGCGAGGCACGCAAGAACCGCGGGAGGTCTGGCAGCACGCCATCACGGGGACAACCGCCGCAGGGTCGGCTGATCCGCAAGGCGCCGTACGCTCCCGGTGACGAGGAACGGCAGCGTCAGGACTTCCTCGCCGGCACGGTGTTCGCCGCCGGGGCCGGGGTGGCCTTCCCCGAGGGGGCGGGCCAGGCCCCGATGGATGCGCTGTTCATGATCTACGTGCACGAAGACGAGCGGACGTTCGGCCCCGCGCCGCAACTGCGCGAGGCGTTCGCGATGCTCGACCAGGTCGGCGCGGTCGCACTGCATGAGCGAATCACGGTGGGCACCGCCTGGTCCGGGCTCGCGGGAGAGCAGCCGCTGGTCAAGCTGAAACTGGAGTTCCACGGCCCGCACCCGGCCAAGGGCTCGACCGGCCTGGTGCTGCTGGCCGACCAGTACGCCGGAATCTGGCGCCACATCGTCGGCGGCGGCATGATCGGCATCACGACGCAGGAACGGATGGAGCGGGCCACCAGCCGTCCCGGGGCCTCCTTCACGGACGGCATGGAGGCGTGCATCCTGCTCGGCATTGGCACCTCGCCGGTTCTGGAGCAGCTCATCGACGGCTACGGCTGGCCCCGCCGCTGACCTCGTATATATAGACCGCTTCACGGCGCTGACCAGCATGAACCGGCCGCAGCTCGTGGGGCGTCCGGAACAGCTCCGTCAGTCCCTGTCCTTCAAAGCTTTGAGGACTAGCGGGCGGGACATCGCGCCACGCACGCGTTCGGCGAGTTGGTTGGCGGTGGCGCCGCTGGCTTTCTGCTCGGCTCGCAGCGCGGCACCGAGCAGTGCTCTGGCCTCGTCCACCTTGTCCAGCGCATCGAGCACGGCGTCCGCGGCCTCGGCAACGCTGGGCAGGTCGGTGGTCAACGCGTTGACCACCTCGGCGGCGGACTCCGACTCCTGGAGCTCGTCGTGCGGTCCGCTCTGCTGGTGGTCAACGACTTGACCAGTATCGGCGGGCGTCAACGGACGGCGCGGCGGCGAGACGACGACCTCGCGCTGCCACGGGGCGGGCAGGTGGTAGCGGCATGCCTTCGGGTCGTCGGACAGCTGGCGGTTGACCTCGTCGCGGTCGAACGCGGCGGGGTCGTACTTGTGCAGGCCCCACTCGCGCAGCTGCTGGTACTTCCAGCCCTTGCGGTGCCGCTTGACGCGCAGCAGGTTGTAGTAACCCTCCGGGCCGCCGCAGTCCTCCGGCGGGCAGGCCCGGTTCCCCGCGCTGCAGCGCGGATAGTGGGTGTTCTTGGCGGGCCGGTGGATCTTCTCCACCGTGATGCCGTGCACCCAGTGGTCGCCGAAGTCGTACACGTACCCCGCGCCCCTGCCCACCTCGGGCAGCACGTCGGCGACGGTCACCGCGTCCGGGTTTCCGGCTTGGCTGCCGTAGTTCCTCTCGTAGCGGGCCGCGAGCTCCCACAGGTGGGAATCATCCCAACCCATGGCGACTTGGATGACGGCGTGCAGCCCGGACAGCGGGGTGTGCGAGTAGAGGTGGATGCGCCGCCAGATCGGCGGGCTGATCTCCTGCAGAGTCACCTTCAGCTGGTGCACGGTCGGTTCCACGGGCGTCACCGTAGCGCTCTGCTCGGGGACTGTTTCCACGGCCCGGGGCGGCGGTCGGTCACGGTAACCGTTGGAAATTCGGCGGCTGCTACCGCTGTCGCACAGGGAGAGTGCCCGGCGGCGGCATCAGCCGGACGCGTCGGCGGCCGCCGGGCCGGTCCAGTCTCGCCTATTCCCCGGCGTCTGGGTCGCCGGGGATCCACACGGGGCCGTCGTACTCGGCGCGGGCCAGGGTGTTGCCCTCGGCGTTGAGCAGGTGGAGCACGTTGTTGGCGGCCTGGTCCTGCCAGTCGTAGCGGTGCCGGGCGGTGTTGCGGAACCGGGCGGAGTCGGGGCTCGGCCGGCGGGGGTCGTCCTCGTACCATGCCTCGACCATCCACGACCGGTAGTCCGGCCGCAGTTTCTCGATCAGGTCGCGCAGTTCGCGCCGAGGCCTGGGGATCTGGTCGGCCTCGCGTAGGTACAGCGGGTCGTCGCTGGCCGGGTCGCCGTGGTAGCGGACCACTGCGGCCACCGGGTGCACAATCTCGCCCTCCCACGCGTCGCGCCGGGAGCGTCGCTCGTCGGCGGCGGCCTGGCGGCGGGCCTGCTCGGCCGCATACCGCTGGTGGTCTTCCCAGATCTTGGCGGCCTCGGGCGGCAGCAGCACCGCGAGCGGGCGGCCGTGCCGGGTGATCCGGGTCCCCTCCCCCTCAGCGGCAAGTTCCAAAAGGTCCGTCAGATGTGTCCGCGCCTCGCGGACTCCGCTCTCTCGCACGGGGCCATTGTGTACACAACTCGGGAGGCGGAACCGCCGCTACCGTTCAATCCGGCTCCGATACCGGCCCCTTGGAGCGAGGAACATCCGTGCCGGATCGTGCGCTACGGGGGAGAATTAGGCGATCACCCTGTGCCGTAGACGCAGAACCTCCGAGAATGGAGACCCGCGCCGTACGGCGTCGTCAACTATCCCCCGGGGGGGACGCGTGCTGATCAGGATTTTCGGCCTCAAGAGGACTCTGCAGATCGCCGGGGTCGCCATCGCGCTCGTGACGATCAAGGGCTGCCTCGGCCACTAGGCCAGGCCGAAGTCGCTGGGGCGGCCGCACGCGACGCGGGCGCCGGCCAGCTGGCCGTTGCTGGCGGCGACGGCCAGGGCATCGCCCAGCTTGTCCGGCTCGTCGTCGTGGCGGCCGCCGATGTCCCCGCCGAGGAGCAGTACCTGGTGCTCGGCAAGCGCGGCCTTGATCCATCCGGCGGGCGGCTTGGGGAGCGTGCCGTGGTAGAAGCGTTCCCCGGCCGGGTTCAGCACGATGAGCTGCAGGTCGCGGCCGCGCTGCTGGAACACTGCGACCCACTGGGCGAGCGGTGGGGCGTCCAACTCGGCCGTGACCAGGTGGAAGCCGCTCTCCAGCATGGCCTGCATGAAGAGGTTGCGGGGCTCGGCGCCGTGGGTGCCGGAGTCCGTGAGCGGCGTCATGACCATCCGGGCGACGAGCACGGGCGTGCCGTCCACGATGCCCGCGGCCATCGTCATATCGAGTCCGTCCTCGGGCTGGATGAGCGCGGCCGTGGCCTCGGCGTTCAGCGGGATGATCCGGGACGGCGCACAGCGGTCGTGCGCGAACCAGATACTGCCGCCGGTTCCCACGGTGCTCTGGCCGAGCACGACGTTGACCGGCCCGTCGTCGAGCGGCTGGCTGCACTCGATGCACGTGCCTTCAGTGATGCCGCGGGCCTGCAGGGCCATCTGCGGACCGAGGGCGGCCTCGACCTCCGGACTCATCTGTATGAGCATCGCGCGCTTCCTCTTTGTGCCGGTGACCAGGGCGTCTCCGGCCTCACCTCACCGTAGCGGCGTGGTCCTGGTGCTCATTGCTGCCGGGCTCCGCACTTCTGGCAGGCGCCGAACTTGTTGTCCTTGAGCTGACGGGGAGCACCGCAGTTGGGGCAGGCGTCTTTCACGGGCATGGGCTGGGCCTCCTCGGGATCGACGGCTGCTGGTACTGGAAGCGTAGCGGGGTCACCCTCGGCCGCCGAGGGCCTTGCGGGCGCGCTTCTCGGCGCGGGCACGGGCCACGGCGGCGGCGTGGACGGCGTCCGCCGGCGGCGCGGGCTGCTCGGTCTCTTGCCGGGCGGCCTGCTCCTGCTGGTGGACCTGCTCGGGCTCGCGGGCCCAGCTGTGTACCTCGGGCCGCTCGAACCGGTGCAGGCCCCAGCGCTCGTGCCGCTCGGCGCGTTCGGCGGCGGCCTGCTCGATGCGGGCCATCTCCTGGCGGTGCTGGATCTGCTGGGCCTGCGCGGCGCGGGTCCGCATGCGGGCGCGTTCCTCGGATGTGGCCTCGTCCCGCGCCTCGACGTGGGCGGCAACCTTGACCTCACGGCGGGGGCCGTAGCCGTGGGCGTTCTTCCGGGAGTTGATCAGCCGCCACAGGCGCCACCCGGCCAGACGGCCCAGGTTGTCGGCCTTGAACGCGATCCGGCCTTCCTCGTCGTACCGGACGATGTTGCTTGTGAGCAGCTCGACCAGCTCGGACTCGGTGGACCGGCGCAGGGCAATGGTGATCGTGTGGTGCAGGTCAGACCATGCGTCGCCCGTCACAGACCGGCTCTGCTCCTGCGGCGTGGGTCGAGGCAAGAACACCTCACCACGGCCGAGTTGGACCCTCCACGAGTGCCACACGCGGCGCAGGACCTTGCTGGCCACGGAGCCGAGGTTGTCTCCGGACGCCTGGCCAGTCCTCTTTCCAGCTGCCGCCGAAGGCGTCGTTTTTGTCTTTTCCATTCCGTTCGCCGGGATCAACCCACTACTACCGGTAGAAGAAAAACCAACTAGTTGTGAGAACCCCTTCGCGTATAGAGGAGACGGTTTGCCATTACCCCCCAGCGTCATGAGTCGGTGGACTCGGGCGGTCATTTCGGCGGCACGGTCGCGGTCGGCGACGGCGATGCAGCGGAGGTCCGGGGCCGGAGTCGGCTTCACCAGGGCGGGGGCCATGAGGGCGGCCTGGGGCTCCTCTACGGGCTCCCAGCCTGGCCAGGGGTCAACGGTGCGCTCGGCGCGCTGCCACTCCGTCCTGATCGCCTGGGCGACGGCGGCGGCGGAGCTGTCGGCCGGGTGCTCCCAACGGGGAGCGGCTGCCAGCTCGGTGATGAGCTGCTGCGTCTCGCGGTTCTCGCCGCGCACGACGAACGGCTCGACAGGTCCGGCCGGACGGGACGTCAGACGGCCGTAGGCGGCGTCCTCGAACGGGTCCTCGGTCTCAGGGAGATCCCACACCCGCAGCTCGCGCATCAGGTCGTCGGGGAGGTCGGCGGGGATCGCGTCGGCCCGCAGGCACAGGGCGTAGACCGCGCGGCGGCCGGGTGCCGGCGCCACAACGCGCTCGGCGTACCCGGCCCGGTACAGGCCCTTGAGGTCGTCCCAGAACCGGTCTTCGCCGACCTGGTGCACGCAGGCGTACCGCTCGGCGAGCGCGAGCCCTCCGTCGATCTGGTCGGTCCCGTACCGGCCCTCGACGCGGCCGGTCGCGGGGTCGAGCCGTTGGGTGTTGAGGAATTTGCCCAGGCGAAACTTCGTCTCGGGCAGCAGGCCGCGAGTGTGTGCGATTTCGGCCACCCGGTACCAGGTTCTCAGCCCGATGTCCGGGAAGCGCAGGACCGTCTCGGGGACGTCCTGCGGGGATGAATGTGCAGGTGAGGCACCGTTTGCGGCCACTTCCGAGGACACACCGGAACTTGGGCGCACTGGGCCAGCACCGCAGCCGTCCGCTACGATGCGGGAACACCACCTTCTGGGGTCTATAAGGCGACAAAAACGGGACCCTCCGGCGGAGGGCCTGAAGGGTCAGGACCGGAAAACCGGCTCTGACCAGCGGCTTTTAGGTTCTAGAGGGGCGACCTCCTTGCTTCTGGCTGTTGATCGAGTTGGCGCTCAATCTCGGGCCGGTTGCGGTGGAAGTGACCGACTGGGGAGTCGGCCTCTCGGGTGGTGCCGGATGGGTAGTCCGGCGGTTTTGGTGATGTAGGTAAAACCGGGACTCAGACCGAAGATGGGGATCTGAGGTTCGAGTCCTTCGACGAGCGTCAAGTGCCTCGGCCGTGGCCGGGGCCTTCTGCTTGTCTGGAGACCTAACCGGCCTCCTTGAGCAGTTGGGCCGTGCGTTCGCTCGGCGCCTTCTGCCTGTGCAGTTCGACGAGCGCCTCACGAAGTACCTCGGCGCCGGATACGCCCATCAGGACGACCAACTCCTCGTACATGCGCCGCACGGGCTCATCAGGCTGCAGAACGACAGCAGCACGCAACGACTTATCGGCGGGGAAGACCGTCGACTTCGGGTGCGGGCGTCCGCGTACTCCAGCCATGTGGATGATCATAGCCACAAGTGAGGGTCTTGGTTCAACATCAGACGCGTGTTGCTTCGCAATTCTCGCGTGACGGGCGAGATTCTTGACTCCCGTCAGGCAGGAAGCCGTTCCAACTTCTTCTGGATGGCGGCCAGGGCGCCGTGTTGACGGCCGGGCACGCGGTACCGGAGCGCGACGAGCCGCGGGGCCAGGTGACGAGCGTGGGCGGCGTCTCGGATGCGTTCCCACTGGTGGTGGGCTCCGTCGGCGGCCGTCTCGACATCGTGCACATCGGGGGCCTGCTGCAGAACGCCAAGGCGGGTTTCGGCAGCCTGCAGCCACAACTGGCAGCTGGCAGCCGGGTCCTGGGCGACCGAGGCGAGGTAGGCGCGGACCTCAGTCCAGTGGACTGCAGCGAACGTGTCGGCTCCGAAGGCATGCACGGCGCGCTGCTCGGCGGCTGCCGCCAGCTGCGCGGCCTCGCGGTGGCAGCCAGCCTTCGACAGGGCAGCGATCCGTGCGTGCGGGTCGGCCTCGACGGGGATCACGGCGTTGCTGGGCACGTAGACGGGCGAGACTGCCCGCTGCGACCGTGCCGGGAGCATCGCGGCTGCCGGGGCGAGTGACGCCTGGGCGGGGATCGGGGCCGGATTGCCGTACGAGAGTACGGGGTTGGTGGCTGCGGCGTGCTCGACGCCGAGGACGAGCGCACCCTCGACGTCAATGCAACGGAGCGTCTCCTGGTGCAGCTGCTCGGCGCGGGGGCGGTGCCCGGTGCGCAGAGTCTGGGCCAGGGCGTTCGTGTAGCGGGGCTGGGCGGTCCGCCGGCGCCCCGGCGGCGGGGCGATGATGCCGAACGCGCGGGTGCTGTTGCCGAGGGTGAGCGGCTCGTCGAGTAGCTGCTCCCACGCTCCGGCGTCGGCGACCAAGTCCACGAATGCTGTGGTGGTGTCGGGGCGGCGCTGCTGCAGTGCGTGGACGAGCCACGTCCACGGCAGGGCGGTGTAGCGAATCGTCGTCGGCGTGGTGCGGGCGAGCGCGAAGTGGATGCCCTGCTGCCTGCGGTCGCGCTGCAGCTGGCCGACGAGCACGACGGTCAGCGGGCCTGTGGTGGCGGCCGCGGCCTGGATGCGAGTCAGCACAGCTTGCGGCTCGGTGGGGTCGGTCAGCTCAATGAGCGTGGCAGCCGCGGTCCCAGTCCACGCGCTCGGCGGTACGGCGGCGAGCGCAAGAGCAACACTGCTCGCATCCAGCACTCTGCCCCTGCCCGTGGGAGCGGCTACCAGCAGCAGCGCGGTCCCGGGTTGCGCCTCCCCGTTGATCTGCACGTAAGCACCGTATCCGCTGGCCCGGACGCCCGTTGGTCGAGTTCGCGAACGGATCGGCGGACCGCTGCGGCAGCAGAGCCCGCACAGGTTGGAGGCGCAGCATGATTCTCCATGTGCATGGGGAAAGCGGAAGCCGGGTGTCTCGCGTGGGAGACGGTTGTCCAGGGGGCTAGGGCAGAGCGTCGATGGCGGCTTGCCATGGGTACGCGTCGAGGTCGCCGTTTCGGGGCTTGTGGGGGATGAACCCGCCTTCGCCGAGCAGGATGGTGACGCCGACGGCGCGGAGGGTCTCGACGCTGCGCGGGACGGCCGGGTGGGCGTCCTGGGCGTCGTTCCAGTGCGGCAGGGCAATGGTCGGGATCTTCAGGCCGATGGCCTCGGTGATCAGGCCGAGTGCGAGGGTGTCGGACGTGCCTGCGGCCCATTTGTTGAGGGTGTTGCTGGTGAGTGGTGCGACCACGATCGCGTCCGGCGGGGGTAGTACGTCCGGCTGGCTGGGGAGTTTGTACTGGTGCCGGACGGGGTGACCGGTGAGCTGCTCTAGGGCCTCGATCTCGCCCTCGGCGTCCTCGGTGGCCCAGCGGTACGCGGAGGGCGTGAGGATCGTGCAGACGTCCCAACCGACTTGCTGAGCAGCGCGGATGGGAATCTGCAGGCGGCGGGAAGGAGGGGCGGCGCAGGCAATCAGGTAGAGGGTGCGAGTCGTTGTCACCCGGGCAGTCCACAGCGATCAGCGAGCCCGCGCAAGCGGCACTCGGCGGACCCCGTCCCGAGTAGGCGCAGGTCCTCGACGAGCTTTTTTGTGCGGGGTCGGCATTGGACCTCTTCAGGCGCCAGTTGCTCGGCCTCCAGCAGCGTATCGACGGACCTCTCGCGTAGTCCGGCCTGCATCTCGCCGAGGGCGCGGTCGGCGAGCAGGTGGGCGCGGCGCTCACGCGGGAGGTTGCCGAGGGCCTGGACGGGGATGCCTGCGGCGACCGTCACGGCGTCGGCTCCTTCGGAGAGCTGTACGTGCGCGGCGACACGGTAGAGCGAGACGTTGGTGGGGCCGAAGCTGGTCCATAGCCGGTTGTCGTCGGTGCCGAGACGGCTGGCGTGCTCGTCGGCCTGGTCGAGGAACTCGGGGACCTGGCGGGCGTGCCGGGCGGGGTTGCGGTCGTCGGCCTCGCTCGCGGCCGCGGTCGCCATGGCTCCCTTGAGGTAGAGCATCCCCAGCACGCTGTAGCCGTCGGGGCCGCTGCGCAGTAGATCTTCCTGGAGCCGGTTGGCGGCGGTGAGCACGAAGTGGGCGGCGGCCGCCGCCTGGCCGTGGTTGGTCATCGCGTCACCGAGGTGGCGCGCGGCGCTGGCCATGATGACGGGGTTCTCGGAGCGCTCGGCGGCGGCGACTGCGCGGTGCCCGGCGATGAGTGCGAGTTCGGTGTCGCCCCATTTGATGGCGACGGCCTCAACCAGCTCCAAGGTGAGGGATAGCAGTTCGTAGGAGGTGAGCTGGTCGTCACCGTGGTGACGTTGGGCGGCCCGGGTCGCGTCCACGAGCAGTGCCGGGATCGTGCTGCTCAGCTGCGCGAAGTGGCCGGCCTGGAAGCCGGTCCTGGCGTAGGCCAGGGAACGGCGCAGCCTCTCGACGGGGACCGGCTCGGCGGAGGAGTCGTCACAGGTTCCAGTGATGACGTCGTGGCGCTGCAGTGCGCGGCGTACGGTGTCGATCTCGCTGTCGCTGACGCACTCGGCATCGGTGACGTCGGCGAGCAGCCGCTCCAACGAGATGCCCAGTCGCAGGGCGGCGAGCCGCATCACGGACAACTGCGGGTCGGCCTGACGGCGGCCGCCCTCCAGCTCCTCGACCCAACGCAGGCTTTTACCCATGAGGTTCGCGAACTCCTGCCGGGTCATGCGTCTGCGGGTGCGCCAGTAGTTGACGCGGCGGCCGAACTGGAAGTTGTCCATGGGTGCTCCGGACCGGAGTCGGTAACCCACACGGATCGTGTGGTCTAACGCCGGTATACCGCCCGTACGGTCCGGTTATGGCCAAGTCTCACAAGCCCGTCACCCCAACGTGGTCCGCCCTGATCAATCCCGACCGAGAGACCTTTAAACGGCTGTGCGCGGCTACTCTCGCGTCCACCCGGCTCGTTCAGTGTGGTGCCGGCCGGGACGCGGTCGTGATCCCCCTGCAGCGCGGTCTTGCTGCCCTCGACGTCCTGAAACTGTCCGTCAAGCACGGGTATTCGGTGTTGGCCGACTACACCCGTCATGAGCTGATCGTGATCGTGGAGGGCGGTTTGGCTCACTTGTGGGGGGACGTCGAGGGGGTGCGGGTTCTCTCGCTCGAGGTCTGGCTCCTGGTGCCGGTGCGGGGCGCGGACGGCTCGTTGGCTGCGGCCTGGCTGAGCCGGCCGAGGTGGGATGTACGGGACGACAGGCATGGCGAACCGGCCCTCACAGGGGTGTCGGTGGGTATTGAGGCATGTCAGCTGTACGACGCGCTGACCGTGGTAGACAAGCCGCTGGTTTCCCTGGCGGTGGCCTCATGAGTGAGTACACCGTGGTGTACGACCCCGAGGGACGGCTCGGGGTGCTGCCGCTTGACCGCGAGCCGCACATGTCGCTGGTCAAGGCGGTTCTGGCTTGGCCGGATACGGCGGAGCTGCCGCCGAGTGACTGCGAGCAGATCGCCCTGCAGCTGACCGGACACGCCCGTGCCGTCGCGAGCGACGTGCGGCGGCTGTGCGGTGAGCTGTCTACGGACAGTGATATGCGGATCCTGGCCAAGGTGGTGCTCGGTGAGGCGGACCGCCGGCTGTCCTCGCCATGCCGGGGCACCGTCCGGTGTGTGAAGCAGCGCGCCCGGATGGTCCGGGCGCTCTACGAGCGTCTCGACCGGCTCGAAAGCGACCGCCCGGCGGCCTCATCCACCTGACCACTCCCCAGAGCCGCCCGTCGCCTCCCCCCGTGGGCGCGGGCGTACGGAGCCCCCAGTCGGCTGTTTAAGCGCCGATCCGGCTGGGGGCTCGCCATGCCGGGAGGGTGCTCCGCGGCGCCGCGGAGCACCCTCCCGGGCCTGTGTCCCGCAGACGACAACCGGCAGCACTCCCCTCCAAGCTGACTCGACCTCAGCCCACGAAAGTCAGCCCCGACGATGCTCGCAGCCGACCGAGCAGGCGCGCGTATGTCTCCCGCAACCCCTCCCCGGCCTCGGCCATGCTCCTGTGTTGTTGATCGTCACGGTCCAGGCCACCCGAGACTCAGGACCGATCATGCTGTCCACGGTCTGCGGTCGACGACGGGGCCGCACGCGAAGCGAGCCCAGCCACCGACCGTCCCGACTTGCCGGGGCCAAATCTGGACGAACCAGCCTAGATAAAAGGATCTCCTTTAAGATAGCTCCATGGAGAAAGTGCCTGTGACCGTGTGGATTTACGCCTATCTGGCGGGCCAGCTCGACCTTCTCAAAAAGCGGTACGCGGAGGAGCAAAAGGCGACGCTGGAAGAACTCGTCCGGCAGGGGAATACGAAGAAAGAGGCGCGGATCATCGTTGCTCGGATGCGGCCGGTGGAGTGGCCGGGGCTGGAGACCGTGGTCGCCCGTGCCGTCGAGCGGCGCCTTGCTGAGCCGGATCTGGCCGGCCCGTGGCGGCCGCTGACGATGGTCGAGGAGGAGGAGCTCGCGCTTGCGGGCCGCTGGCCGGGGCCGAGCCTCGGTGTCACGATGCGCCAGCGGAACTACAAGCTCCCGGCTGACCTGGTCACCCGGCTGCGTACGGCGGCCTGGCGGGTCTCGGAGAAACCCCTGCGGGAGCTGCGCGAGCGCGGCCTGGTCGGTTCCGGCCTGGTCTTCAGCGATGCGGAAAAGACCATGCGCGACGAGCTGTCCAAGCAGCTATATCCGGTCCCGCGCATCGTCCGGGAAGCTCTGGCCCGGTACGGGCCCGCTGCGTCCGGATGACCCCAACCGGGTAAATTAAAGGAGATCCTTTTAGTTTCCGGCTTTGCGCGCACGGATATAAAGGGCCTTACCCCGAAAAGTGGAAAGGTTTGAAATTGCTGCGAGATGGGTTTATGAATGCTAGCGTTGAAATTGCCTGAGAGAGCTTTGGGAGGTTTACGTGACCACGGTGACGGCGGCGCTGGAGACGGGGCAGATCCCGTCCGGCCGGACGGAGCAGGACCCGGCCCGGGTCGCCCGGGGAAAGCCCTGGGACCACCTCGACGGCGTCCCGGTATACGGCTGGGGGCAGGCTCCGCCGTACCTCCGTACGCAGACCCAACTCGGTGAGGACCGGCTCAAGCTGGCCGAGGGTCAGTCCGTCCTCGCGTACATCCGCACCCGGAAGTACGGCGATATCGCGCTGTACGACCCCGGGGCCGCGGTGAAGATGAAGCCTTTGGCGTCCTCGACCAAGGCCAAGATGGCGGCCCTGCGGACCTGCCCGGAGTGCGACAAGGTCCGTGACGAGATTCTGCGGGGACGTCCCTGCACAGTGTGCGGGGAGCGGAAGCGGCAGGAGCGGCTGCGGCTGCTGGCGCGGACGTGCGCGGGCTGCGACACGGTCCGCGAGCGCCCCTACCCGAAGGCGCACCGCCGTTGCCAGAGCTGCCGGCAGACCCAGCTGGAGAAAAAGCGGGAGCGGGTCGAGGCGTGGATCGCCGAGGTGACCGTGTGCTCCGCCGACAACTGCACGGTGAAGATCGGGTCCAAGAAGGCGGCGCGGGCCTATCTCAAGGAGAAGGACTGGCTGCTGCGTGCGGAGCGTACGGACCTGCCGGACTCGATGTGGTGGCCCGACTGGCCGCGTCGGTGCCCTCCGTGCAAAGAGGCGCACGAGCGGGAGCAGGAACGGCTCCGTGTCGAGTATCAGGAGCGATACGAGCGGCAGGAGCGGGAACGCCGGGAGCGGGAGCGGCGGGCCGCTGAGGAGCGCAAGGCGTGGGCTGCGGCCGCGCTCGTCGATCCGGACGTTGTGGTGCTTGACACGGAGACGACGGGCCTGCACTCCGAGGCGCGCATCGTTGAGGTCGCGGTGCTCTCGTCCAGTGGGGAGGTCCTGCTCGATACGCTCCTGAATCCGGGCGAGCCGATTCCGGACGAAGCCTCAGAGGTTCACGGCATTACGGACTCCGACGTCGCTGAGGCACCCACCTTCTCTGACGTGCTCGTGAAGCTGACCGGCCTGCTCGACCACAAGCGCTGCCTGATCTACAACGACGTGTACGACATCGGCCGGCTGCGGCACGAGCTGACGCTCCACTACCTCGACCGCGCTACGCGGGAGGCCGCTGAGGAGGTGGCGGACACGGGGACCGTTCCCGATGAGCTGCGGGAGCGGGCTCTCGCCGAGGCCCGGAAGCAGGCGGCGGCCTGGCTCGACTGCATGACGTTCGAAGACGTGATGATCCCGTACTCGGACTGGGTGGGGGACTGGTCGGAATACCACGGCAACAACCGCTGGCAGCCTCTCGACGGCGGCCACCGGGCGGCAGGGGACTGCCGGGCGGTCCTGGACTGCCTCCGGGCCATGGGGAAAGGCTACGAGACAGACAAGGCGGCGGCTGCAGGGTCCGGCGGCTGCAGTGAAGGGACGACGGGCTGATGGTGCAACTGCGAGTGATGACGGACGACAAAGCACTCGGCGAGGAAGTCCTGGAGGTACTGCTGCCGCTGCTGCGGTCGTGCACGGCGCTGCGGACGAGCGAGCCGACCCGGCTCTCGCACCGTGGCGGCGGTCTGCGCGTCGTCCTGGACGTGCAGCCGGCGCGGGCGCCGACCGTGCACGTTGAGCGGGAGGACGTCCCCAGGGCGAGCGGTTCGGGCGGTTCTCCGGCGCGGCGGCCGCAGGCTCGGCGTGCGCTGCCACCTGCAGGTTGATCCCCGGCTCCAAGGCTACGCGGCCCGTTCCTGGTGGAGACGGGCCGCGCGTGCGTGTGAACCCGTTACGGTGCGGGCTATGTCAATCACACAAGCGCAGACCGTACCGCTCCCGCGGCTGTCTGACGATCTCGCCTTCCTGGACATCGTCACGGGGTGGGACGAGACAGTGCACTGGAGCAACTGGCGGCCTCAGCTGCTCGTTCCCGCAATGTTCCGCCCGGTCCCCGTGCCGCGCATCATCGTCATCGCCAACCAGAAGGGGGGCGCGGGCAAGACGACCACCACGGTCGAGCTGGCGGCCGCCCTTGTGGCCCGGGGCCTGACGGTCCGGGTCATCGGAGGGGACCCCCAGCGGGCCTCCCTGCCCGAGTGGCTGGTCCCGCAGTACCCCGAGGACCTGGAGCCCAAGAAGCGGATGAGCCTCGCGCACGTCTTCTTCAGGAAGTGCACCCTGGCAGAGGCCACCTATCCGACCAAGTACAAGGGCCTGTGGATCGTGCCCGGCGGGTCCAAGCTCGGCCGGGTCGAGTCGGAGAACACCCTCCCCGGCCGGGAGGGCTGCATCGAGCGCGGGATCGCTGCCGACCGGCGGTTCGATGTCGACATCATCGACTGCGGCCCCACGCTGGGCATCATCACGGTGTCGGCCCTCTCGGCTGCTGATGACCTCATCGTGCCGACGCAGGCCGGCCGCTTCGACATGCTGGGCGTCAGCGACCTGCACAAGTCGTGGACTACCGTGCGGGACACGGTGAACCCCAAGCTGGAACTCCGCGCGGTGATCCTCAACGAGTGGGACAAGACCAAGGTCATGCAGGCGACCGCGTTCCAGGTGGCCAAGGACTACCCCCATGCGGTGATCGCTCCGCTCCGCCGCTCGGTGAAGGTGGTCGAGGCGGTTGGGGAGTACAAGCCGACCCGGCTCTACGCTCCGAGGGACAACGCCTCGCGTGACATGGACCAGTTCGCCGGCGTTCTGTTCGCCCTGAAGGGAGTGTGAGCATGGTTAACGTCGGGAGTGCCCTGAGCACCACGGACGCCAATGAGGACGACGGCTGGGACGACGAGTCGTTCATCAACGACCTGGTGAAGCGCGGCCCGTACAACGCGGAGCCGATCGACCCGGCACAGTTGCCCGTCGACCGCAAGGAACGGCTCAAGGCGGTCGAGGCCGCGCTGATGGATGCTGAGCGGACCCGGTCCAAGAGCGTCGCCTGGTCCAAGCTGCGGTGGACGATCGAGACGGGCGTCGCGCTGCGCGTCCTGGTCGAGGATGACCTCTACACCGAGGACGAGGAGTTCCCTACCCTCGACGAGTACGCGAAGCACCGCCTGCACATGGCGCGCGGCTACGTGTACGAGCTGGTCAACGATGCGGCCCGGCTCCTCAAGATCGCCCCGCTGTCAGAAATTTCTGACAAGCCCTTCAATGCCTCGCAGGCCAAGGTGCTGGCCCCGCTGATGGAGCCGTGCGATGACCCGGCCGGGGACGGGAAGACCAAAGCGGAGCTGGTCGTCGCAGATGTGGAGGCGGCGGGACAGAAGCGGACGGCGGCCTCACTGCGGAAGGCGGCGGCGGCCCGGGGGTTCGTCGTCGAGGCGCCGGCGGTGCCCCCAGCGCGGCGTACCGCGGACGGTGACGGCGAGATCGAGGACGCGGAGATCGTCGAGAACGACAGCACCCGCGCCGTGGAGGCACTGCATGGCCTGCTGGAGAAGCAGAAGGCCGTGTACGACGGAATGGGGGGCGGTGTCCTCGCCACGGCTCTCCAGTGCGACCCTGCCGCCGTGGAGGGGCTGCTGCGGGAGTTCCTGCAGTTCCTCAGCCGGACGGATCATCGGATTCGGACGGCGATGAAGCCGCCGGACTCGGAAGGGGCCTGAACCCGGCTCAGCACAGCGAAGCGCCCGCCCCCTGGACGTTCGGGGGCGGGCGCTTTTGCGTGCGCGAGGTTCAGCCCATGCGGAACGGGTCCGGGCCCTTGAGTAGGGCCGCGTCCATCACCTGGCCGACGAGCTTGGGGTCGGCCTTGGGCAGACGGCCCTCCGGTGCCGGCGGGGCCTCGGGCTCGTCCTCCTGGTCCTCGGGCTTCTTGGTGTCCGTGATGATGCGCAGGATCAGACCCATAGGGCTGTTGTGGTCCTCGGGGGTCAG
>JAFAUH010000186.1 GCA_019243445.1 Streptomycetaceae bacterium | reverse complement strand
GTCTCCGACCAGGTCGAGGTGGTGGTGGGGGAAGGCGGCCAGCAGCACACCGACCAGCTCGCGCGCCAGCTCTACCTTGCTCCTGCCCGTCTTCGGCCGCCACAGCCGGGCCAGCACCGGCAGGCAGATCGGGCGTGCCAGGAACGGTAGCGGCACCAGCAGGCCGAGCACGACCCAGTTGTTGCCGAAGCCGGTCTTGCGGGGCCCGGTCGCGGAGCCGTCGTGCTGCCAGGCCGCCCCGTACACCTTCTTCCCGCGCCGCTTGAACAACGTGTCGTCGACAGCGACCTGGAGCGCGGCCTCCTCGGGCAGGAGGCGGTCGACGATCAGGTGGGCCAGGGCCAGGCCGAGTTGGTCCGCACTCCAGCGGGCGCGGGCGAAGAAGTAGTGCGCACGGTCGTGTGGCCAGGCTCGCGTCAACCCCGCGCCGAGCAGCATCCCCACCACAGTGCGCCGTCTGGTCTGCACGATCAGACCTGTGACCAGGGCCGCGAACGTACGGAAGCTCGGCGCGGTGAAGCAGGGCCGGGCAACCTGCAACAGTCCGAGCAGCGAAGGCGGTACGGTCAGCGGTGGAAGCATCGGCGGCACCTCGAAAGAGCGTGGTTGACACCGCTGATGCTTCCGTCACATCAGGGTCCGGCACCGCACGACGCTCCGCGTGCCACTGGCGATCACCTCACCGAGTCACTCCGCGCACACGCCGTTGACCAGCCGGAAAGTGCGAAAGACGAGGTGGATGACTCTGTTGGCGAAGTCCCAATTTCTCAGATGATGAGACTGTCGAGTGGGTTGTTCGCCCTGATTTGATCCCAAATATCCGTACCGCTATTCGAGACACTGGGACTTCGCCAACAGAGTCAGGTGGATAGAATCCAGTCTATGGGTGAGGGGTAGAATAAATGACCCTTAAATGGTGGTCGCTTCGCAAACCGTTAGTAGCGGGACGTTGTGCTCGATGGCTGGGTGCCGGCGTCCGCTGACCGGGCGCCCGGGAGTCGTGGGGCTGTGGGTGCGGTGGTGGCTTCGGTGGGGTTGAGGACGATGGCGCCGAGTTCTCGGGCCAGGAGGTGGTGGGTGCCTTCCCAGGTGCGGATTCTGTTGCGGTCGCGGCGTTCTTCCCAGCGTTCTTGGAGGCGCATGATGCCGAAGATCGCTAGGGCGCACAGGAGGAGGGCGGCGATCAGTGCGTAGATGGGGGTGTAGTGGTCGTCGAACATGGAGCGCTGTGCGTCGACTTGGCGTGCGTTGATGCCGAAGAAGCCGAAGAGGAGGCTGAGGGTTCCGCTGACGGTGGTCAGGAAGGTGACGGCGACGACAGTGCGGATGCGGCGGCGGTCGGCGGCGCGTTGTTCCATGCTTTCGATGGAGGTCAGCTCGGCGGCGATGGCGTTGCCGAGGCGGCCCAGCATGTGGCCGATGATGGTTGCTCGCTGGGTGAGACCCATGGCGGTGAACAGTTCCTGGTGAAAGCTTTCGACACGTAGCGCGGGGACGAGCATGCCGATGTCGGCGCTGATTTCGACGCTGTAGCTGAGCTTGGCGTTTAACGTCCGCCCGTGGTCGGCTCGTTGAGCTGACCACGGGCTTCGCCGTTCCGCAGACAGCAGGGCGGCCTTTGCGTGATCATGTCTTCTCGCTGAAGTCGACACTGATCCCAACAAAGGCCGTGATGATGAGTCTGCTGGATGATGTTGCCTACGTCGAGTCGCTGACCGTGTTGTCCCGGTTCCGGACCGACTTCTATGCCTGTTTACCCGCACGTGCGGATGCGCTGTTCGAACTGACCGATGCGTTGCTGTGCACGGACGGGCCGGTCAAGACGCTGGTCGACTTGTCGCTGGCGCCTGAGCACCGCCGCGGGCACGGCGCCCTGTACGGCGCGGTGAACCACGGGCGACTGGATGTGGCGCGGCTGCGCAGGACGCTGACGGGTTTGCCGCTGCCGCGCGCGGCCGACGGACGGATCGTGCTGGCCTGTGATGTCAGCAACTGGTTGCGACCGGACGCGGCCACCAGTGCGGACAGACTCTTCTGCCACACCTACGGCCGCGGTAAGGGCTCGGCACAGATGATCCCGGGCTGGCCGTATTCGATCGTCGCTGCCTTGGAGCCGGGACGCAATTCCTGGACCGCGCTGCTGGACGCGGTCCGGCTGAGGCCGGACGACGACGAGACCGCCGTGACCGCCGCGCAGCTGCGCGAGGTGGTCGAGCGCCTGATCAGCGCCGGGCAGTGGAACGACGGCGACCTGCCGGTTCTCATCGTCCTCGACGCCGGCTACGACGTCACCCGCCTTGCCTTCTTGCTGTCCGACCTGCCGGTGGAACTGCTGGGGCGGATGCGCTCGGACCGTGTCTTGTACTTCCCGCCCCCGCCGCAACCGCCGGGCAAGGTCGGGCGCAAGCCCAAGCGCGGGGCGGAGTTCAAGTTCGAGGACAATGCCACTTGGCCGGCGCCGGCCCGCACCACCACCAGCGCGACCCGCCGCTACGGCCAGGCAATCGCCACCGCCTGGGACCGGCTGCACCCGTCGTTGACCCGACGCTCGGCATGGACCGACTACCCCGCGGGCGAACTCCCAGTCATCTCCGGCACGGTGATCCGCCTGCGGGTCGACCACCTGCCCGGCGACCGCGACCCCAAACCGGTATGGCTGTGGTGGTCAGGCGTCGACGCCACGGCCGCGGATGTGGACCGACTCTGGCGGTCGTTCCTCCGCAGATTCGATCTTGAACACACCTTCCGGCTGTTCAAACAGACACTCGGATGGACGGCGCCCAAGCTCCGCAGCCCCCAGGCCGCCGACCGCTGGACCTGGCTCGTTCTCACCGCCCACACCCAACTCCGCCTCGCCCGCCCCCTGACCGAAGACCTCCGCAAGCCCTGGGAACGCCCCGCCAAGTCGGGCCGCCTCACTCCAGCCCGCGTCCGCCGGGGATTTCGCCGCCTCCACGGGAAGACACCTCACCCGGCCGGCGCACCGAAACCCAGCAAGGCCGGCCCCGGTCGGCCCACCGGCTCGAAGAACAGGCTCCGGGCGCACCAGCAACCCGTCGGCAAACAGGCCAAAACAGACACACAGACCATTGGCAAAGAGAAGGAAAAAGCTTAAACGCCAAGCT
>JAFAUH010000047.1 GCA_019243445.1 Streptomycetaceae bacterium | reverse complement strand
GATGACCTCAACTCCCGCCGTGAGCAGGCACCTTGGTACCGCCGCAAGCGCTACGTCTCCATCGAAGACATGATCATCGCGTTCCGGCGCACCCGGATAACTGGCATCACCGCAGCCCAGGCCACCAGCGACCAATTCGCCCCCAGCATCCCGACCAGCGAAGCTGCCGCCGCATAACGGCGAAACTTCAGGGTTTTCGGCACCCGCACCTTGGCCGATACGTTGACGTCGGTGGACTCGGCTCTGCCTCGTCTGTCAGCAATGGGCGACGGGCGTTCCATGGCGCCGTGGACGACCTGATCAGTGGAACATCGTGGCACCAAGCGGGCGTTGTTGATCGAAGCCGGGGAGTATCAGGAAGGTCGCACTGGCGGTGGTGATGGTGAATTGCAGCAGTGCGTCTGAGTTGTCCATATGGGTGAGGGTGTTGGTGAATGTTCGTATGTCGTTCTGGAAGCTCATGAAGAGCAGGCCGGGGGCGGGTTCGTCGGTGCTGTAGGAGCGACGGAGCATGAGGCCGACGCCGACCACGTTGGCGTTCGCCTTGCGGACGTGGGCGTGTGCCGGGATGAGGTAGCGTCCATCCGGTGTCTTGGCGCCGAGATCCGGGTCCGAGGTGATGGTGTCACCGGAGAGAGGGGTGCCGGTGGCTCGGCGCCGGCCGAAGACTGCCTCCTGGTCGGCAACGGACAGCGTGGCGAACCGCGGCAGGTCGAGTTCCATGCGTCGTAGTACGGCAATGGTGCCGTCGGCGACCGGAGCCGGCCAGGCCAGCCACAGGTCTCGTTGTTGTTCGGCGGTCGTGTGGGGGCCCACGATGCCGTCGATGAAACCGAGCAGGTTCCGAGGCGCGGTAAGGTCCTGATCTACTGGAATGTTCGCACCGCGGCGTCCGGACTGCCGCCAGCGTTCGTGTATCCGGTCACCAGCCTGGTCCAAAAGCGCGGCAGCCACGACCGGTATGACCAAGGCGTCGCTTGCGCAGATCTGTATCAGCAGGTCACCGCCGCGTGCCTGCGAGGAAATCTGCTCGCGGGAGAATTGTGGGAGATCCGCTGCACCGGGTAGGGAAGTACCGGCCATGCGTACCAGTCGTGGGCCCACCCCGATTGTCACAGTGAGATCGCCTGGCGGTAGGCCCAGCAATCGTGCATCGGTCCCTGCGGTGAGGGTGCAGATGGTCTGGCCGAGTTCGGCCAGTAACGGGCCGACAGGCACGGCATCACCGAGGTCGGCCACCACGGCCAGCAGGTTGGGCTGGGCGGGTTGCGGAAGCGTGATGCCCGCCTGATACCGGCCCGTTGGTGACACCGGCGTGGTTGACGCAGGGGCATCGAGTCGGCTCGACTGAGCGGAACCCGACTCGCACCCTGCGGTGAGGCCGGTGGCCACCGCGGTACTGGTAGCACCGAGAAACACGCGGCGTGACAGGTACTGATCGGCTCGGCGCACGGAGTGGAGGATGCCATATCCGCTTTACCGCAGGCGAATTGGGCGGCTGTGCCAGACTGAGATCATGCTTCGTTTCGGTCTTCGCGCCCTCGTCGCGGTGCTGGGCACACTGACACTCGTGGTCGGCTGCGGCGTCGGCGATGACGGATCGGGCCAAGGCCGGCGGCCGACCGGTGCGCACGTGACGATCCGAGTGCCGGCTGACGCCCCGACGATCTCGGCCGCGGTGTCCCTCGCTCAGCCCGGTGACCTCGTGTTGGTTGCGCCGGGCGTGTACCACGAGTCGGTGAAGATCGCCACGGCTCGTATTACTCTTCGTGGCGAGTCTCGGGACAAGGTCATCATCGACGGGCAGTTGCGGCAACCGAATGGCATCGTCGTCGCCGCACCCGGGGTGGCGGTGGAGAATCTGACGGTGGAGGACAACACCCAAAACGGGGTGCTGGTCACTGGTTCAGCGGCGGCGGTCGCTGGGTTGCCGGGGCGAAGCGGCGGCTACAACACCGGCAACGAGCCCGTCACCTTCCTGAAATCATTCCTGGTCTCCTACGTGACCGCGACCCGCAACGGGCTGTACGGCATCTACGCGTTCTCCGCGCAGGACGGTGTCATCGAGCACTCGTACACCTCAGGCGGAGCTGACTCGGGGATCTATGTCGGACAATGCAAGCCATGTCGCATCGTGGTGCGGGACAACGTTGCCGAACTCAACGCGGTCGGTTACGAAGGCACCAACGCCAGTGGCGAGATGTACGTGGTCGGTAACCGTCTTGCCGGTAACCGAGTCGGACTCACCACCGACTCCGACCATCAAGAAAAGCTGCTCCCGCAGCAGGGTGCCGTTGTCGTCGGCAACCTGATCGCGGCCAACGAGCAGGCACCGACACCCGAACAGGCCGACGGGGGGTGGGGCATCGGCATCGGCATCGATGGCGGCAGCGACAACCAGTTCATCCGCAACCGAATCACCGGCAATAACAACGCTGGGCTGGTGATCACCGCAACTGCTGACATACCGCCAGACGGCAACCAGATCGTGGACAACGCCTTCGCCGCCAACGGCGTTGACGTCGGCTGGACGTTCCCCGCCGCCACGCACGGACAGGGTAACTGCCTGCACGGCAATGATCTACGGACGACCGTGCCCGCTGCGCTCGCGACGACCGCGTCCTGCCCGGTTCCCGCCCAGTCGCCCACGCCATCCGGCACCTGGGCGGCTCTGACGGCACCAGGCGGTATCCCGTTCACCGATGTGGCTGCGCCTGGTGCGCAGCCACAGTTCCCGAATGCCACCACCGTCGGCGCCACCACTGTGCCGGCTGTTCCAGCGCTACCGGAGGCCGCGAGCATCCCGCTGCCGTCGGTGTCACTGCTCGCCGACTGTGCGCGGGTGCGGACGCCTTGAGCGGCGGCTACCGCGTCGAGGGGAGCGCGGGTACCGGCCGGACCGGAACATACTTGCGGGTGTCGAAATCGATGACCACCGGTTGCGACTCGGAGGCCACAGTGGCCGCAACCCGGTACATGGTGCCGTCCGAGCCGATCCAGTAGCGCACGGCGCCAGCCGTGTCGGATGTGGCACGGGCGTTCGACCCGGTCATGACGTCCGCCTGATGGCCGTGCAACCGGCCTTGTCCCACCCAGACAGCTCCGTTTTGTGGCAGCAATTCGGCGTTGTCAGGCCGGTCGCTGCCGAGACTGAGTGCGATGGCCAACGAACTGTCCAAGGAACTGCCGGACGTTTGCAACGGACGGCCGTACCAATCCGACGCGGGCGGCGATTCCGGTGCGTCCGCCGGGGTGGTCGCCATAGGGTGGACAAGCACGGTGGTGGCCGTCCACTCGAGCAGCCCGTCGCTGGAGGTATCGCGCCCGGTGCCGTGCACCACGCCGTAACCGAGCTTGGCGCGGTAATCGATGGACCCGGTGATGACCAGCGTCCCGGCGGTGCCCGGCACGGTGATCGTCACCGGGCGGCCCCCCGCCTGGTAGTTGCGAAACCGCGTGATCGCCAGCCGGTTCGCCTCATCCGAGGTCAATGCACGCGGGCCGGTGAGACCTGAGTCGCTGTCAGTGGCCACAAACGCGGCCACTGCGGCAGCCGCAATGCCGATGACGGCTGCCACCCAGCGTGGTCGCAGCCATCGGCGCCGACCAGCCGCGCCCTGCAAGAAGTCTTGCTGGATTCTCATGCTCCGCACGCGGTGCGACGTTAGCAGGTCCGCTGATTGGCCCTCCAACTTGCCAGATGCGGCGCTATCATGTGTTGGTTCACGGTGGCTTTTCGTGGTCGACGTGTTACCTGGGGTCACGAATCGGGACTTCAGCTCGAAGCGGGTGTGGTGTTCACAGGGCAGGGGGCAACGATAGCTATGAGCCGAGCCGGTAGGGGATTGAGCCGGACAGTCGGGAAGCGTGTGGACCGGCGGGACCGGCTGGTGCGGGTGGGGTTGTCCGGCCTGTTGCTGGCAGGCAGCGCCACGGGCACGATGGTGACGACGGCTGGGGCGGCGGACGCATCGACTGCTGACGGCACACTGACGGTTGAGGTGCTGCGGGATTTCTTCGGCACCGGCGTGATCAACGCGACCATGGATGTGCCGCAGCGGGGCATGAAGGTTGACGTTGCCGACCGGGCCGGCCATCACGTCACCGGCACCACGGATGCCACCGGAAAGGTCGTGGTGTCGCCGTCGACCGTGCTGACCGGCGGCCAGTACCGCGTCGATATCACTGTCCCGGCGCCGTACAGTGATTATTTGCAGGCGGCGCCGGCCTCGACGGCGGCTGACCACTTCGACAGCTTCACCACGTTCGTGGACGTGTCGGGCGGCAAGAACGCCTCGGTGATTACCGGGGTTTGGGACCCGGCCGACTACGCGCTGCCAGATTCGCGGTATTTCGTACCGATCCAGAACGGTGCTGAGGGGAAAGACACCCGGTCGTTGGTGGCGTTCGGGGAGAACATCCGGGGTACGTGTCCCAGTCAGGTGGCGTGCCCGACCACGCTCGACACACAGTCCCAGGTGGGCACGACGTTCGCGCTGGCCTACGACAAATACCGGCACCGGCTGTTCCAGGCCGAGTTCGCCCGCCGATACGCCCCGTACGGGCCGGATGGCGGTGACGCGATCTACACCGTGCCCGCCAACGGCGGGGGCGCACCGACCCTGTTCGCGAAGGTGGAGGGTGCCGCGGTGACACCGCACGACGCCGCCGATACGACCAAGGACCCCGGGTTCACCGATGCGCCGGGCAAGGAGAGCATCGGTGGAATGGCCCTGTCGGAGGACGGCTCGACGCTGTACGCGGTGGATCTGCTGACCCGCACCCTGGTGAGCTTCAACGCGACCGGGGCCACTGCCTCGGCGCCCGAAGCGACGGTGCGGATCCCGGACCCGGGGTGCGCGAGTCCCAGCGACTGGCGGCCGTTCGGTCTCGCCGTTCACGACAACATGCTGCACATCGGCGGCGTGTGCGACGCGGAGAGCACGCAGCAGCGCGCGGACCTGAAAGCCGTCGTCTACACCTATGACGGCAAGCGGTTCACCACGGTGCTGACCCACCCGCTCACCGACAAGCGCGGCACTGTCTTTGTCGGTGCCGGCAATGTCGACCAGGCCACCCACTGGAACCCGTGGAACACCAGCCTGGCCACGTGGGACGAACGGAAGGTGGGCGGCGCCTTCATCGATCCGCAGCCGGAGCTCGCCTCCCTCGCCTTCGGCCGCGACGGTTCGATGATCCTGGGTTTCCGCGACCGTTTCATGGATGTGCTCAGTGCGAAGGGGCTGGATCCTCGTCCGGGGAACATCACGTCGGAACTTGGCATGTCCGGTGGTGACATCAACATGGCCTGTGCCAGTCCCACCGGTGGGTACGCGTGGGAAGGCACCGGAAACTGCCCCAACCACGCCACCCCCGCCAACGATGACGGCGAGGCCAACGGTGTCGTCGAATACTTCCCGGGCGACTTCTTCGCCGGCGGGCATCAGGAGACCGCGCTGGGGTCGGTGGCCTACATCCCGCAGCAGCAGTGGGTCGTCAGCACGGAGTTCGACCCCACCGTCAACATCGAAACCGCCGGGACCGGTTACTACGACATCACCACCGGTCAGGGCCCGGGCAACGCTCCGGCCGCCAACGCGTACCAGTTCATCGGCCAGGAGCAGAACGGGTTCGGCAAAGCCGGCGGGCTCGGTGACATCGCGTACGCGGCGGCGAACGCGCCGGTCCAGATCGGTAACCTCGTGTGGTTCGACGGCGACCACAACGGCATCCAGGATCCGGCGGAAGTGCTGCTGCCCGGGGCGACGATCAACCTACTGGACGCGGGAGGCAAGCAGGTCGCCACGACCAGGACCGACGCCGCCGGCGAGTACTACTTCGGTGGTGTCGGCGCTGCGTACCAGCTCACGCCGGGTGCGAAGTACACGGTGCAGTTCGATGTGTGTACCGCGGACACCAGCAAGGTGCCAAGTCAGCCGCCGGCTACCGAGCTGCGGTTCACGCTCCCGCTGGCCGGGAACAACCGGGCACATGACTCCAACGTGATCCCGCCGACCGCCGGGCAACTGTGCAACGGATACGCACCCGTCAGGGCGCCGGCCAAGCCGGGAGGGGTCGATCACACGATCGACGCCGGGGTGTACATCCCACAGGCGGCACCGCCGAAGTCCGTGCCGCCGAAGTCCGTGCCGCCGAAGTCCGCACCGCCGAAGTCCGCACCGCCGAGGTCTGCGTCGCCGAAGTCTATGCTGCCGAGGTCTACGTCGCCTGCCAAACCAGTCCAAACCAGGACAAACGCGGGTGCGCTCGCCCCCACCGGTATTTCCGGCCTGCCGAAGATGATCTTCCTTAGTGCCGTGCTCCTCGGTGCGGGTGCGGCATTCGCGTTCGTGAGTTGGAGGCGTTACGCCAAGCAACGCTGAAAAACGAGTAGTCTGCCCGTCTGTGATTCGCAGTGGCGCGGGCGGGCGGACTGCGCCTGGTCACTCCCTGTCTGACTTGGCCTTCCAACGGTGCGCCTGGTGGATGACAATGAGTCAGGAATTTTTCCTGGATTCCCAGGCCGACGTCCTCCTCGCCATGGACGTCATCGAGACCATCACCCTCGCCGGGTAACGCCAGTACATCCTCGCCGCCATCGAACACACCATGCGCCGGATCCAGATCCTGGATACTTGCAGGGTTCCAAAAACAAGTTCTCCGGGCATGAGTGTGGGTGCCTGGGGTCGATCTTGGCGTCAATACGCTGACCGGGTTGGATGTTCGCGCCACGGGCCGCGAAGCAGAGAACGCGCACAGGGCGGGCCGTAGGTTCGGAGGCTGTCGAAAGCACTTCCACACCGCAAGGAGCCCGCGCCTGTGCGCGTCACCACTGCATTCAACCGTCTCCGGGTGCGTTTCTTCTTGAGGCAATGCCACGTAGCGTAAGTTGATCAAGGTGGGGGCTGCGGTCTTCGGTCGGGGCCGAGTCCGTTAGGTTGCTGGCCGTGAGTCAGGATCAGGTAATGAGTGGTCGGTTGCCGGAGTGGATCTCAATCGGCTTGCTGGCGGGGGCGGTTCCGCGTGATGTGATCGACGACGCCGTGCGGGCGTTCGGACGGTAGGCGAAGCGGTCGGACGGGAAGCTCCCGCCCCACGTGGTGGTCTACCTGGTCATGGCGTTGGCGCTGTTCGCGGACGACGACTATGAGGAGGCCATCACCCGCCTGTCGGAGCCCCTGGAGCGGTGGGGATGCTGGGATCGGGCCTGGGAGGTGCCCACGGCCAGCGCTATCACCCAGGCTCGCAAGCGGCTGGGATCCGAAGTGCTCGCGGAGATCTTCGACCAGGTTGCCGTACCGGTCGCCGATGAGCTCACCGGCGGGGCCTGGCTCGGGCGCCACCGCCTGGTCTCCATCGACGGCATGGAATGGGACCTGCCCGACACCCATGACAATGTAGAGGAGTTCGGCCGCTCCGGTACCGAAACCCACCCCTCCACATTTCCCAAGGCGCGGATGCTCACCTTGGTCGAGACCGGTTCCCTGGCTCCGATCGGGGCGGCGATCGGGCCGATCGCCGGCAAACGCAGCGGTGAACAGACCCTGGCCTTCCAACTGTTCGACTGTCTGGAACAGGGCATGCTGCTGCTGGCCGACCGGGGCTTTTACGGCTTCCGGCAGTGGTGCGCCGCCGCTGATACGGGTGCGGACCTGCTGTGGCGTGTTGGGGAGACCGTCACGCTCCCGCGTGTCCATTCACGGGTGATGGCCGGGGTCGGCTTGGCAGTGCGTGGTCAGGCTCGGGTGGGGAGCCAGGGGTTTCCGGCGAGGGCGCAGTGGATGGCGTCCAGGGGGTGGATGCCGTGGCCGCGTGCGCTGACGAGGTAGGAGCGGATGCGCAGGTAGGCGCCCAGGGTGCTGGGGGTGTGCCAGTATCCCGAAACGGCTTGGTGTCGTTTCGGTCCTCTCAGTGCCTGCTCGGA